>JAEVZP010000023.1 GCA_023392185.1 Bacteroidota bacterium
CCACAGACCAGCATGCACGCCAATTTCCCACTGGTTGCGGGGTTTCGGCGGGAACGCGTATTCGTGGTTCATGTACTGACGGTACTGATTCATACGGCCGGCGCTGTATTTTGTCGAATCAAACACGTCATAATTCTGTCCGCGATAGGTCATGTCGCGGGTGGTGTATGTTGCCGTTGCCGTACCATCCTGCGCAGACGCAGTTTGAACAGCAAGCGCGGAACACAGACCAGCTACCAAAAGGTGTTTAGTGTATGCCATAACTTGGAGGTTGAGTAAAAGAGAGGAGATTTTATAGTGAGTTTGGTCTTCTAGTCAGAATTTATTCCGGCAAAGGTTGCACGCTAAAACGAAAAAACCAAAATTTATCTGCAACTTTTGCCGTTTCCTGCCTCACTAATAGAATTATGCCAGCACACAAATAGAATTATGCCAAGGACGAAGCAAACAGAATGCAGCACCTTTGCAGCCGTTCATCGCCTAACACCAGACCGCCGTCTGCGCTCCGCCCCAGACGGCCTTTACCATGGAGTCCGCCCACCATATTCTCCGCCCGGAACTCATCCGCTTTGAGAAAGAGTTCCAGAAAGCCACCCGTGCGTCCAATCCACTGCTGGAGCGCATCATGCGCTTTATTGTGCGCCGCAAAGGCAAAGGCCTGCGCCCGATGTATGTGTTTCTGTGCGCCAAACTCGCCGGCGAAGTGCAGCCCGCTACCTACCGCGCCGCCTCGCTGATCGAACTGCTCCACACCGCCACACTGGTGCACGACGACGTCGTGGACGACTCCGCCCAGCGCCGGGGCTTTTTCTCCATCAATGCCCTGTGGAAAAACAAAATCGCCGTGCTCGTAGGCGATTATCTGCTTTCCAGAGGCCTGTTGCTTGCCATCGACAACGGCGACTTCCGCATCCTGCAGATTACCTCCCGGGCCGTGCGCGAAATGAGCGAAGGCGAACTGCTGCAAATGGAAAAAGCCCGCAAACTGGACATCTCCGAAACCGTTTACTTTGATATCATCCGCGCCAAAACGGCTTCTCTGCTGGCCGCAGCCTGTGCCGCCGGCGCCTGGTCGACCACCGAAAACGAAGAAACGACCGAGATTTTCCGGAAATTCGGCGAAGCGGTCGGCATTGCTTTTCAAATCAAAGACGACCTGTTCGACTACGGCGCCGCCGACGTGGGCAAACCCACCGGCATCGACATCCGCGAAAAGAAAATGACGCTGCCGCTGATCTATACTCTCAACACAGTGAGCAACGAAGCACGGCGCAAAATTATCTACGGTGTTAAAAACCAGAATACCGACAAAAAGGTGGTCGCCGACATTATCCGGCAGGTGGTAGCAGCCGGCGGTATTCGCTATGCCGAGGAAAAAATGAACGCCTACCGCACCGAAGCCCTCCAGATGTTGCAGATTTTCCCCGACAACGATATCCGCCGGGCATTGGAAGAACTGGTGAACTACGCCATCGACCGGAAGATTTAAGGAGGAAGTAGGCGTTAGGCATTAGGTGCTAGGCATTAGGTGTTAGGGATTGCCTCCCCCTCCTTCGGAGGGGGCCGGGGGGAGGCCGGGAGCCAAGGGAAGGCCGCCAACCTTCTTTTCTTTTTGGTGTTTAATGGAAACCGCCGGATTTTCCCCATCTGAACCGGAATTTTACGGCCTCTTTCAGACCCCACCATGCAGGAACCCAACAATGCAATTATAGTGCAGGGCGCGCGCGTCCACAACCTGAAAAATATTGACCTTTCCATACCCAAAAACGAGCTGGTAGTCATCACCGGCATTTCGGGTTCCGGCAAATCCTCCCTTGCTTTCGACACCCTTTTTGCCGAAGGTCAACGCCGGTACATGGAAAGCTTTGCCGCCTACGCCCGCCAGTTTATGGGCGACCTCGAACGGCCCGATGTAGACAAGGTTTCCGGCCTTTCGCCGGTCATTTCCATTGAGCAAAAAACCACCAACCGCAACCCACGCTCTACCGTCGGAACGGTCACGGAGGTGTACGACTTTATGCGCCTGCTTTATGCCCGCATCGGCGAAGCCTACTCCTGGCAAACGGGCAAGCGCATGACGAAGTTTTCGGAGGAAGAGATTCTGGCGCATGTAGAGGAGCATCTGAGCGGAAAACGCATCTCCGTTCTGGCACCCATCGTGCGCGGCCGCAAAGGCCACTACCGCGAGCTTTTTGAACAGCTTCGCAAAGGAGGCTTTCTCAAGGTGCGCATCGACGGGGAAATCACCGACCTTAAAGAGCGCATGCAGGTGGACCGCTATAAAATCCACGACATTGAGCTGGTAGTCGACCGGCTGGAAGTAAGCAAGGAAGATGCGGCCCGCCTGTCGCAGAGCATTCAGAAAGCGCTGCAAATGGGCAAAGGACTGTTGTTTATTCTGGATGCCGACGACGGTTCGCTCCGGCAATACAGCAAGCAGCTTATGGATCCGGAAACCGGCCTCAGCTACGAAGAGCCGTCGCCGAACACGTTTTCGTTTAACTCGCCCTACGGCGCGTGCCCGAAGTGCAACGGGCTGGGAACGGTCTATCAGGTGAACATGGCCGAAGTCATTCCCGACACGTCTAAAAGCGTGAAGGACGGCGGCATCGTGCCCCTCGGCGGCGAGCGGGAAGCACAAGTGTTTCAACAGGCGATAAAAGAAGCTAAAAAGCGAAAGATTTCCACCACCGCGCCCATCGCGTCGCTCGCCCCGGAAGCCTTAAATTTTCTGCTTTATGGCAATGAAGAAGGCGTGTTGACCTATGAAGACAACGACGCCGCCTACAGCTATCTGACCGAAGATTTTGAAGGGATTATCAACGTCCTGTACCGCTGGTTCAACCAGTCGTCCTCCGAAAGCATCCGCGAGTGGGCCGAAGGGTTTATGATGCTGCAAACCTGCCCGGAATGCGGCGGCGCGCGGCTCAAAAAGGAAAGCCTTTTCTTCCGGGTGGATGATAAAAATATCGCCGAACTTTCCGCCCTTGCCTTGTCCGATTTACAGGCGTGGTTTGTGGGGATTGAAGACCGCCTCAGCAACCGGCAGAACGTGATCGCCAAAGACATTCTGAAAGAAATCCGCGACCGGCTGCACTTTCTTTTAGACGTTGGCCTGCACTACCTCACCCTCGACCGCCCCACCCGCACCCTTTCCGGCGGCGAAAGCCAGCGGATTCGTCTGGCTACGCAAATCGGCTCCCAGCTTACGGGCATTACCTACATCCTCGACGAGCCGTCCATCGGGCTGCACCAGCGCGACAACCACCGCCTGATCGGCGCACTTCAAAACCTGCGCGACACGGGCAATTCGGTGCTCGTCGTGGAGCACGATAAGGACATTATGCTCGCCGCCGATTACCTGATCGACATCGGGCCGGCAGCGGGCTACCATGGCGGCCGCGTCGTGAGCCAGGGAACGCCCAAAGAAGTGCTGCTCTCCAACACCAAAACAGCGGGCTACCTCAATGGAACTTTGAAGATTGCAGTACCCAAAGAGCGGCGCAAAGGCAACGGGAAAAAGCTCGTTCTGAAAGGCGCGAGTGGAAACAATCTGAAGAATGTTTCCATTACCATTCCCATGGGCACGTTCACCGCCATTACCGGCGTCAGCGGTTCCGGAAAAAGCACCCTGATTAACGACACGCTCTACCCGCTCCTGGGCCAGCACTGTTATCACAACTTCAAGCAACAACCCGCGCCGTATAAAAAGATTGAAGGGCTGGAAAATCTGGATAAAGTCATCGAGATTGACCAAAGCCCGATTGGCCGCACGCCGCGCTCCAACCCGGCTACTTACTGCGGCTTCTTTACGGAAATCCGCCAGCTTTTTGCCCAGGTTCCGGAAGCTAAAATCCGGGGCTACAACGCCGGGCGCTTTTCGTTTAATGTGAAAGGCGGGCGTTGCGAGACCTGCGGCGGCGGCGGGATGCGCACGATTGAAATGGGCTTTCTACCCGATGTGTACGTGCCATGCGAGACCTGCCGGGGCCGGCGCTACAACCGCGAAACCCTCGAAATCCGATACAAAGGAAAATCCATTGCCGATGTGCTGGAAATGACCGTGAGCGATGCCGTGGAGTTTTTCGTAAACGTGCCCTGGTTGCACCGCCGCATCAAAGCCTTGCAGGATGTGGGCTTGGGTTACATCACACTGGGACAAAACGCCGTCACACTTTCTGGTGGGGAAGCACAGCGGGTAAAACTGGCCACCGAACTGGGCAAGCGCGATACCGGCCAAACGGTTTACATCCTCGACGAACCCACGACCGGCCTGCATTTTCAGGATATTGAACATCTGATTAACGTGCTGCAACGCTTGGTGGATAAAGGCAACACCATCATCGTTATCGAACACAACCTCGACATCGTAAAAGTGGCCGACTATGTGATTGACATGGGGCCGGAAGGCGGCGCGGGCGGCGGAATGGTCGTGGGTGCCGGCACGCCGGAAAAAATCGCCAAAATTGCAGAAAGCCACACGGGGCAGTACCTGAAGCTGGAGCTGTAGGGTTTTATGACTTGACAAGTCCTTGGGCGCATTGCCGGTCGACTTGTCAAGTCTTAAAAAAACTTTTCTTTTTGAATCCATCAGACTTGTCAAGTCGATCAGGCCGCTGTCCGGGGACTCCACAAGTCCTAAAATCAAGGGAGGGCCGGCGCAATGCGCCGGCCCACCCTTCTTATAAATTTACGGAAATAAAGGCTTTATTTCCGGAAATTTTCCAATCCTTATTGCACTACGAAAGGAGTGGTTTCGGCAAAGCCCTTTTCCACATTTTGCAGGCGGAAATAATAATTGCCCACCGGCAAAGCCGCTACCGGAAAGGTATTCACGCCACTTTCAAAACGGCCTTTCCACACCTGCTGGCCCATATTGTTATACAGCACGGCATTTACAGAGGTTAGATTTCCGGGAATTTCCAGCTTCACCACATCCTTTGCCGGCACCGGATAAATCTTCACCAGCTTTTCTGTTCCGGATACGTTGTGGACGCTCGCCGGGTCGAAAGCCACGCGCAGCAGTGCCCGGTTAATGACAAAAAAGATATTGTTGGAAGCCTTGATCTTGATCCGGCCTTTGTTGGTAGCGATATTGGGAATCACCACGGTAGCCGAGCCGTTGTTGGGCACATTGGAAGCCATCAGGAAAGGCCAGGTGCGTCCGCTATCGACGGAGTAGTAAATATCCACCTTATCGCAGTTGATCGGCGCTGCCGTGGTATTGGATACATTCCAGGTAACGGTTTTCGGTTGGCCGCCGGCCAGGGTATCAGTGGTCAGCAGCAGGTTGGTAATCCGGAACGTATCGGTTGCCTGAATGGTTCGCACGGCTGCCAGGTTGGGATTGCTCATGTTGAAAGCACCCGTTCCATTCTTCACATCACGCACCGTAAGCCGGAAGTTCATCGTCCGGCCCACCGCCACCGGCCGGTCGCCAGCAGTACCCGTCTGATTGGCCAGCAGGCGGCTCAGCGAAGGGAATGTACGGGTGCGGTCCGGCGTAGGTGCCTGGGTGCGCCACACCGGGCCCGTGGCGCTTGCCTCGGTGTAGGAAGCCCGGAAATTGCCCAGGTCGCTTTGTTCCCAGCAATAGGTCACCGCAGTTCCGGCCACCGGATCTGCAGTGAGTTCAAAAGGCGTCAGCCACGGAATATTATAAGAAGCGCCCGGCTGCGCAATAACCGGAGGTGTATGAGCGGTAGCAGCCGTGACGCCGCAGCCGGCCACGTTGGTCATGTGGGTCGTCGTTTGGTCGAGGCTGCGGAAATGAAAATAAGCATCGCTGCGGCCCTGAATATTGTCGCTGCCACCGCAGATGCCTGCGTAGGCCATGATGGTAGATCCGGAACCGGGTTCGAAGGCGCTCGAAACAGCACCATTACCGGAGCAGTTGCCGGTATTGGCGTTGAAGGTGTGGTCGCCGCCGAACTGGTGACCGATTTCGTGGGCTACAAAATCCACGTCAAAAGGATCGCCTATCGGGTTGGGCGAGCCGGTTACGCCGCGTGCCTTGGCGGAGCTGATACACAAAGATCCTTTGGAAGCAATACCACCGCCGCCGGTGGAAAACACATGGCCGATATCGTAGTTGGCATTCCCGATGCGACTGTCTACAACGGCCTGGTTTTCCGCCAACATGGCAGGGCCGTTGTTGTTGGTGTAAGGATCGGTAGCGCCGTCGGTATAAATCAACACGTCGGTGTTGGGAATCAGCTGTAGGGTAGCTGCGATCTCCCGCTCGTAGATGCCGTTGACCCGGTTGATAGAGGTAATCATACGGGCCAATACCTGCGATTTGGCCGGATTGATCAGTCCGGTAACCGTTCGGGCATATTCGCCGGTGCAGGCCAGCGCCAGCCGGTAGGTGCGTTTGATAGTGCCATTGGCCAGCAATTCACCTGGGCTGCCGCCACCCGGGGCCACGACTGCGGCCGCTTCCAGCTCGCAGCGCATCATCTCCCGGCCGTCCTTACTCATATTTTTCCGGTCATAGACAATATAATGATCGTCTTGGAGCAGCGAATGGGGGTCAATAAAATATTGAGCGCCGCCATCCAGAATCATGGCATGGAAAAAGCCGTCTCCCACATCAATCTTGACAGTCACCTCCGGCTTGTCCTGCTGCGTGCCGGTATAAACGCGCAGATCCGGGTAGTTCTCATACAAATCGCCGGTAGCAATAGGCGTTTCCCAGACCTGGAACGTCCGTACGCTTCCGTCGGGCAGGGGTAGGCGCAGAGCCACCGCACCCTGCGGGTGCTGCGCGGCCCCTTTCAGTGCATTTACCATATCGGTGAAAGACAGCCGATACGACAGGTAGGATTCGGCTCCAATCCGGGGCGGCGTTGGCCGGGTTTCCGTTTGGCTCCAGAAAGAAGAGGGCGCACCGCCCGCGAAAGCCGGTACAGCCGCCGCCAGCAGTGCCAGCGAAAGGATATATTTTTTCATTTTTATGAATTAGTAAGTTAGCGGTCGGCAGCGGGCATTTCGCGCCGTTGTAGATCAGAAGGGGCTGCTTTCTCGAAGGCACGGCGGGGTGTGACCACATCTTCTTTACCAAAAAACAGATACACATTTCCGGAACCGGACGCATAAGGTTCCAGCAGGTAGCTTTTGCCGTTCTCAATAACTTGTCCGCGCAGGGTGCTTCCGTCCCAGTCGAGCCGCAGGTCTGCCCCCTGGGCATTGCTGCCTTTCAGCGAAACCAGATCCGGATAGCGTTCCATCATCTGCGGGCTCATCGTCTCCGATAAGGAAAGATCGAACTGCCGGCAGCCCTGCGGCAATTGAATAGCTGCTGTGCCACCCTGTCTCTTCATAGCCTCGAAAAAAGCTTTTTCGTTGGTGGCTTTATAGGCAGTATAGGTGCGGGGAAGGTTTTTTCCGGAAACAGGCGTCACTTTCGTCTGTTCCAGATTAAGAGTGACCGATCCGGAGCGCGCATAATTGCAGTCCTGAGCGGGAGTACCGGCCGTCT
Organism: Bacteroidota bacterium; assembly: GCA_023392185.1. Classification (GTDB taxonomy): domain Bacteria; phylum Bacteroidota; class Bacteroidia; order Chitinophagales; family Chitinophagaceae; genus UBA1952. Next base: position 7,481 of record JAEVZP010000023.1, read on the forward strand.
TCCGGCTGCCGGCACAACTGCCCAGCAGCAGAC
>JAEVZP010000197.1 GCA_023392185.1 Bacteroidota bacterium
TAGGCGCTTTGAAACCTACCGCATGTGTTCCCATCAGATTCATCGCGCCAAAAACCTTGCGAATCAGGCTGTCTTTTCCGCTCGCATCCATGCCCTGAATAATGACCAGCAGGGCATGTTTACGTTCGGCCATTAGCAGATTGTGCAGCTCCGAAATCTCTTTTCGCAGTGCAGCAAGGCGTTTTTGGGCTACTGCTTTTGTAATGCCTTTGGGCGGTTGCGTTTTAATTTTGGAAAGCATCCGGGTTGGTTTTAGATAAGGGTGTCTGCGGTCCGGAAACGTGCCTGATTTCCGGAAAACAGGGGCTCGTATCAGCGGTAAAGGACCTTGCCTGAAAAACCATTCCCTTTGCCATTCTTTCCGGAAAAAACAATGGCCTCCTTTTTAGGGAAGCCATTAAGAAATGATCCAACCGAAATTTTATAAGTCGGCAGCGTTGGAAAGCCTGCGGTATGATTTGATAAAGAGTGCACCCAGGTTTTTGTGGGGCGGCACATAATCTTTCCAAAGCTTGTTGGCGCCGCCGCCTTTTTTGGCAAACATCTCGCCCAGCCCGCGCCACATCGACGGCCATTCTACGTCTTTTCCGCTCACAAAACGGCTGTTGAGTGCGGCAATCAAGGGCTCGTTGACCGACATCGCGCCGGTTTGTTTGGAAGAGATAATCTGGGCATCCGGCGAGCGGTCAATCACCGCGCCCAGGTTGTGGTAACCGCCACAGGAGCCCAGCATCACGATTTTGGTTTCGCGCTGCAGGCCTTCAATCGTGGTCGGCAGGTGGTAGCTGTGGCCCCGGTGGATGACCACGGTGGGGTGAATATTATTCTTCGCCAGGTGCTTGTTGAGTTCCTCCTGGGCTTTTTCATCTTCCGGCTCTGTGAGGGGAACATTGGCATAAATCACCACTGGTTTTCCGGAAGTAGAAGCAATACGCGTCCAGTATTTTTCACTCGTGATCTTCCATTTTCCGTCGCGGAAAGCCGGAATAAAATTCTGGTATGAAACCTTTCCGTCTTCATCGCCATAGAAATACACCTGCTGATACACCACGCCGGAATCATCCACTAAAGCCGAATACGGCATATAGTTGACCGGCGGCAGGCCCAGCTCTTCGCCCTGCACACCGCCTTTAAACAAGGCACTGAGCAAGCCATAGACGATAATCCCTTTGCGGTTGTCCGCTTTTTTATTGCGCTCGTAGTTGCTTTCCACCTCGGCCGTCAAGAGTTTGGCCAGGGCAAAATCGTCGATCGAAGAATAGGCATCGGCAACGTCCACGGCATCTTCCAGCTCGTCGTCGCTACCGATCTCCAGTCCGTTCATAAAGTTTTTCATCAGGGCCACCTGATCGTCTTTCTTCATCGTCCCCAGGAAAGCATCCAGCGTATTGTAGCCGGCAGCCATACGGATAAAAGTGCGGAAGCGGTCATAATTCACGGCCCGCAGCAGTGAGTCGCCACTCCGTCCTTTCATGCGGTCCATCAGGCGGTTAAAAGCGCCCACATAGGAAGAAGTATACAGTTCATCCTGTCCGTTGACCAACACATAGTAGATATGCTCCGGCGTCAGCCCGTCGAGTACCCGGAACCGAACTGCATCCGGACTTTCATGCAGATCGTTCATGGTGCGCACGTATTTGAGGCTTTGCAGCACAAACGGATCGGCACCGTTGTTGATCGCCGTACCGTCGGCCGCTGCCTGAACGCGCAATGCTACCAAAGCCTTAAAATAAGAATCTTCGTTATCGGCAATCTTGTCGATCTCGGCAACGGTCTTTTTACCACTGGCCACATCCCGGTAAAAAGGCAGCGCCGAGAGCGGGCGCTTGCTTTGTGCTCCAATCTTAACGATCGCCTGTACCACCGGGTCGGCACAGTTGCGGATCGGAGCGCTCAGCTTAAAGTTGGTAGAAGTAGAGAAGCTGTAAACCTCGTTAGGAATCACACGGGCTGCGGCAGCAATGATATCGCAGGCGTACGGCTCATTGGCATATTCGCCCAGGCGGCGGAACATCACCTTCGGGTTTTCGGTCCCGGCCATTTTATACACATAGGCCTTTGCTTCCGGGGCGATATCCAGAAGTTCGCTGTTCTCTACCGAGGCCATGTTGGCGTTGTTGCGGGCCCAAGCATCCAGGCGGTTTTCCTCACGGGCAATGATCATTTCCCGCAGGTTGGTCACCTGCCGGCGATAGGCAAAAGGGTCTACGTGCGTATCGCGGTTGTACCGCTGCAAAAGGTTGCGCACAGCCGAGAGATAGCGAATTTTGGTTTGATTCTGAATCTGCGCGTCACCGGCTACAGGCAAATTTTCAATCATGATCCGCATTTGCTTCACGTCGTACAAAAGTGCCTTGGTGAGCATCTGTGAAATAGCCGCGTCTTCGCCGAAATAGATCATGCTGTCCACCGCGCCGTCCCCGGCATCGGCGGCGCGCTGCTCCCGCTGGATATAGGTATGAAAGAGCTCCCGCTGCCGCGGAATTTGCTCTTTGAGCGTATCAAGGTCATAGACAGAAACCTGCACCACCTTTTTCTTTCTTCTTTGCGCCTGCGCTTCGCCGGCCGAGAAAACGGAGACCGAAAGCGCTGCGAGGGCCAGAAGGATAGGTATGTTTATCTTGAACAAAGTATAAATTCGATTTTGACAAAAATACAATGCCCTGCCGCCCGGAGTTGCCAAACGACCTTTAAAAATGAGCGGCCCGTCCAAAGCCGCTTGTACCATAACATAAAAAAGCCCCGGCTGTTTCCGCCGGGGCTTTTTCGTTAAGCGCTTTGCTTTCGATTCGGATACAAGGGGAAGCCTTCCATAAAGGCATTGATCTCGCCCCGGACGCTCGCAATCACGTCTTCGTCATCAGGTGCCATCAGCACGCG
>JAEVZP010000210.1 GCA_023392185.1 Bacteroidota bacterium
GAACAGGGGTGTGGTCTGTACTGAGTGCGCCGCCCAATGCGTCGTCTTCGATCAGCATCCAAAATGCCAACACGAACAATGCAACGGTAGATATAGGGAATCTGGTAACCGGCGTTTATAAATTCAGTTTTACCGTTTCGAATGGACCCGCCTGCGCGCCCTCAGTAGATTCGGTCATGGTGACGGTTGTGCGTCCGGCATCTTCTATTGGAACCAGTGCGGTGAGCCTGTGTAATGTTACTTCTACCGTGCTGAATGGCGCGCCAAATACACAAGGCACCTGGACAGTAGCTGCCACGCCTTACGGTGCACCGGCACCGGTTCTGACACCGGTATCTGATTTCCAGACCAGCGCTTCCAACCTGATACAGGGAACTTATTCTTTCACTTACAGCATCCCGGCAACCGGCTCTTGCCCGGCTTCCAGTGTAACCCGCAATTATGTAAACGGCGTCCCGGCTTCGGCAGCCGGCGCAGGCCCCGACCAGTACCTGTGTCCGAACGTTTCGACCGTGACGCTGCATGGCACCCCTTCTATCGGTGGCGGTTCCTGGAGTTTTGTTTCCGGCCCGAGCGGCGAATCCGGTGGACCGGCCAATGCCCATTACACCGATACAACCATTATCAATCTTTCTCAGGGCGTTTACACCTTTAAGTACACCACGCGCGGCACCGGCTCCTGCCCTTCCGAAGCAGCTACGGTGCAGGTCATTCGGGAGAGAAAAGCCAATGCCGGACCGGACAAAGCGGTTTGCGGCGGGCCATATGCTTCTCTTTCCGGAAATGTTCCGGCCTATTATGCCGCCCAGTGGAGCCAGTTAAGTGGACCTAACACGGCTGTTATCGGCAACACGGCTTCGCCCAATAGCGGACTGAGCAACCTGATTCCGGGAACCTATACCTTCCGCTACCAGGTAGATGGTCCTGCCGGCTGTTCTGTAAACGATGATACCGTTGCAGTGCAGGTAGACGCACCGTTTACTTACACAGCAGGCCCGGACAGCAGTATTTGCGTAGGCAGCCCTTCATTCGTAATTGGCACACCGGCTGTTTCCGGCATTTCCTATAGCTGGACTCCGGCTGCCGGCATCAACGCCGCTACTATTGCCCAACCCATCTTCAGCCCGGCTGCAGAAGGCACCTATAACTATCTGGTAAAAGCCACCCGCGGCAGCTGCCAGGCGCAGGATGATATTGCCGTTGTGGTAAAACCAGCAGCGATTGCCCCAACCTTCTACGTTCCGGCACCGGTCTGTGGAAATAGCCCGGCTACCGTTTCCATCACCAATGCCGATCCCGCAGCCACTTATACCTGGAGCGGCGGTTATGGCACCGGTACGAGCAAAACCGTGGTTCCCGGAACCTACACTGTAAGCGTCGTGCGCGATGGCTGCGCCGGTCCTTCCGGAACGTTCACGCTGCACTCCAGGCCGGTGCCGTCTGCAGCCTTTACGCAAAATGAATTCTGCAAGCCGACTTTCACCGTAACGCATCCGGAAGCAGGCGCGACCTATAACTGGAATTTTGGAACCGGCGCAACACCGGCCACCTACACAGGTCCGGTCGCCAATCAGGGCCCAATTACCTATAGCCCCGCATCCGGCAACCAGACGGTAACGCTGATTATGGTATCGGCCAATGGTTGCGCCGATACAGCAGTGAAACCCTTCAACGTTTCCTGCATCCCGCCGGTAGCTTCTTTTACAGTAAGCGCTCACAACGTATGCAGCGGCACACCGGTAGTTTTTACCAATACAACCACAGTGGGCGATACCCCATTTGTATACAGCTACAACTTCGGCGACGGCTCTCCGGTTGTAACCACGCCGAATGCTACGCATACCTATACCACCCCCGGAACCTATACGGTTTCCTTCACCGTGACCGGCCCGGCGGGTGCCAACACGGCCACGCAGACGGTTGTAATCAAGCCGATTCCAAACACCAATTTCACCATCAATAAAAACCCGCAGGACCTCACCGGCAACCTGTTCACCTTCAACGCCCTCGGCCCCGCAACGAACCTGTATAACTGGGACTTCGGCGACGGCTCGATCGGTCAGTATGCAACCGTTTCGCGCAGCTATGCTGCGGCTGGCAACTACGCAGTAACGCTGAAAGTAACAGATGTGGTGAATGGTTGTGTGGCCTATCGCACACAGGTAGTAACAGTCGTTTCGGACTCTACTTCGCCGGGTGGCGGAGGTGGTATTGAAAGCGAAAGCCTCGGTGGCCTCGTAACCCGTCGTGATTTCAACCGCCTGAAATACTCGCTCAACACGCCGCTGTCTTACACTTCGATGCCTGTGTTCGAGCATATCAGCATCCCGGCTGCCCTCTCGAAGAAAACCGGCGCTCAGGAACTGACCGATATGATTCCGGAAAACCTGTATCCGGGTTATGTGCCGCGCGTCTCAACACCGGCAGACCTGACAGCCCTCACGATTGCCCGCGAAGTCATCGCGGTGGACTACACCCTGCAGAATGTAAACAAGGCGGTTGTTCTGGGTATCAAAACCGACGACCGTGCTTACAACCACACCAAGTCTATCTGTGATCGTTTCCGGGGCTCTACCCTGCTTTCGATCGAGCCGGTGACTCTGCGCGGCATACAGTTCTCCCGCTTCGCGCTGATGCGTGAAAACGGACTGCTGGAATACGCCATTGCCTTCGGCGCAGGCCGTACTCCGGGTATTGAAAAATACCGGATTCAGGGCGACTGGGTTATTGCCAGCTATGCCAAAGACAAAGCCGTTTACAACTTCCAGGTGTGGGGAACGACACCGGCAAACGTAGAGAAACTGGCTCTGGATGTACTGGATAAGCAAGCCTCTGCCCTTCCGCTCGAGCGCTACAACAGCGGCGTCACCGTTCCGGATGTGTACGTCACAAAAGGCGTGCGTCATAAGGACACGCTCCTGCTCACCGTGCGCAACAAAGGCGCTGCCACCAACGCGATCATTGACTTCAAAGTCCAGACGAAAGAAGACGGCGGTTATACTGATATGAATGTTGCGCTGAACCTGCAAGCTGAAAAAGACACTACGGTTGGTCTGCTCATCGGCGACAGCTATGAGTATGAAGGCCTGATGCGGGCTGGCGACACGCTGGTGGATCAGTTCTATCTGGCCGACGGTAACTGGGGTCTGGACTATGACAACACGCTTACTTCCGTGAAAACCTATGTCCCCGACAACGATCCAACACGGGTTTACACAGATAACAGTTTCCCGCTGTACCGTAAAGTGGAACTGAAAGCGGTTTCTAAAGATTACATTACGCTCTACAAGGCGATCAAGCCGGGCACGGAGCCGACCGATCTGACTGCTTATCAGTCCTTGAAATTCCATGCGTCGGGTAAAGGCAAAGCGGTGATTCGCATCACCCGCGCCGGTATTACCAAGTGGGAAGAGCAACCCAAGACAGAGATTGAACTGACTGAAGAAGGCAAGGACTATGCTATCTCCTTCGAAGACTTTATCTCTGGTAAAGACGGTGCTTCGCTTTCAGCAAAAGATGCCAAAACGCTGAGCTTCACGCTGGCAGCTCCTGCCGGTAAGACAACTGCACTCAACCTGTCAATTTCTGGTGCGGAATTTTCGAAAGAGAAAGTCATCTCCAGGCGTGCGTTCGCTTCCCGCGATATTCAGGTAACGCCGAACCCAACAAAAGGGCCGTTCAAAATAACCTTCGCTTCTGACGCTGCCCGTTCGCTGACGCTCACTGTTACCGACCTCACTGGTCGCGTGATTCTGGAAAAAGCAGTTGACGCGGCTCTGGGTAGCAACGTAGTAGAAGTTCGTCCGGAAATTGCCCTGCCTGCCGGTACCATCCTGCTGGTGGACCTGCGCAACGGCGACGTTCGCTACGAAGCCACTAAAGTAACCGTTCAGTAAGAATAGATTTTCCGGAAATTTCCGGAAAATGAAACCCAAAAGCGGCCCCGTCGGAGCCGCTTTTTTAATGCCGGATATGATTGTATTCTCTTCTGTCTTGATACCTGATACTTGATACTTCCGCCTTTTTGAGCGTGCCGCTCCGCTACGGGTCGGGCTTTCGGCTTTTGTCACCCTGAGCTTGTCGAAGGGCTTCACGCAGGAACGCCACCCGCCAGGTTTCAAAAACCTGACGGGTGGCGTTCCTTTCCGGAAATTTCCGGAAAACCTATAAGGTTTCAAAAACCTTATAGGTTTGAAAGCGGCACGCCCCACCGCTAATTTTGCACCTGATCCCTATGAAAAAAGCCTTACTCTTTTTCGTTCTTTTACTTACCCATTTTTCCCCAAACGCGCAGGACTGGAAGCCGTACCGCCAACTGAGTGCTGCCGAAATTTTTCACGAAGTGCAAAAGCTCGGCGTTACCGGCTCAGTGCTCTACATCGCCGCGCACCCCGACGACGAAAACACCCGCGTGCTGGCGTGGCTGGCGAATGAAAAAAAGGTGCGCACCGGCTACCTCTCGCTTACCCGCGGCGACGGCGGTCAAAACCTCATTGGCACGGAACAGGGCGAAGCACTCGGCATCCTGCGCACACAAGAACTGCTGGCCGCCCGCCGCATCGACGGTGCCGAGCAATTCTTCACCCGCGCCTACGACTTTGGATTCTCCAAAAACCCGGAAGAAACCTTTCGCTTCTGGAACCACGACTCGGTGCTTTCCGATGTGGTGTGGGTGATCCGGAAGTTTCAGCCTGATGTTATCATTACCCGCTTCCCTACCACCGGTGAAGGCGGGCACGGCCACCACACGGCCTCCGCGATTTTGGCGGGTGAAGCTTTTGATGCCGCCGCAGACCCAAAGCGTTTCCCGGAACAGTTGCAGTACGTGCAGCCGTGGCAAACCAAGCGCCTGTTTTGGAACACGTTCAACTTCGGCGGCAACAACACCACAAGTGAAGACCAGATTAAAGTGGACGTGGGCGGCTACAATGCCCTTCTCGGCAAAAGCTACGGCGAGATTGCCTCCCAGGCCCGCACGATGCACAAAAGCCAAGGCTTCGGCACGGCGCTGCAACGGGGCAGCAGCCTGGAATACTTTAAGCAAATCAAAGGCTCCCCGGTGAAGAGCGATTTGTTTGAAGGGATTGACCTGACGTGGAATCGTTACCCGGAACTGGCGCAAGTGGGCAGCAGTGTTCAAAAGCTGCTCAGCGATTGGAATTTTAGTCAGCCCGGGAAAGACTTGACACCGTTGCTCTCTTTTAAAAATGGCCTTCAAAAAATCGCGGACGACCGGAAGCTGGACCGGGTAGAGCGAAAAGCGGTTTACACTGCTTTGGCGCGAACGGAAAAGCTGATTCCACAAGTGCTGGGTATTTGGGATGAAGCAACGGTGAGCGAAGCGCAAACGGCGAACGGCAACCAGCTGAAAGTCACTCGCCAGCTGCTAAACCGTTCCGGAAGCTCGATGCGTGCTTGGGATTCTACTTTGACGAAAGCAAGTGCCTTAAACGCAAACACCGTTCTGGCCGATACCTTTCCGACCACCATTCCAGGCGATTTTTCCCCAAATATTTACTGGTTGCAAAAGTCCCGCCGGGGTGCGATGTTTAGTTCGCCGGATTACAGCATTCGCGGCGCAGGTGAAGCGCCTTATCTGTCCGTTCCGCGCATCATCCAACCCAACGGTGAAAAAGCGTTAACCTTCCGCACGCCGCTCGTCTACAAAACCACCGACCCCGTTAAAGGCGAAATCTACCAGCCGCTGCAAATTCTGCCCGAGGTAACGCTGGATATTCTGGCCAATTCCCTGGTGTTTGAAAACTACGGGCCCAAAACCATTTTTGTCAAAATTCATTGCCACGCCGATAACATTTCCGGAAGTTTGATGATAGACGCGGGCGACGGCTGGGCCATGCAGTGCGACGTCACACAGGTTTCGCTTCGCAAAGGACAGGATACGGTGGTGCCCGTTCGCATAACACCGGCCAAAGGCGCAGCGCCTACGTTTTTCCGGCCCACATTTGTAAGCGGCGAAAAAACTTTTAACCAGCACGCGCGGCTCATCCACCATTCCCACATCCCCGACCAAACCTACCTGAGCGAAGCCCGCGCGTACATGACGGCTTTCCCGCTTCAAAAAGGCAACGCTAAGGCTATCGGCTACATCACCGGTGCGGGCGACGAAGTGCCGGAAGCCTTGCGTAACGTGGGTTACACCGTTACCGAGCTTTCTCAAAAAGAAGTGGAAGCCGCTGACCTCTCCCGCTACGACGCGATTGTAACCGGCGTGCGCGCCTACAATACCCAGGACTGGCTGCAAGCCGCCTACCCGCGCCTGATGGACTACGTGAAGAAGGGCGGCAACCTGATTGTGCAATACAACACCAACAGCCGCATCGGGCCGGTGAAAGCGCAGATTGGCCCCGACTCGTTTACCATTACCCGCACCCGCGTAACCGACGAAGACGCCGCCGTAAATTTCCTCGCGCCGCAGCATCCGGTACTCAACAGTCCCAACACAATCACGAACGCCGATTTTAACGGCTGGGTGCAGGAGCGCAGCATTTATGAGGCTTCGGACTGGGCACCTTCTTTCACGCCTGTCCTTTCCATGGCCGACCCCGGCGAGAAAGCAACGAACGGCAGCCTGATTATAGCGCCCTACGGACAAGGCAATTTTGTGTACACCGGGCTGGTGTTTTTCCGGGAATTGCCCGTTGGCGTGCCGGGCGCGTACCGGCTGTTTGCGAATTTGCTGGCCCTGCCGAAGCGGTAAGGGCAGGCGCAAGCTTTCAAAAGCCAAAAATCAAAACCTAAATTCCGGAAACCAGGGCTAAACCTATAAGGTTTTGGAAACCTTATAGGTTTTCCGGAAAAGAACGCCACCCGTCAGGTTTTTGAAACCTGACGGGTGGCGTTCTCGCGTGACGCCCTCCGAAAAGCTTCCGGTGACTATGTGCAGAAAACTCGCGCTGGAGAAGCGCGGCCTGATAAGCCAAAAGAGGGAAGAAGAATGAATGCCGACCCTATCTTTTGTCATCCCGGAACGGGAACTGCGCGGTATAAAGTACTTTTCTGAGACCCCGCCTCTCGGCGGGGTGACAAAACAAACGAGAAACAGAAACGAATGAAAAGCTCTAGCTCTGCTGTTTCAAACAAAAAAAGACGCCCAAAAAGGACGTCTTAAGCATAAAATTTCCGGAAATGTTACTTCATTTTGGCCTGGGAGATGATCTTTTCGTTCATCGTCACATAATCGGCGTTTTGAGCTGCCCGGGCCAGTTCAATCGATTTCTGGGCAGAGGCAATCGCGCCGGCTTTGTCGCCCTGCTTCAGCTGGATTTTGGCTTTCAGGTGCTGCATCCAGAAGGCTTTCGGGTTTTGGTCGATGGCTTTGTTCACCCATGTGAGCGCCTGGCCGAGGTCTTTGTCATTGTCGTAGTAATAACCGGCAGCCTGGAAATATGGGCGGCTGTCCATTTCCATTGTCTTGGAAATATTGGCCATGATTTTCTGGTCAATATCGGCTTTCACGGCTACAGAAGCGCGGGTATTTTCCCACATAATATCCAGTTTGGCGCTGTTGGATGTGAGATCGCCGATGTTGATGGTAAACGTCTCCACACGGTCGGTGAGGCGGGCGGGGATCACGGTTACGCGCAGGGCTTCCTCCGAAGTATTGTAATTGGCTACATCGCCTCCCAGATTCAGATTTTTGCTGAACAGGATTTCCCAGCGGTCTTTGGCCGGAATGGTGTACAGGGAATAGGTGCCGGCAGCCAGCGGTTTGCCTTCGATGGTTACGTCTTCGCCAAAAGTGATTTTGGTGGAACCGTTTGCGCCGGTGCGCCACACTTTTCCAAACGGAACCACATCGCCGTAGATCGTGCGGCCTTTGGCCGACGGACGGGAGTATTCCACTTTGATGTTGGAAAGGGCAAAAGCCTGGTCAATGGTTTGCATCGGCGACGGCGCCGGTACTTTCAGTTGCTGGGCAAAAGCAGCGCCGGAAAAAAGACAACCGGCAAGGGCGAGGGTCAAAAGTTTTTTCATGGTTCGCAAAGGTAAGTTTTAAGGGAGAAGGCTTTTGAAACAAAAGACGAAAGAAGACTTTGCAGCGGGAATGGCACTCCCCCGTCTGCCCGATCCGTTTTTAAAAACCCCTAGGCTTTACAATCGTAAACACCCGCGAGATATTGAAGCCAAAACGGATGTCGCCGTCGGTGACCTTTCCGCGCGTTTCGCCGATATAGCTGCGCGCAGTCATGCCGGGCGAATTTGTGAAATGCAGCTGAAAAACGTGACCGCCGGTTTCAATATCAAATCCGATAGCCAGGGCATCGGTCGTGCCGGTGAGGCGATCGCCCAATACCGGAAAATACTCGGCATTGAAGGTGACGCGGCGACTGATCCGTATCCGTCCACCGACGCCAAGCGCAAAAATACTGTTTGGATCGGCCTGAAGCGGGACGAGGTTGTAGTGCGACCAGGTGGGCGAAAGTTGCAGCGAGAACCGGTCGCTGAACTTGCGGGCAATCAACAACTGATGTGTGTAGCTGAGGTTTTGAGAAGCGCTGTAGCCATTGTTGGTGCGTAGCCCTATTGCCCCCACATAGCTTACTGAAAGCGGCAGGCCGGAAGTGCGCTGCTGCAAGAGCCGGATTTTAGCGTAGCCGTCAATTTCTTTATTAAAACTGCTGCGCCCTACGCCAATCATAATGCGGTCGGTAAGGCCATAGTCGAACATCAACTTGGTAGTCGCACCGTCCAGCCCGAAAAAATCGTTGAAGCCGTTTTGCAGGGTGTTGAAGCGGTGAGAAACCCGAAAATCGAGCACACCGGCCGGCAGGTTTTCAATACTCTGCGCCGTAACCACACGCGTGGTTTTAAAGGTGGCGGTAACGAGCTGCGGCTTTTGTTCCTGCGAACCCAAGGCGCCTAACAAATCATCATTTCCGGACTGGGCAAAGCCGGAAAAACCCGAAAAAACCAACAGGGTGAAGAAGAGCTGTTTCATAAACGGGAAGGGAAAAAACCAAACAGGTCCTGCAAAGGTAGGAACCCGCCTGCCCGGCGGGGCAGGTGGAACTGTGTTCATACGCCGGTTTTTCCGAAAATCAGATTTGTTTGCCGCCGCACTCAGACATGCTTTTAGATAACCATCTGTGCCAGCTGAGCAGCATAGGTATTGCTAAAGGTGTAGCGGTCGCTGAAGTCCACCTTGGAAAGGTCAAAAGCCAGGTTGGGAAAGGCTTCTTTGCCTCCTGCCACCAGGGCGCGCACCGTAGCTTTGATCAGCCCGTCGGCGAGTTTTCCGGTTTCTGCATCGCAAAAAGGCTGTTTCAAACCCAGATCGGTAAAATACCGGGGATGCAGCACGGCGCACAGCACAATCGTCAGGTCGCTCACCACATCGGGCAGGCTGTAGAGATACCGGTTGTAGAGTGGTCCGAATGCAATGAGCTTGAGCGCCAACTCCCATTGCTGCCGCGAGCGGTAGGTATCGGCATCGCGCAGGGCAGACAAAATGTTGTCGCGCATCTTCTCCGGCCGCGGGTTGTCGGTCAGCGCAAAGGTGCTGCGGGTGCGGTGCAGGTTGGCGCCCAGCTCTTCTTTGGTCCAGCCCAGCAGGGCCGTGAGGGCAGCGCGCATCTGCTGGTTGCGCAGCACCAGCGGCGTACCTTCTTTTTGTTTCCAGTACAACCCGGAGATCCGCTCCAGTTCCAGCATCAGCCGGCCATCGGTCGAAAGCAGAAAATCGAGCTTATAAACCGTGCAGAGATAGATGTGAGCGATCGCCCCGGCGTAGGTATCGTTGTCGAAAGAAGCCGCCAGGTCGAGCGCGTGTTGGGTCCAGCGTTGAAATGCTTTCCATTTGGCCTCCAGTTCATCGGCAGGCAACTTGTCCGCCGGCGCGCGCGGCATGGGTTTCAGGTCGCTGAAGTCGGTCAGCAGACTGTCGTCCTGCCGGTCGGCTTTCAGTGCCAGTTCCTCCAGCCCTTCAAACAGCTTGTAGGGCGAGGCCGTAGCAGCCGAGGTATCGAAGACGAAATGAAAAATGCCGGTGTCGTCCAGCCCGACGCTGGTATAGCGCAGCTCGTAGTTGAGCTCCAGCAGGCGGCGCATCACGGCAGTGCCGGGATGATCGGTGCGGGCCAGGGGCACGCAGGCATGGACAAAGGCGCCGTCAAAAGTGCCTTTCACCAGGCTCGAGCCCTGCGCAATGCGGAAATGAAGCTTCCCCTTGGCATCGGTGGTCCAGGAAACCGCTTTTTCTTTCTCTTCATAAAGGTATTGCAGCAACGTTTCGATGGATTCCTTATGATTGCCGGCTTCAAAAAGCTGCTCTGCCCGCCCCCACAGGCTTTTCTGCTCCGGGGTGCGGTTGTTGTCGCTGTAATGGCCAAACCGGATATGCCGGATGCCATCGAGGGGCGGCCCGGTCAGTTGTTCCTCGGCCTGTTGGACACGGGCAGGCGGGCGTTTGCGGGGAGGCGGCTTGCGGTTTCGGGGTCGGGGGCCAAAGGCATGGAATAACTTATGAAGCAAGGCAGACATATAGCGTCAAAAAGCGGCGTTTGGAAGCGTCTTTTTCCGGAAAATACCGGCCCACCGGAAAACTGCCGGCAGAACCGCAAAGGTGCGCTGGCTGCCGTCCGGCGTCAAATAACCTGTAAAGAAAGAGTCTTCTTTCCCTACGCAAGCCATCCTATCAATAAAACCGTGCAAAGGCAGACCGAAAGACGGCACATTACCTTTGGATTTTGAAAGAAGATTTTATGGCAAAGTCTAAGAACGGCGGGCTGGTTTACAGCACCGACCCACATTTTCGGCCCGTACAGCCCGAAGAAACGGCTGCGATCCCCAACAGCGCTCAGAAGCTACGCCTGCGCCTTGAAAAGCGAAACGGCAAACCGGTAACGGTCATCGCCGGTTTTATAGGTCCGGATGCCGGCCTGGAAACCCTCGCCCGCCTGCTCAAGACCAAAGCCAGAACGGGCGGTTCGGCCAAGGAAGGCCTGGTTCTGATTCAGGGCGATGTACGCGAAAAATGTGTTGGCTGGCTCAAAGAATGGGGCGCAAAGGACGTTAAATAAAAGGCTGATTTCCGGAAAAATTCTTTTCCTCCCCAAAAGCAATTCATCGATTCTGTTATGACTTTAGAAGAAGCACAGCACGAAGTAGACCACTGGATCCGTACGATAGGCGTGCGGTACTTCGGCGAGCTGACCAACCTCGGCATTCTGATGGAAGAAGTAGGCGAGTTGTCGCGCGTGCTCGTGCGCCGCTATGGCGAACAAAGCAGCAAGCCTTCCGACACAGCAAAAGACCTCGCCGATGAGATGGCCGATGTGTTGTGGGTGCTGCTGGCCTTGGCCAATCAGACCGGTGTGGATCTGACAGACGCTTTCCGGAAAAATATAGACAAGAAAACCCTGCGCGACGCCGACCGCCATCGGAACAACGAAAAGCTGCAATAAAAAAATCCCGCATCCTTTCCGGATGCGGGATTTTTTACAAGGCAAAAAAATGCGATTGGCTTACTTAGCCACAGTCATTTGCAGACCCATGCCTTCACCGTCGGCAGTGCGCACCAGAATCACGTAGTTACCAGCAGCCAGTGCTTCGGTGCTGATAGCCAGCTCGTGCTCACCGGCAGCGATCTGACCGTTGTAAACTTCGCGCACTTTGCGGCCGGTCATGTCATACAGACCGATCTGAGCAGCAGTATTGTTGGCGAAAGCTACTTTCAGGGTAGTCGCGTTGACAGCCGGGTTCGGGAACGTACCGAAGACAGTAAGGTCTTTTTTAGTTACACCATTAATTGCGGAAGGAATGCTGATTTTGATAACCGGCATAGCAACCAGGTGGAAGTAAGCACGATCGGGATGCTCCAGGTAGAAATCAACCCAGTTGCCGGTCGGCTCCTGTGCCAGGTTTTGAAGCAGATAGGTAGTATCACTACCGCTTGTGTAGCCAAGAGAACGGCGGTTGCCATACTTGGTGTGGATAAGGCCCACCGAATCACCGCCAAGGTTGCTATAATCGTAGCCAGGCAGCTGAATACCGACAAAGAAGTTACCGCCAGAGAACGCCGAAGGCGTTGCAAAATCCTGATACAACAGGGTATCGATATTACCACCTACAGAAATGCTGCCCAATGTCATCGGCGTAGCGGTTGCAATAATTGCATCCGGACGGCCAGAGAGGTACAAGTTCGGACGACCGGTCGGGTCAGGTTGTGTCCGGGCTGCCTGCGACCATGCTGTTAAAGTCACCGTTTTAGTAGAGGTGGCATTGGCTGTACCTGCGAGATAGGCATACATACCCAGCACGGATACGGTGCTGTCTTGAGTACCGGCGTTATTGATGCGATACAATTCAGCATAAGACTTATGCCCCAGTACGTTGTATCCGGTAACATAGCCAGAGTCGATCATGTTGTCATAATCGAGATAGTAGAAGCGAAGCGTGTCAGAGCTCGACAGGTTAGAGCGGGTGATTGTATCCCCGTCGCCGGTACCCTTATGGGCATTCTCGAAAGAAACGCTTGCCGGCAGGCCTTTAATTACACGGCTGTTTTTCTGGGCCATTACCTGCAGAGAGACCATCGCAGCCGCTGAGAGGAGTAAGAATTTTTTCATGAAAAAAGATGTTATGCTCTGCAAGATAAAGGTGTTTTACCTTTCGGGGCCAAATTTTTCAACAAAGAACCCCTGCTGACTGTTATAATAGGCTGTCATTCATCTGTTTTGAGCAGCAGTTTTTTTTAAAAATTCTTTGTCTTGACTCTTCCTTCCAAACTCCTTGAAGATGCCGTAAGCGCTTTTTCCCGCCTGCCGGGCATCGGCAAAAAAACAGCCCTCCGCCTGGTGCTGCACCTGCTGCGCCAGGAAAAAGAAGACGTGGACGCTTTTACCAATGCCATCGACCGGATGCGCCACAATATCGTTTTCTGCAAAGTCTGCCACAACGTTTCCGACACGGAGGTGTGCGCTATCTGCGCTTCGCCCAACCGCAACAAAGCCCAGATCTGCGTAGTCGAGTCGCTGCGCGACGTGATTGCCATCGAATCCACCCAGCAATACAATGGCCTCTACCACGTGCTCGGCGGCATCCTTTCCCCCATCGACGGCATCGGCCCGGAACAGTTGCAGATCGAAAGCCTGCGCGAACGGGTAAAAAATACCGGCACCGAAGAACTGATTATGGCCCTTTCGCCCACCATCGAGGGCGACACCACGGTCTATTATATTGCCCGGCAGCTGATGCCTTTTGATGTCAAACTCACCACCATTGCACGCGGTATCTCCTTTGGCGGCGAGCTGGAATATGCCGATGAGATGACCCTCGCCCGGTCGATTGCCAAGCGGCTGCCGATCGACAACTACGTATCGGTTTCCGGAAAATAACGACCCGAAACGGTTCCTGGCGCTACATCCGCCAGCCGGACGGTTCCTTCAAAAACCAATTGCGCCGGCCCGGTAAGGCAGATGTTTTCTGCCTTTTCCGGACCGGTTTTTTGAAAAGACACCCGCAGCAGGCCGCCCGGCGTTTCGATGGTAAAATCAAAGACGCCGGTCCCGGTTCCGGAAGCCGCAATCGCGGCAGCCGTTACGCCGGTGCCGCAGCTCAGCGTTTCAGCTTCTACGCCCCTTTCATAGGTACGTACAAACAACCCATCGCGGCCTCTTTTCTCTACAAAATTCACATTGGTCCCGCCGGGCAAAAAACGTTCCTGATTACGGATCGCCCGGCCTTTTATGTCCACGGTCTCTGCAGCGGCATCCGGCGTCCAGACGATCCAGTGGGGCGAGCCGGTATCCAGAAAAACGCCTTCTTTTTCCGGAAAAACCTTTTCTACATCCTGCATCTGCAGCGCAATCAGGCCGTCTTCGAGCAGTTGCGCCTGGTGCAACCCATCGGCGGCTTCAAAAAGTACGTCCTTGCCTGCTACTATTCCCAAATGCCGCGCAAACGCAACCATGCAGCGGCTGCCGTTGCCACACAGCGTACTAATGCCGCCATCGGCATTGTAATAAACCATCCGGAAATCAGCTTTATCAGCAGTTTCCAGCAACATCAGTCCATCGGCACCAATGCCAAAACGGCGGTGGCACAACCAGGCTACTTCCTTTCCGGAAAACGGATACGCACCCCGACGGTTGTCGATGAGAATAAAATCATTGCCGGCACCGTGGTATTTGGCAAAAGGAATAGAAGGGGTGGGATTCATGGAAAAAAGTAAAGGCTAACGCTCCGGAAAGAAAGTCTCGGCGCGGGCACGCTCGTTGGTGCCGGCAGGATACAGGCCCATGCGCCAGCCGCGGTTCCGTAATTCGCCCAAAGCTGTGCTATGAAGCAATACAAAATCTTCGAGTGGTCCACCCGGCTGAAAGAACAGAAAACGTCCCCCTTTTTCGTCTTTGGGAAGGGTATCGTAGCGCCAGAGTTCATAGGGGCGGGAACCGGTTTCCTGATACACCGGGATGCGCTCGGCAGGCGGGCCATATTGCAGATACACCCGGCCCCGTTCAGATTCATAGCCCGTGCGTCCGCCGAGGTTAAAAAGCCGGTTTACGGCCCGCACCTGATCCGAATAGGTTTTCCACTCGCCCGCCGGGTCTTTGGGATTACGGGACCGGAAAAAACTGTAGATGAAAGACCGTACGTAAGCCACATCGGCTCCGGCCCCGGAAAGCACTTTTATAGAAAGGCCTTCTTCGGGCGTGGCAATAGGCTGTATCATGCGCAGAATGGCCCGTAGCTGGACCGGTTTATAGGCCTGCACAAAGGTTTTGGTGATGTCCACAAACTCCTGGGGCAGTTGCTCCCGCAAGACGGAGTCGAGTGCAGCGCCCACTACCGTATCGGCCTCCGGAGCCGCATTGCTGCGCTGAAATGGGCGCGCGCTAACACCCCACTCTTTGCCTTTCGCATCCAGCAGGCGGGTCTGAAGCACAAAATTTCCGGAAGGCAGCTTGGCCACTGCCAGGGTGCTGTAGCAGCGCCCCACTCCATCCCGGAATATCAGGCTGTCGGTTTGTGAAAACCGCCCGAAAGCTGCATCCCCTCTGAGGATGGTGCTTACCAGCCGGAAAGGCCTGGGGGCTTTTTGCATTTCCGGGCGCTCGTAGGCCTCGATGTAGAAGTGCAGCAACGGCTTTTCATCGCCCAGAAAATCAATCGCCAGCGGCAGGGCCAGCACGCCGTTGCGCACAAAAACATTTCCGGATTCCGTATGGGCGTAAAAAGTATCGAGCAATTGGGGCGGGGCCACGGTGCGCAGCCTCTGGGTGTCCACCTCGAAGGACCGTTGCAATGTGAAAGCAGCTTCCGGAGCCAGTGCATCAGTGCAGTGAACCTCCACCCGGTAGTTTCCGGGCGGTATGGTCTGTGAATACCCGTCGAGCAGGTTGAGCCGGGCAGCCTGCCGGGGCCGGGCTGCAGGCGTACGGGTGCGCCAGCGTTCGGTTTTCACCAGTGTGGTGTCTTTATAGATGCGCAGCTCGGTTTCATAAGTGGCTGCAATCAGCGAGTCGGCCGTGTCCACATGCTGGTAGCGCAGCGCGGCCGGCTCTATCTGCCAGCAGATTTCGGCGCGCGCGCGCACCGCCGATTCCCGGAAAACGCTCACGTTCACATTGCCCTGCTGGGCGGTAGCAGCGCTGCCCAGCAGTACCGCCGGCAGCAGCCAGCCCAAAAACCATCTCATACTTTTACGCCTTTATTTTTCTTTGCAAAACTAACTTTCTTCCCGGCCTTGACCGTTCTTTCTCTTTTGCCTTTCCCACCGCTTGCCTGGTGGCACGCAGCGCTGCAATCCGGCCCCGTCTGGCTCGACGCAGGCGAGCCTTTCCGGAAAATGGGCCTGCGCAACCGCTACCGGCTGGCTTCTTCCAACGGCCCGCTGTGGCTGACAGTCCCAATTCTGGGCGGGCGCGAGCAGCGCACTGCGGTGGGCAGAATCGGCATCGACAACCAGCAGCCCTGGCAGCGCACGCACT
The DNA here is from genome assembly GCA_023392185.1 of Bacteroidota bacterium. Classification (GTDB taxonomy): domain Bacteria; phylum Bacteroidota; class Bacteroidia; order Chitinophagales; family Chitinophagaceae; genus UBA1952. Next base: position 15,951 of record JAEVZP010000210.1, read on the forward strand.
GGCGCAGCATCGCCAGCATCTACCGACGCACCCCATTCTTCGAACATTATGAGCCTTCGCTCTACCCGCTTTTCCACACGCCCTACGCATCGCTGGCTGCTTTCAACACCGATACGATCTGCTGGTGCCGACAGGCCCTGCGCTTTTCCATAACGCCGGAACTACACGCCCGTATCCCGGAAACCGGGGACTTCCTCGACCGGCGCGAGCGCTGGCTGGATTGGCACCCCTTTCCTTCCAGAAGCTATCACCAGCCTTTTGTGGAGCGCATCGGATTTGTGCCGGGTGCCAGTGTGCTGGACCTGCTTTTCAACGAAGGGCCGGCAGCAGGTTCTTTTATTTCCTGAACAAAAAAACAGGCTTCTGCACGGAGCGGAAGCCTGTCTGGAATCTTTAAAAGGGAAAAACCGGATTAGCTGGCCGGAACGACGTTGCCTTTAATTTTCAGCTCATAGCGGTCGCCCTTGCCTTCCGGCAGGGCTGCGTTCGACTGAATGTAAACAGCTTTGTCAATCGGGCCGGGACGGCCCTGCGTGCTGTACTGAACGGTGATTTTACCGGTTTTGCCGGGCAACACCGGCTCTTTAGACCAGTTGGGGGTGGTGCAGCCGCAGGAGGCGCTCACATTGGTAATAATCAGGGGCGATTTGCCCGTGTTTTTGAAAGTAAACACATGCTCCGCATTCGGGCCTTCCTTCACAGTTCCGAAGTCATAAACCTCTTCGGTAAACTTAAAGCGCGGCGCCTTTGCCGGGTCTGTCTTTACGGTTTCAGTAGTTTGCGCGGTTGCTGCACCTGCCGAAGCGATGGCCAGAAAGCAGGCGAGGAGAACTTTTTTCATGGTGTTTAAAGAAGAAATTTTCCGGAAAATTAAGATTGGTGAACCGGGAATAGACCTCTGAGCGGGCCAAAAGGTTTAATGGGTTTTGATAATAGACTGCTGCTCGGGCACAGAGGAGGCCGGTGCTTTTTCCACTTCGCCTTTAAAGGTCAGCACTTTGGCACCCGCATTGCTCAGTACAGTCACGGTCTTGGTGAACGGACCGGGACGGCCCTGGGTGTGATAAGAAGCGCGGACAAAACCGGTTTTACCGGGAAGTACGGGCTCTTTGGTCCACTCGGAAGCCGTACAGCCGCAGGCCGGCTGGGCACGCTCAATGATAATCGGCTCGGTGCCGGTATTAGTGAAAACGAAATCGAAGTCCGCATTGCCGCCTTCCTGAACGCTTCCAAAATCATGAAGGTCTTCTTTGAAAGCCATATTTTCCGGGCTCAGCTTCGTTTCGTTGGTAACCGGAGCAACAGCTGTTTGAGCAGCTGCAAGGGGCAGCGCAACTTTACGCGCGTCCTTTTTCACATTTTGTGCAAAAGCCGGAGCAATTGCAAAGGTCATCAGGCCCAGGGCCAGTGCGAACTTTTTCATGGAATTCAGTGAAATAGTGGGTTTTGATTTTTCCCTTACAAATTTAGTTTTCCGCAGATAAAAAAGAAGACACTTTTTTCGTTAAAAAAGTTGGCATCCAACCGGTTTTAACAGTCCTACTTTTGCCTTGCTTTGTCTTACCGCTTTCTACTCATTCAAACTGCTTTTCTCGGAGACGTGGTGCTGGCAACCGCTGTGGCCGAAAAGATCCGGCAGTTTTACCCCGACGCCGTTATTGACTTTGTTGTCCGCAAAGGCGCCGAAGGATTGCTGGCCAATAACCCAAACCTGCGAAAAGTGTGGGTGTGGGACAAGCAAAACCGCAAAGGGTTTAACCTGCTAAAAATTGCCGCAGCCGTTCGAAAGGAAAATTACACGCACGTGGTGAACATGCAACGGTTTTTTACCTCTGGCTTTCTGGCGGTTTTTTCGGGCGCACCGGTGCGGGTAGGTTTTGATAAAAATCCCCTCTCGCGCTTTTACACAGCCGCTTTTCCACACGTCATTTCCTCCAAAAACGACCCGGCTCCGGTGCATGAATTGGAGCGCAATCAGTCTTTAATCGCTGCTTTCACCGACGATTTTCCGGCGATGCCAAAGGTGTATCCTTCGACAGCAGATGAGGCAGCGATTTTACCGTATCAAACAGCGCCGTATTACTGCATCGCACCGGCTTCCGTCTGGGCTACGAAGCAATATCCGGCAGTTGGTTTTGCGGAGTTGATCAAGAATATTCCCCCAAATTTTCCGGTATTTCTCCTCGGCGGAAAAGGCGATTTTGCACTGGGGGAAGAAATCCGGACGCTTGCCGGAAGTGACCGCGTGCAAAATCTCGCCGGGAAGCTTTCCATGCTAGCCTCTGCCGCCCTGATGCGCGACGCGCTCCACACCTGGACCAACGACTCGGCTCCGCTCCACTTGTGCACGGCCACCGGCGCCCGCGTAACGGCGGTTTTCTGCTCTACCATTCCCCAATTTGGTTTTGGTCCCGCCGGTCCGAACGGCCGTGTCGCTCAGATTGACGGTGATCTTTATTGCCGCCCGTGTGGCCTTCACGGCCACCGCGCCTGCCCCGAAGGCCATTTCCGGTGTGCAAAAGAGATAAAAATGGAGTCCCTGTTGGAAGGACTCTAAGATTTTCAGAATCCAGAAACCAAGAGTCCAAAATTCAAGATCCGTTTTCCGGAAATCAGAGCAATATTTCCGGAAAACGCAACACAAAAAAGAAGAAGCGTTCTCCTGAATAAGGGCCTATTGTTTGTCGTCTTTTTTGTCACCCTCGCAGCGGGTCTTCACGGCCTCTGATTCGTGAAGATCCCGCCTTTGGCGGGATGACAAAAGAAGAGACTCCTTTCAAGAAATGGATTCACGAGAGTGCTTCTTATCTGTTAGCGGGGAAACGGTTGCTGAATGCGGTGAAAATCTGTGAGAAAAAACAGCCTGCCGTTTCCCAAAAATCAAAACCCGAAATTTGCCCTTTTGTAAATCCGCCTCAATCCGTAAGCATCCGTTTTATCCGCGTTCCAGTTATGCCGGATGAAACTTTATAAACACTCATGAAACCGCTGGACGATTCTTTTCTAAACACTGAAGAAAAAGCCCTTTTAGCCACCATTGGCGCCGCCGCCGATGCTTTAGGCGTGAAAGCACGTGTAGTAGGCGGCTACGTGCGCGACAAGTTGCTGGGCCGCCCCACCAAAGACGCCGACACGGTGTGCGAAGGGGACGGCATTCTGCTGGCCCACGAGGTTGCCAAGGCATTTACCCCACGTCCCAAAGTAGCGTTTTTTAAGGCATTTGGAACAGCGCAAATCCGCCTGCCGAATGGTTTTGAAGTAGAATTCGTGGGGGCGCGCAAAGAAAGCTACCGCGGCGAAAGCCGGAAACCCGATGTGGAAACCGGCACGTTTAACGAAGACGAAGCCCGCCGCGATTTCACGATTAATGCGCTGTCTATTCCACTTGGCAAGGCCGTTCCGCTTCAAATCCACGACCCATTCGGCGGACTGGAAGATCTAAAAAACGGCCTCATCCGCACGCCGCTGGACCCGGATGTTACCTTTTCCGACGACCCGCTGCGGGCCATGCGGGCCGCCCGTTTTGCCGCGCAGCTGGGCTTTGATATTGAGGCGGGAACCCGTGCTGCGATGCAGCGCACCGCTCCGCGCCTGAGCATCGTGTCGCAGGAGCGCATTACCGACGAGCTGAACAAAATCATGGCCTCGCCGAAACCGTCTATCGGGTTTATTCATCTCTACGATACCGGACTTCTGGCGCAGTTTTTCCCCCAGCTGCCCGCGCTGGCCGGGGTGGAAATGGTGGAAGGTAAAGGTCATAAAGACAATTTCTACCACACCCTGCAGGTGCTGGACAATGTGGCCGCGCGTTCCGGAAACCTCTGGCTGCGCTGGGCCGCCCTGCTCCACGACATCGCCAAGCCGGCCACCAAGAAATTTGAGGCAGGCAAAGGCTGGACATTTCACGGCCACGACGCCGTAGGCGAGCGCATGGTGCCGAAGATTTTTAAGGCGTTGAAACTGCCTTTAGGCGAACCGATGAAATATGTGGCAAAGCTCGTGGGGCTGCACCTGCGTCCGATTTCGCTTTCCAAAGAAGACATTACCGACTCGGCGATGCGCCGTCTTTTGGTAGACGCCGGCGAAGATTTGGAGGATTTGATGCTGCTCTGCGAAAGCGACATTACCTCCAAAAACGAAACCAAGGTGCGCCGCTACCTGCAAAACTTCGCGTTGGTAAAAGAGCGTTTGGTGGAGGTGGAGGAAAAAGATGCGATGCGCGCCTGGCAGCCGCCCCTCAGCGGAGATGACATTATGCAGCTGTTCGGGCTTTCGCCGGGCCGCGAGGTGGGCGTGCTGAAGCAAGCCGTTCGCGACGCCATTCTGGACGGCGATATTGCTAACACGCGGGAGGCAGCGGAAGAATTTGTAAGGGGATTGGTGGCGCGTCGCTCCGAAGGCACCGTCGGTTGAGCATATGCCGGGGAAAGCGCTTTTTTAAAAAGAGACCGCCGCCGTTATCCGCCCGGACGGGCCGTGCGGGAATATTTTATTAAGTTTGGAAATCGATTTGGGAAGCGCGTGCAAGAAAAGAGCGGCGAGAAGCGCTTCCCGTCATTTGCTTTTTAACCCCGTTTCGCTATGCTTAAAATAAGCAGTTCCGTATCCGTAATCATTGTTCTGGCGGCTTTACTGCTGTTTTTGTTCTTTATCATGCAAAAAAGGGTTCACAATCTGGAGCACCAGGTGGCTATAGAGTCTGCTAAAATCAATTTTATCCAATCGCACAGTGCCGAAATCGTTTTCGACAGCAGCGTTGTAAAAGGCGACACCGTTCTCTACTACAAAAAAGGCGCTTTCGTGGGCGCTTCTGTTACGACCACGGAGTAGAACAATTGCACAAGCAGGCTTTCCGGAAACAGGTCCGGCACTGGCACAGCTATCTTATTTTATGCCAAAAAAGCCCGTTGGATTTCCGGAAATCCAACGGGCTTTTTCATTCAAAAAGAACTTTCCTACCACTTCGTCCAGCCGGTGTGCCAGGTGTCGCCGGCTTTCAGTGCGCCACGGTAAGTCACGGTCTCCAAACCGCTCAATTTTCCGGAATTAAACGCCGCGCCGGTCAGGGCCGGGGAGCCGGCCATCGGTGCCGGGTTGAAACCGGCGTTCATCACCAGACTCACCAGCATCGCATCGGACAGGTTGGGCAGCGCGGTGTTGGCCTGCGCGGTGGTCAGGAAGAAAAGGGCCGGGTCCATGGCCGTGGAAGCATTGCTGGCACCGCCCGCCGTGTCGGCCAATTTTCCGGCAGCTACCACGAGGTTGTTTTGGAATTGGGCATTGCCGCTGATGAAATGCTCGGCGGTTGCCTTGCCGTCCACACGCAGGCCGGTATTCCAACCCACAAAAACGGAATTGAAAACAGACTGGCTGCTGTTTTTCCGGATGTGCGCGCCGCGACCAAAGCCGGAAGGCGGATTGGCGTTGTTGGCTTTCGGCCCAATCAGGGTCATGTTGGAAAAGACCGCTGCTGTCAGGGGCGTCGCTGTGCTGCCATTGCCGTCGTTATCGGATTCAAACGCGTTGGACGTGCCGCCAGTGGCCACGTCATATACCGCCGGGTCACGGAAGGCGATTCCGTACTGTATTTTTCCGGAAAATCCGTTGTCGGTGTCAAAATCATCGTCGGTTCCGGCATAGGCAATCAGGTGCTTGCAATTCACCGTTCCGCCAAACCACTCGTAGGAATCGTCGCCGGATTTATACACCTGGATGTAATCAATTGTGGTGCCAGAACCTACCGAGCCAAAGGTCAGCCCGTTGATTTCGTTATTCACCTGGTAGGCAATGCCGGGATATTCAATCCGCACATACTTCATAATGCCGGAATTGTCGGCCACGTCGGTTCCGCCATGCAGGCCATAACCGGCGCTGGTGTTCACGCCGCCTTCAATCTCCCGAAGTCCGGTGGTGCCGTTGTAGGAGCCGTTGTTGGTAGAATTGCCCATCAGGATAATTCCGCCCCAATCACCGTAGTTGGGCGACGCTTCCGCAGAGGTGAAAACAATGGGGGCGGCAGCCGTTCCCTGCGCGTCAATCTTGCCGTTGCGGGTGATAATGAGGGAGCCTTTAGACGCTTTGTCGCCTTTAATCACCACGCCGGGTTCAATCTTCAGGGTGGCACCGCCGGCCACATACACAAAGCCTTTCAGCAGGTAGGTTTTTCCGGTTTTCAAAACGGTATTGGTTTTGATGGTTCCGGAAAGTTCGCCGTTGGCCGGCTCGGCATACGCGGTGTTGTTGGCCGTGCGGGCGCTGCGCAGCGCGGTGTAGTTAAACGCGTCGGTGGTATCCACCACAACCGGCGTAGTATCGGTGTCTTTTTTGCAGGACGTCAGCGTGGCCGAATACGCGGCAAGGGCCAGGGAAGCGAGGAAAATCTTTTTCATGAGAAACGCAATCGTTTGTTGTGAAATGCAGTGCAAAAAAAGAGAGGGGCTGTTATCCCTCTTTTAAGCCTGAATTATGGAATTGTTACCGAGCCAACCGGCTTGCGGCGCTCGCCCGGCAGCTTGTAGGTAAAGCCCAGACTCACGTTGGTGCCGTAGCGACTTTGAATGCGCAACACATCCGAAGCGTCGTATTTCCCGTTGTCGTTCGCGTCTTCATAGAAGCGGGCGTACTGCGAGAGCAGGTCGGAAACCGAAAGTTTTACCTCGGCATTCCGGCCCAGGCGCTGCGTGATTTGCGCGTCCAGCAGGGTGCGCGGCGCTTCCCAGATGTTCAGTTGGTCCAGTCCGTTGCCCACAATGAAAATGCGGCGGCCAATCCGGTTCACCAGCACCGAAAGGTTGGTTCCGGTTTTCCGGTAATCCGCCGAAACGCCCGCGTTAATCACGTAGTTGCTCTGCCCTTGCATCGGGCGCGCTTTCAGCGAAGAGCCTTTTGCAAACTGCACTTCGTTTTGGATATACGCCACGTTGGAAAACAAAAACGTGTTGGCCAGCAAGCCGTCTCCGGTGGCGTCGCCGTTCAGGAAACCAAGCGATTTCCGGAATTCCACCTCCGCACCATAGCTGTAAGCGCTGGGCGTGTTGCCGTATTCCAGCGATTGCGAACCCGCACCGGTGGAGTTGTAAAACCGCTCAATCGGGTTTTGGAAATGCTTGTAGAAAATGCCCGCCGTTACAAACTCGCCTGCCGATGGATACCATTCGTAGCGCAGGTCGGCGTTGGTCACCTTGGTGCGCTGGATAGTAGGATTGCCGCGCTCCACGGCGAAAAGGTCAAAATTGTAAAACGAAAAGTCCGCCAGTTCCCGGAATTCCGGACGGATAACGGTTTGCGAGCCGGAAAGGCGCAGGGCGGTTTTTTCGGTCAGCGAATATTTCAGGTTCGCCGAAGGCAAAAAGTCGGTTGTGGTTGTGGTTTTTTCCAGCCCTTTCCCCAGCGAGTTGGTGCTGTGGATGCTTTGCTGATAGCTTTCCACCCGAACGCCCCACACGGCTTGCAGATTCCGGAAAATCGGGTTTTCTAACTGAATGTAACCGGCGTTTTGAAGGCTGGCGGCCGCGTATTTGTCCTGCGGATTGGTGATTTCGCTTAGGTAGAGCCGGTTGGCAGCAATGTTTTCTTCGCTAAAAATGCTGGAAATATCCTGTTGTAGAATAGCGTGGATGTCCGGGTTGGTGCGGTCGCTTACGTAGCCAATGGCGCGGGGCGAAAAGTCGCGGGTTTTGCGCTGCACCAGGTAGCCGCCTTTCAGCGTGTGGCTTGCGCCGCCTATTTGAAAAGTTTTGGAAAGGTCCAGCGAACCGCCAAAAACATGGTCGGCCAGCTTGGAATAAAACCGCCCCGAAGACGTCAGCGAGGCCGAGCCTTGCGGAATGCTGCCCTCAAACGGGTCGCCGCTGCCGCTGATGCGCTGGTAGTTCACGCGGCGCAGGTCGGGCGTGTTCTGAAAAACGTTGGTGTAACTGCCGTTCCAGCGAACTTTCACGCCACTGTTTTCCAGTGTGTGTTCGCCGCCCAGTTGCGAAGAAAAAAAGCGGTTGCTCACAAACGCCAGCTCGTAGGCGCGGATGTCATACGGCCCGTTCTGGTCGGTTCCTTCGCGCTGCGTTACCTGGTTGTTGCTGTTCACGCTCACGAGGTTTTTCCAGCTCATCTTGTTGTTGCCGTTGGCGTAGGCGAGATTGGCCAGTGCGCCCCACAACACGTTTTGGGTGCTGCGCTTGTCCTGATACGCATAGTTCTGCGAGCCGTCGTCGTTGGCGTCAAAGCGCTCCGATTCTGTAATCCGGGCCGTTTTGTTGTAGTTCAATGAGCCGGTAAAGCCCAGTTTGCCGCCCCAGAGCCGCCGGCTCAGCCCGCCGGTGAGTTGTCCGCCCACGTTAAGCGGCGCGGTGTTTTCGGCAATCGCAAAGTTGTTTTTAAACATCCGCGAATACACAATGCGGTCGGGCAACCCTTTTCCTTCGTAGTCATTTTTGGAACCCGGAAAATCCGGGGCCATGCGGCGCGCGCCGTCGTCCAGTCCCAGCCAGTCGGTGCTGCCGAGGTTGTTTTTGGCAAAGGGCCTGCCCAGCGTTTGCGTGTTGCTGCCCGTGCCGATTTGTGCCGTCAAAAAATCTTCGGTTGGGATGTCGCGGGTGTTCACCTGCACCAGTCCGCCGGCAAATTCGCTGGGCAGTTCCGGAACCGCCGCTTTGTTGATAACGATGTTGTCAATAATCGCCGCCGGAAACAGGTCAAACGAAAACGTTTTGCGGTCGGGCTCGGTAGAGGTCAGCAGCGCACCGTTGAGCATGGCCGCGTTGTAGCGGTCGGCCAGTCCGCGCACCACCAGGTATTTCCCGTCCTGCAACGACGCGCCGGAAACACGCTTCAGCACCTCGCCCGTATTGCGGTCGGGCGAGCGGCGGATGGCCTCTGCACTCACCACCTGCGCCACGGTGGCCGCATTTTTCTGCACCAGAAGCATCGCGTTGATGGCTTCTTTTTTCAGCGTTCCACGAATCACCACCTCACCGATTTCACGGCGTTGCTGGGTTTCAGTCAGGGTATTGTTCAGGGTCAGCGTCTGGTCGTCGGTTACCTCAACCGCCGTCAGGCTTTTGGTATCGTAGCCCAGATAGCGGATTTCCAGGGTGTATTTTCCGGAAGGCAGCGAAAGGGAGAAGTTTCCGTCGGCGTCGGTTGCCGTGCCCGCCGTGCCACCTTTTACGGCCACTACCACGCCGGTGAGCGGCTCGGCGGTTTTGGCGTCGGTGATGGTGCCGGTGATGCGGCCGTCGGCAAAGGCAAGGGTAGAAAGGCCCATGCAGGCGGTCAGGAGTAGAGGATATTTCATGCGAAAATAATTCGCTGCGAAAGTCCTTTTGCAGTGTTGCGGCTTTGTTACCGGTGGATTATCGTTTTGTTACGGAGTGAATCCCGGAAATTTCCGGAATTCGGGGTTGATGGAAGTTGATTGTGTTTGCGGATTGCGGATGTAGATGCCGGTGCTTTAGGCTTCTTAAAGGCTATCATTAAAAATGAAGGGTCCTGAAAGAAGATAAGTGTTTTACGGTTCTTTTAGCTGCGCTGCTACTTCGTGGTATCACCCCGGAACAGCCCCTCCCAATTTTACATCAGGAGGGTCTTTGCACTTGCAAGCCGGAAAGTTCCCGTTCCGGGATGACAAAAGACAGGGCCCGAAACGGCATCCTACCAAGCCTCTGGATAGGCTCTTCATCCTTCATCCCTCACCCCTCATACCTCATCCCTGAATCCCCCACCTTTGCAGCCATGAATACCCGTCAACTTGCCCAGCAACATCTTGCACCCACTTCTTTTTCGCCCACCGGACTGCACATCACCAGCGCCAAAGGCTGTTTTCTGGAAGATGAAAACGGCAAAAAATATCTGGATCTGATTGGCGGCATTTCGGTCTGCAATATGGGTCATGGGCATCCGCGTGTGCTGGAGGCTATCCGGAAGCAATCCGAAAAATACCTGCACGTGATGGTATATGGCGAAGTGGTGCAAACGCCGCAGGCTGCTTATGCTGCTGCGCTTGCTGCCCGCTTGCCACAGTCGCTGGACTGTGTATTTTTCACCAATTCCGGTGCCGAAGCGGTGGAAGGCGCGATCAAGCTGGCGCGGCGGGCTACCGGCCGCCCCAATATCATTGGAGCAAAGCGCAGCTATCACGGGGCGACTACCGGCGCGCTGGCCCTGATGGGTGATGAATACTGGAAAGCACCTTTCCGGCCCTTGCTGCCGGGTGTCTATCAATATGATTATAACTCGCAGGCACTGATCGATGGCATCAACACCGAAACAGCTTGCGTAGTCCTGGAGCCGGTGCAGGCAGAAGCCGGCATTAATAAACCGCAGGCAGGCTGGTTGCAGGCCGTGGCGCAAAAATGCCGGGAAGCAGGCGCGTTGTTGATTCTGGATGAAATCCAGGCGGGCTTTGGGCGCACCGGCAGTTTGTGGGCGTTTAACCAACTGGGCATCGTGCCCGACGTTTTGCTGCTGGGCAAAGCGCTGGGCGGCGGACTCCCGATGGGCGCGTTCATTTCCTCACAAAAAATCATGCACCAGCTGGCCGACAATCCGGTACTGGGCCACCTTACCACTTTCGGTGGGCATCCATTATGTTGCGCAGCAGGACTTGCCGCTTTTGAAGCCTTGCTTCAGGAAGCCGTTATTTCCGGAATTTCCCCAAAAGAAGCGCTTTTTAAAAGCCTCCTGATACATCCCGAAATCGTGGCGGTGCGCAGTGCCGGCTTGCTGATGGCGGTGCAACTCCAAAGTCCGGAAGCGGTGCAGCAAACACTCAAGCGCTGCATGGAAGCGGGTTTGTTTTCCGATTGGTTTTTGTTTGCCGCCGACTGCATCCGCATTGCCCCACCGCTGACGATTTCGGAAGCCGAAATCCGGCAGGCCTGCGCCGTTTTGTTGCGGTGTCTGGAGTGAGGAATGAGGAGTGAGGGATGAGCGCAGAGAGCCACCGGGAAAACAGCAGAATTGCGCTGTGGATCTCTGTGAGACCTCTGTGTTCTCCGTGTCCCGTATCCGCCTAAAGCGGGATTCATACCAAGGAGAAATTTCCGGAAATCAGAACCGCATCCAAACAAAAAAGCTCCCGCACAACCGGCAGGAGCTTTTCTTTTTCGTCTTGCTACTTATGTCTTGCTACTTATGTCTTGATACTTTCGTCCTGATACTTGCTACTTACCCGCCCGTATCCGCGCTCTTCTCGCCGCGCAGTTTATCGAATTCAAACAACAGGCTGAAACGAAGCGTGTTGGAGAGCGGGTTGCGTACGGTTCCGGAATTGGACGGAATCAGGTACGAGAAGTTGAGGGTAAACACATTGTAGCGCGCGCTGCCGCCAACGGTAAAGTATTTGCGGTCGCCCTTGGTTTTGTCTTCATAGAAATAACCGGCACGCAGGCCAAACTGATCCTGATACCAGTACTCGGCGCCGGCGGAAATCTGAATTTCGCGCAACTCTTCGCTGAAGCCGCCCGGCGCATCGCCAAACGAGCTGAAGATGCCTGCTACAACGGTTTTGTCAGGATAGTAAGGGTTGACGGCGAAGCCGGCGCTGTCGGTGTATTGCGGAGAAGGCACCAGCAGTTTGTTCACGTCCAGGCCAACGGTAAACTTATTGTACTCATCAAGCTGCCAGGTGTTGGCTACGCCCAGGCCAAGGTTAATCGGAATAAAATCCCGGCGGGTAGAGCTGTAGGCAATCTTGGTACCTACGTTGGACAATACTGCCCCGGCATTCAGGGTACGGGTGCGTGGCCCGTCGATTTCTTTTGTTTTGGTGTAGAAGAAGCCTACGTCGGCAGCGAGTGCGTTTCCGGGTTTATAATCGGTGCCGTTTTGGCCCGCAGCCAATCCGTTGGCAATCGCCGAGTGGATGTAGCGCAGGGAAATACCGGTGCTCAGGTAGGGCGACAGGCGGCGGGAATAACCTAAATCGAGCGAAAACTCGCGGGGCTTTCCGGTACCCAGGGAGGTTCCGAAATCATTGGTATAGTTGATATCGCCGAGGTTGAAATAACGCAGCGAGCCGGAAATCGCCTGATTGTTGTCGGGGCCAAATTTGCCATAGCCGGCCACATACACCAGCGCAATATCGGGCACCAGCTCTTTGAGCCAGGGCGTGTAGGTAGCCGAGATGCCATATTTCTTAGGCGCAAAAGGCATCTTGCCGATGTTCCAGTACTGGGCGTTGGCGTCGGCTTCGGTAGCGATGCCTACATCGCCCATGCCGCCGGAGCGGGCGTCAGGAGAAATCCGCAGAAAAGGAACCGCAGTGGTAATGGTGTTTACGCGACCGTCGAGACTGGTCTTCTGTTGCGCCAGAACAGTGCCGCTCGTGGCGCAGGCAGACAGCAGCAAGGCCGACTTAAAAAGATTTAAAGACATTCCGGGTAATTTATCACTTCTGAAAAAGCCGTGCAAAGGTACAGGGCGTTATAGGAAAAAAGGGTTGAGGAGATGCAGATGCCGCTATTAACGGGCAATGACCAGCTTTTGGTATCCGAGCGCTTCCGATCTTTTGGCGGTGCTGATGTTGATGCGGTAAATATAAACTCCGGAAGGCAACAATACCCCCATGTCGCTGGTTCCGTCCCAGACCATTTCGCTACTGTGCGAGCCGGTAGGCGTGAAAGTTTCGCGCAGGGTGCGCACCAGTTCTCCCGCCGTGGTGTAGATCTGTACCTCACCGGTAAGGGTTTCATCCGGATGATTGTGTTCAAAACGGAAACGGGTCTGATCCCGGAACGGGTTGGGGTAATTGATCAGCTCCTGAATTTCGGTTACCGAGCCGTCGCTCACCCGGAACCGGATGCTGCCTTCGCCGGAGTTGTTGGCCATGTCCCAGGCTTTGATTTTCAGGGTGTGCATGCCGTTGCTGAGGCCGCTGACCGGGAAGCGCACAAAGCCTCTCTTATAAGTACCGGGCGCGCTTTCGTAATAATCGTTGAGCACATAAGGTTCGGATTCTTTGCCATCGATCACTGCAATCAGGTCGTGGCCGATGGCATTTCCGGAAACGTTGATGCCGGTTTCGTCTTCCAGGATACCATACAGCACCGTGTTAGAACCGGTGAGTCCGCCGTCATGAAACAAGGAATCTCCAATGAAGGCGCGCACGACCGGTGGCTGATCGTCGCTTACCGGGAAGCGCGAAGAACCCCCGACCTGGATGGCGGTGTCCATTCCGGCAGCATCGGATGTGCCGTTTTCGGCGTAGTACTGAATCTTCCCGCTGCCAAACGCGTAGTTCAGGTCTTTGGGTGCCACAAAAGGAATGGAAAACTGCCCGTTCACCACATTGGCGCGTCCTTTAAAAACAATATTGTTCCGGACCTCATATTCCCGGTCATAGGGATTATAGCGCAACCGGACGGTTACATGTCGGGGTTTATCGTAAATAGCTACATAGACCCGCCCGTTGAAGCCGGCATCCACATTGCCATGCGCATCCGTCACGCTGCCCCGGAGGGTATAGCTGCCCAGCGCCGAGATAGAGTCGGTGCGCAGCCCGGTAGCCGTTTCCACCATCGAATCCGTTCGGACGGCGTCCAGGCGTGTGGGTAAATTGGGTGAAAGCGCCGGGTCGCCCAGCAGTGCAAATTTCCGGTAATTGAGCAGGTTGATCCAGCTGCCATTAGGGCCAAAGGTTTGCAGGGTGCTGATGTAAGCGGCGTTCTTCGCTTTGCGGATCGCTTCGCCAAAAGGCGTCCAGATGCCGTTGTGCTGCACAAATTGTTCGCGGATATAGTCATTGTTGAGCACCCGGCTGCTAAAGGCATACACCGCCTGTGTGGTAGTGAGCAGGGCAATCATACCGCCGTCGGGCTTCAGCATCAGCGCTTCGCCTGCCGATACAAATTCCGGACGGTCATACTGCCCGAAATCGCAGGTCGCCGTGATCATAAACGGCAACTTGTCGAGGTTCTTCCAGCGGTTAAAATCGTCGAAGGTGAGCACCCGTTCCTGCGCCAGCTCGCGGATGCCGCCATGACCGGCATAATTCAGAAACTGTGTGCCCTTGTAAATCTGGTTGTTGATCTGTGCATTCACATCGGGCATCCGTTCGCCGGCAGGTGTCGAAACCACCGGATAGCCGTCCATATAAATCTTGGTCTGCCCCAAAACCGGACTGGCGGTGTCTACCAGTGCGCTCACGTCTTCTGTATTGGCCAAGTGCGTTCCGCCGTTGTCTTCCTGATCGGCCAGCAGCGTTCCGGAAACCCGCCAGGGACCCAGCGTTGCCGGCGTTTTGTAATACATAATCTTATCCACTACCTGCCGGGCTTCTTCAGCTGTTTTCACCGGCAAGCGACCGACACCGATGTCCAGCACATTATAGATGTGGGCGCCTTCGGCATTTTCGCCGGGATCCAGAAAGCCAAAGTAATCGTCGGTCGTATAGGCATCAAGCACCACATTGCTTTCTGCCGACTCAAAAACCGGAACAAAATTGGTATTGGACCCGATGCGGTCTTTATAATCATAAGAGGCATCGCCGAAGAGCAGCAGAAAGCGCGGCATAATAGC
>JAEVZP010000215.1 GCA_023392185.1 Bacteroidota bacterium
ACCGCCACAACCCGGAAAAACGCCCGGAATACCAATGCAGCGTTTATTACAAAGTGATTGCCGATGCCAGCATGGCCGACATTGCCCGCGATGACAGCGCCCTGCGGCGAAAAATTGAAGAATTTCAGGAATCGCAGCACCTGTTGATTGCCGAGACCTACAGCCGCCGCAGCTACCGCCGCCCTGCAAGCTTGCAGGAGGACATCCTGGCCACCCGCTTTTCCGGGCTTTCCTCACCGGCTTTCACCAATCTGATCACCGATGTGCTGCCCTTTCAGATCCAGTCGGATTTTATCAGGCTGGGCCAGATGGATTATCCCAACCCGGTGGCCAAAGGCTTTGAAAGCCGCTATCATTTTCAGCTGGCTGAAGAACTACAAACCGGAGACGATACGGTGTGGATTATCCGCTACCGCCCCCGCAAAAATGTGCGCGGCCTGCAAGGACAAATTTCCCTGCACTCCGACGGCTATGTGGTGGCGCAGATGATTGCCGAGGCCAAAGACACGTCTTTAAAGCAATCGACCCGCATTGATATTCAATATACTCAAACACCGGGCGGCTGGTTTCCGGAAAAACTGAACTACCAGATGGAGTGGCGCTCATTTATGGGGAGGGCGCAGGACATCTTTATTTCCGGAAATTCCCGCATCGACAGCGTTTCTTTTGCCCTGCCTAGGGGCTTCCGGTTCGATAAAGCACACACCGCCCGCCTGGCGCCGGATGCCGTGAAGAACGACGACAGCGACTGGCATCCCATCCGCCCGGAGCCCCTCAGCGCTAAAGACACACAGACTTACCACGTTATTGATTCCTTTGCCAACTCGCTGCCCACCGATAATATCGTTCGCTTTGCCTCAGCACTGCCACAGGGGAGACTTCCGGTCGGCAGGTTCGATATCAACCTGGCGCGCGTCTACAGCTACAATGCCTTTGAAGGCACCCGCCTGGGACTGGGCGTGCAGACCTCCGACAAGATTACAAAAAGGGGTACCGCGGGGCTGTGGGGCGGTTATGGCCTGAGAGATAAAAGATGGAAATACGGCGGCTTTGCAGAGCTGTTTTTTGACCGGTTTGAGGAACAGGTGCTGCGCATCAACTACGACCGCGATTTGCGCGACCCCGGCCGGGTGTATCTCGACAAGACGCTGGAAGGCGATTATATCCGTCAGTATCTTATTCAGCGCGCTGATCTTTCCGAAAAGGCAACGGTGCAGCTCCGCAACCGCCTGGGCTACCTGAGCACCGAAACCGATTTTGCACTGGAAAGAACCCAGCCTTTATATCCCTATCGCTTTGTGCCTTTTGGAGATAGCAATGTGGCGATCCGGAGCCGGGAAATCACCCTGCGGGCCCGTTATGCCTATGGTGAGAAACGTGCGTATTCGTTTGGAACCTATCTGCCAATTGATACCCGCTACCCGATTTTGTATCTGAACGCGACGGGCGGCAGTCTGAAACCGGACAAACCCGACGGCACCGGTGCCGAAAACCGTTACCTGCAACTCACCGGCGGTGTCGAATTCCGGAAACACATTAACCGGTTGGGCACCGAGCGCTTCCTGCTCATGGGCGGCAAAAGTTTTTCGGATGCGCCCCTGCCGCTGAGTCGCCTTTTTGCCGCCCGCGGCTACCAGCTGGATCATTTTGCAGCTTTCACCTTCGGCAATTTCTATACACTGCGGCCCTACGATCTCTACAACGACGCCTTCGTAAGCTTTCATTTCCGGCATCAGTTCGATTTCCACCTTTTCAAAACTTCTTTTTCCTATCCAAGCTTTTCGGTAGGTTACAACGGGATCTGGGGGATGCTTCACGATGCCCCGCTTCATGAGTACGTAACGCTCCGGGATGCGTCCAGAGGTTATCAGGAAGCCGGGCTGGCGCTGCATGACTTGTTGCGCCTCCGGATTTATGGCGTGGCTTACATCAATCTGCATGCCGGCTATTATGTTCCGTTTCAGAGCAACGATTTTTATAAAAAAGGCTCGGCCGTGCTGGGACTGGATGTAGGCTTGTAAAAGCGCTTTTATTTAGTGGAAACCAAGCGTTGGTGTGGTTGGGGCGCGACCGCTTTTAAGGCTTATACCGTTTTCAAATAGCCGGTATTACAGGCAAGAGAAACATTGGGTCATTGGGTCGCTCCCGCCGTTCAGCGGGCCCGGTTCCGTGGCCATCCGGAGCCGGTCGCCCCGATTGTTTCAACTTGGAATCACTGGACCTGCCCTGAGGAAAACGGGTCGATTAACCCCCCGATCCGGCCACCCGCTTAAACGGTATTCAAGGGGCGCAGATTCTTTTTCTTACACCTTCATTTTGTTTTGTCTCCCTGGCGACATGCAGAGTCTCACAACAGTAACGCATTATCCTGAGATTCCGCCTTTCGGCGGAATGACAAAACAAAAGGCAGCGGTATCAGCGCGTTTTCAAAGAAAGAAACCTCATTGCGGATCGCTTTCTTTCCTTTGGCTTTGCCCCAACCGCAGGTCAGAGGATCGGGGCGAGACCAGACAGGATGCCCCAACTGAAAACAGTATTATCTCTCCACACCATCTCTCCACACCGCACGCATGCTAAAAGAGTGAAGGCTTGTTCCATTTTCCCGGCGCCTTTTCCGAAAACACTTTACTTTAGGTTGTCGCTCCGGCAACACCTCCTTTAAAATACAAAAAGAGCGCCTGCAATATCGATATTGCAGGCGCTTTCGAGAAAGACTCAGGTCTTTAGGAAAAAAATCCTTACAGGGCGGTTCCGCTGCCCGGATTACCGGTGCGGTCCACGTTGCCTTTCCCCGGAATTTGCTCTACATCCACCTCGGTTTTACGAACGGTGTCACGGATGGTTTCTTCGCGCTCGGTAACGTCTTTACCCAGGCTTACTTCTTCTACCACACGGGCTTCTTTGTTTACTACCGGCACTTCGGCAGTCTCGCGTATCTCTACAGTGCCTTCTTTAAAGGTGTTGAAGTCGGCTTCTGTAGCAGGACGGTCTACCGGCTTGCGGTTTACGTACACATACTCTTCGCGGAGGCGAAGGTTTTCTTCTACCGGACGGCTCACGATGCGGGAGCGCAGACGCACGCCACCGGTTTCTACTTCGCGCTTACCGACCTGGAGGTTTTCTTCTACAACCTTCATGGTTTCACCCGGAGCAGCCGTGCGGTTGGTCATGTCCACATGCCGGTTGGCAGTTGTGGCGGTTGTAGCTGTGCGCAGGGTATCGTAACCATACTGGGCACCGCGTTCATTTACGTCGATGGCACCACAACGGTCCATGATTTCAGCGGCCTGATGAGCGCGCTCATCCGAATCAGCGTGCACGGTGATAACGGAATGCGAAGCAGAAGCTACGTCGGTATAACGGTTGGCTTCGTAATCGTCGTCGGTAAACAGGTTTTTAAAGAAACGGCCGATGGCAGAAGTACCACGGTCTACGGCGTCGGCAGCGCCTTCTACCATAGTGCCGGAAGAGTTCACCTGGGCGTCGTAGCCACCCAAAGGCTTGCCGGTACCCGAATCGGTGTGAACGGCCTCACCGGCAGCGCGGTCAATTTTATCAGCAGCACCTTCCACCATGGTACCGGAAGTGTTGGTATAGGCATCGGCACCGCCGGGTCCTACGCCGGATCCGGAAACGGATTGCGCACTACGGGTTGCATGATCGATGGATTCGGTTGCAAAACCGGCGGTTTGGAGTTCGCTAACGGCTTTGCGGGCTTCTTCGGCGGAGTCAAATACGCCAACTACAGTCTGGTTCATAGTTCTGGGGGGTTTTTATGGAGGGTTAAAAGTGAAAAAAGGGTTTGTTTTAAATCGGTATCAGCGGTTTTGCGGCGGTGCGCCGGTGGATGGTTCCCGCACGATGTCGAGGCGTTCTTTTCGAAGCATTACCGGAACAGTTTCCTGCGTTTGCACCTTGCGGCGCGTCACCCGGATTTCTTCAATCAGCATCAGCTTTTTCACCACCACGGCTACCTCTTTGACTACCGGAATGATCATCGTGTCGCCTTCGTAGCGCACTGCCGGAGCGGCCTCTACCTCGCGGTTGAGCGTGATGCGCTCCACATCGGTTTCATCGTGAGAAGCCACTACATGCACGGCTTCCTGGTGTTCCTCTACTTTTTTGGAAATCACTACCCGACCCGTTTCCACAGTGGTTTTGCTGATCGTGGCGTGCTCTTCCACAATCGGAATGGCCCCCGAAACGGTGGTGGTCACCGGTGGGTCGTTCGAAGGGATGTGGGAGGCAGCCGGGTTCAGGTTTGGGTCGGACATCTCAAAAAATGCGAAAGGAAAGTGGGGAAACTTTGTGCTCTTTAAGTTTAAAAGACCGTACCAGCCTCCCGTCCACAAGCACATGTTTAGAAAGAAATAACTTTGCGGCCCTTTTACAGCCTTTGTTTGTCCCGATTCTGTGCCCCAGCCCATTCTGCTCGTTACCCCGCCGTTTACCCAACTCAACACGCCCTACCCCGCCACTGCCTACCTCAAAGGGTTTTTGCAGACGCGGGGCATCCCGGCCGTGCAGAGCGACCTGGGCCTCGACGTGCTCCTACAGGTGTTTTCGCCAGCGGGATTAGGCCAGATTTTCGGGAAAGCAACCCTTTTTGAAGCACCGTCGGCCAACGCCCGGCGCATGCTGTTCCTCCAGGACGATTACCTGCGGACGGTAGGCCCGGCCATCCGGTTTTTGCAGGGCAAAGACCCCACGCTAGCGCGCAACATTGTGCACCGCCGCTTTCTACCCGAAGCAAGTCGCTTTGGGCAGGTGCCCGATATGGAAGCCGCCTTTGGCGATATGGGCATTGCCGACGCGGCCAAATATCTTGCGACGCTGTATCTGGAAGACCTCAGCGACCTGATTACCGAAACGGTGGACCCGCACTTCGGGTTTTCCCGTTACGCCGAAAAGCTATCCGCCGCCGCGCATTCCTACGACGAGCTGTATGAAGCCCTTTCGCAGCCACCGGGTTTTATAGATACGATCACGACGCAACTGTTGGGCAATCTGATAGAAGCCCACAGCCCGGCGCTCCTGGCGTTTTCGGTGCCGTTTCCCGGAAACCTCTACGCGGCGTTGCGCTGCGGACAATGGGTGAAAAACCATTTCCCGCACATCAAAGTGGCCATGGGTGGCGGCTATCCCAACACCGAACTCCGCAGCCTGCAGGACCCGCGCATTTTTGAAGCGGTGGATTTTATTTGTCTGGACGACGGCGAGGCACCCATGGAAGGCCTCTACCGCTTTGTTTCCGGAAATGCTACGGATATTTCGCTGCTGAAAAGAACTTTTCTCCTTGAAGACGGAGGAGTGGTTTTCAAGGATTCCAGCACCTGCCGTGATTATGGCGGGCCCGACACCGGCACACCCGATTATACCGGTCTGCCGCTGGAAGACTATGTATCAGTGATTGAAGTCACCAACCCGATGCACAGCCTCTGGAGCGACGGACGCTGGAACAAGCTCACCATGGCGCATGGCTGCTACTGGGGCAAATGCACGTTTTGCGACACGACCCTGCCCTATATCGCCGACTACGAGCCGCTCACCGCCGGCATCCTGGCCGACCGCATGGAAACGATTGTGGCTCAGACCGGCAACACCGGTTTTCACTTTGTGGACGAGGCTGCCCCTCCTGCCCTGATGCGCAACCTGGCGCTGGAAATCCTCCGCCGCGGACTGGTGGTGAGCTGGTGGGCCAACATTCGGTTTGAGAAAAGCTTTACCACCGACCTCTGCCGCCTGCTCCGTGAAGTGGGCTGCATTGCCGTCAGCGGTGGGCTGGAAGTAGCCTCCGACCGGCTCCTGAAACTGATTGATAAGGGCGTAACCGTGGCGCAGGTAGCACAGGTCAACAAAGCTTTTGCCGACGCCGGCATTTTGGTGCACGCTTATCTGATGTATGGATTCCCGACCCAAACGGCGGTAGAAACAATCGATTCCCTGGAAATGGTGCGGCAGATGTTTGCCGCCGGGGTGATGAAATCGGCGTTCTGGCACCGCTTTGCGCTCACGGCACACAGCCCGGTGAGCAAAGACCCGGAAAAATACGGCGTGCGCATCCTGCAGGCAGAAGGCGCTTTCGCCAACAACGATCGCCACTACGAAGAAGAAACGGCAACCGACCACGATGTGTTCGGCTATGGCCTGCGCAAGTCGCTTTTCAACTTCATGCACGGCATTGGCCTCACCGACCCGCTGCACAAATGGTTTGAGGAGAAAGTGCCCCGCACCACCGTGAAGCCCGACTGGATTCACGGCGTTTTGGAAGCAGCGGCGTTGCAACTGCCAAAGGAAAGCAGCCGCGTGATATGGCTCGGCGGGCCGGTGGAGATAGCGGTTGTTTCAAAAAGCAAAAAAGGCGCAACCTGGGAAGAAGCGCTGCTAACGGCTGTGACCCGCCGCGAAACGCTCACCCTGCGGCTGGACAAAGAGAAAGGTGAATGGCTGGCCGCCCTGTTGCCGCTGCTTACCTTGAAAAACGACACACGCACCACCCGCGCCGAGGTGCGCGCCGCCTACGAAGCCCGGGGCTGGGAAGATTTCGAGCTGTTTTGGGACGGGAAACCGCTGGTGCCGCTGAAAAAAGCAGGGCTGTTGCAGGTTTAAAAAGGGGCGCATTTTCCGGAAAAACGTAGGGACACGCCGCGCGTATCCGCCTGATTATGTATGCGGTGCGGACGCGCGGCGCGTTCCTACATGACAAATGTCATTTTTTGCGGTGAGCAACATCAGCCGTGCAGCGGCGGCAAAAAGCTAATTTTGCGCCACCTATGATGAAACACTGGAAGCGCCTTTCGCACGCCGAGCAGGACCGCCGCATTACCGCTGCACTCCGGCAGAATGTAGATTTCAAAAGCCAGCTCAGCCTGGGCATTCCGGCCTCGCGGCTCGATGGACAGGTGTTTCAGGACAGTGCTCCTTTTCTGAAGGACGCGCCGCTGTTGCGCACCTATGTGCAAAACCCCAACCACATTGGCTGCCACACGCTGGGCGAGTCGGAGCCGTTTTTTGCCGGCACCCAGGCCCTGGAGCAGGAAGTGATTGCCATTCTGGGCGAAGATTTGCTTCATGCCGAAACGGGCGGCTGCGACGGCTATGTAGCGGGTGGCGGCACCGAAGCCAATATTCAGGCAGCCTGGATGTACCGCAACCTGTTTCTCCGCCAGCACGGCGCCCGGCACGACGAAATTGCCCTGCTTTCTTCCGCCGATACGCATTATTCGGTAGCCAAAGCGGCCAATCTATTGAATCTGCGCTGGTTTCAGGTGCCGGTGGATCATGCTACGCGGGCGGTCGAAGAAGCCGCGCTGGCCCAGATCATTGCCGACGCCCAAGCAGCGGGCGTCCGGTATTTTATTGTGCTGGCCAATATGGCGACAACCATGTTTGGCTCAGTAGATGATCCGGATGTGTATGTGGCCGCGCTAGAAAAAGCGGGTGTTGAATTCCGGATGCACGCCGACGGGGCCTTCGGCGGTTTTATCTATCCCGTTTCCGCACCGGACAACAAGCTCGATTTCCGGAATCCGCACATTTCTTCCGTGACGCTCGATGCCCATAAGATGCTGCAGGCACCCTACGGAACCGGTATTTTCCTTTCGCGCAAAGGGCTGATGCACCATGTTTATACCGAGGAAGCGCAGTATGTGGCCGGCATGGACATCACACTGAGTGGCAGCCGCTCCGGCGCCAACGCCATTGCCGTCTGGATGATTCTGGCAACCTACGGGCCGTTTGGTTATCTGGAAAAAATCAACAAGCTGCTGTATCGCACCAACTGGTGCTGCCGCGCACTCGATAAGCTCGGGGTGTCCTACTTCCGGCATCCGCGCATGAACATCATTACCCTGGAAGCCAAAGGCGTTCCGGCGGAAATAGCCGCGCGCTTTGGACTGGTTCCGGACACCCATACCGGAAACCCCGGCTGGTATAAGATCGTAGTGATGGAACACGTAGAGATCGAACATCTCGAAGCCTTTGTCTCGGCGCTGCGCGAGCGGGTTTCTACTCCGGCGTAGGGATTTTGTTTTTCCCCGCAGATTCTCGCAGAAATTGTTCGCGGATTGCCGCAGATCACTGGCTATTTAATATCATTTCTACACCTAAAAAGGTCCTTACAACTGGTCAGCCCTTCCGATCCTTCGGAAGGGTTGAGGCCAACGATGCACGGATGCACTGCCTAAACTGTACAATCCCATTGTTTTGTTATTCCGCCGAAAGGCGGAATCTCAGAAACTGCTCCTGGGACCCTGCCTTTCGGCAGGGGGACAAAATAATTTATAAACCTAAGGAGATAACAAGGTACAGATTCCCCTCTTTATCAGAAGGGAAAATGGAGAAGCGAGCGATGTGCAGAGGAGCTGTCTAAAGGGTATAAATCACTCCGGATTTCCGGAAATTCCCCTCAAACTTATACGGTTTCTGAAACCTCGTAAGTATCCGGACACAATTAGTTGAGGCGGACATCCTTGCAACTCCCTGTTTCTCAATAGGTTGCAAAATAGCGACTCTAAAATAATTTGGTCCACCTACTTAGGTGGTATCAAGCGAAGGGCCGGCGCATTAGTTGCGCCGGCCCTTTAAAGTTGGTTTATCTATTTCAGAGCAGTCCGCTGCTTTTGAGCAGCAGGGCGCCTACTTCTGCCTGCACTTCCAAGCCTTTATCATGGGCATACCAGGTGTGCAGTTCTTTTTCAAAGGCTTCAAAATCGCGGCCTGCGGGGTTGGTTTTCCAGTCCATAAAAAGAGCAGTTGCTCCCGCCGGACGCGGTCCCCAGTTAAACAGCTCGATCTTGTTGTGGGGATCAAAGGAAATCAGTTTGGGAATGCTGCGGCCGCCGTTGGTCAGGTAGGCGTCGATCAGTTCGGGATGTTCGTCGCGCAGGAGGATTTTCAGGTCGATTTTTCCGGAACTCTCTTCTGCCATGCGCGCCAGCACGGGCAGGTTTTGCGCGCTGTCGCCGCACCAGGCTTCGGTAATCACAAACCACTGCTGGGCGCAGGTTTGCGTCAGTGCCGTGTGCGTCGTTTCGGCCAGTTCCACCGTCTTGTGCCAGCGCTTCATCCGTTGGAGGTTCAGCTTTGTAAACTGCACCAGAAACTCCGACTGATCCGGACCGGAAGTGCGGCCTTCGGCTACCAGTTGCTCGCAATAAGCGAAAAAGCTTTCGAAGGTAAAAGGGTTGTTGGCAGACTGAAATTGCTCGAACATCATGATATAAAAGGAGATTGAGGGCCTCCGGCCAAGCTTCTCTTTTCCGGGAAAAGACGCGGATTTCCGGAAATCTTACTGGCTGTTCCGCGGGTCGTCGGTATCGGGCAGATTCACCTTGAGTTTGTCTTCAATAATGTCTTCGGCCACTTCGAGCACCGGTGTTTTCTTTTTAGAAAAGAACATTTTAAAGATAACCGGCAGCGTTGTGATAGCCACGATGACAATGGCAATCGCCTCGATGTGATCTTTCAGCGAATAGCCGAAGGTATCGAGCACCCAGCCTTGCAGGAAGTGGCCACCGAGCATCATGGAGCCGACCCACAGCACCGAACCAGAGATATTGGAAAAGGTAAACGACTTGCGATCCATGCCTACCATACCGGCCACAATGGGCGCAAACGTGCGGATGATCGGCAGGAATTTGGAAAGAATCACGGTTGCTTTACCGTGCTTTTCGTAGAACTCCTGTGCGCTGAGCAGGTGCTTTTTCTTAAACAAAAGAGTGTCTTTCCGCTGATATAGTTTGGCGCCGTATTTCTTTCCAAACCAATAGCCCACATAGCTGCCCAAAATAGACGCCAGGGCTACGGCAATCATTACTACCGACCAGTGGGAATTGAAGAACGTGACGGCCAGCTCCTCGGCATAGATGCCGGCAGCGAAGAGAAGTGAATCGCCCGGGAGGAAAAAGCCAACGAAAAGGCCGGTCTCCGCGAAAACGATCAACAAGAGCACATAAATGCCTCCGTTGTGAATAATCCACTCAATAAACTGTTGAATAATGCCCTTGTCCATAATGTTGTAACGGGCGGCAAATTACCGCCTTTAATCCATTTTTTCCCATTTAGTTACGGCGGCGGCGGCAACGGAGTTGCCCAGCACGTTGGTAGCAGAGCGGCCCATATCCAGCAGCGGGTCGATTCCGAGCAGTAAAGCCAGCCCTGCTTCCGGAATGTTAAATGTGGCGAGCGTCCCGGCAATTACCACCAGCGACGCCCGCGGAACGCCCGCAATCCCTTTGGAAGTAAGCAACAAGACCAGCAACATGGAAAGTTGTACCCCAATGGGCAGATGGATGCCATAGCTCTGCGCAATAAAAAGCGTGGCAAAGGTCATATACATCATGGAGCCGTCGAGGTTGAAGGAATACCCCAGCGGCAACACGAACGAAACAATTTTGGGCGGACAGCCGAAACGCTCCAGTTCGGTCATCGTTTGCGGAAAAGCGGCCTCGCTCGAGGAGGTGGAGAAAGCCAGCAGCGCCGGTTCCTTGATGCGCCCCAGAAGCGTACCCACGCGGCGGCCGATTACCAGGAAACCTATACCGATTAAAAAAATCCACAAAATGGCCAGACTGAGGTAAAACTCACCAATGAATATAGAGTAGGTTTTCAGGATCGAAGGGCCTTGTTTGGCCACCACGGCCACCATAGCGCCAAAGACGGCTACCGGTGCGGTGTTCATCACATAGCTCGTCATTTTGAGGATCACGTGCGAAACCGAGTCAAAGAAGTCGGTTACTTTTTCGCCTTTCTCCCCGATTGCAGCCGTGGCAATGCCAAAAAGAATCGCGAAGATGACGATTTGCAGAATCTCGTTCCGCGCCATAGCGTCGATGACCGAGGCCGGCACCATATGATACAGAAAGCTTTGCAGGCTCAGCGAAGCGGCGGCCACGCCGGTTTCGGTGTCAGCCGGAGGCAGGGGTAGATTGAGGCGGCTGCCGGGCTGAAAAACATTGACCAGCACCATACCCAGCAACAGGCTGAGCAGGGAAGCGCCGAAAAACCACAAGAGCGTTTTGCCACCGATACGGCCCACCGCCCGGATATCGCCGAGCCGGGCCACCCCGACGACCAGCGTGGAAAACACCAACGGCGCCACAATCATTTTGATCAGCCGGAGAAACAAATCGGCCAGGAGCAGAAACGGTCCTACCTTTTCGTCGATGCTTTTGGTAATGCTCTGCGCTTCTTCCTGCAGAACAGCACGCTGTGCCGCCACCGAGTGATAAGCCGAAGTGGTAGAATCCAGCTCACTCAGCTTTTGGGTATACAGGGTCGTTTTCTGTTCGAGGGTAGCCAGTTGTGCGTTTTCCGGTGCCAGCCAGGTGTAGTTGAGCACCGTGCCGAGGGCAATACCCACCACCAGCGCGATAAAGATGTAAAGCGTCAGGCGGCTTTTGCGCGTCTGCGGATTTTTTTGAAGAGACATCTGGGAATTGGACACCCCGCCTTGGCGGGGCATTGGAAAATTGGAAAATGGGAGCCTTCGGCTTCAGATGTTGGCTCCGTTGGTGTTGAAACTTTGGTGTTGGACGGTGTTGGAACTGCGTGTTGGAGCCTGCGGCGTTGGAAAACGTTGGACCTGGAAGCTGAATCGAATTGGATTTCCGGAAAATCGTTTTATAAAAACCCTCAGCCTGCAACCATTAATCCTGCTACCTGATACCTGCTACCTGATACTTGCTACCTGATACTTGCTACCTGATACCTGATACTTGATACCTTACTGATACCCATACTCCCGGAGATAATTTTCGTTGTCGCGCCATTTGGGACGCACTTTCACAAAAAGTTCCAGATGCACTTTCCGGTCCAGGAAGGTTTCGATTTTTTCCCGGCTTTGGATGCCCAGCTTTTTGATCATCGCGCCGCCTTTACCGAGAAGAATCATTTTCTGGGTTTCGCGGCTGACGATAATATCAGCTTTAATAACCGTTAGCGTGGTCTTTTCCTCAAACGACTGAATCAGGACGGCGGCGTGGTAGGGGATCTCTTCGCCATACAGGTGAAAGATTTGCTCGCGGATGATTTCGGAAACAAAAAAGCGCACCGGCCGGTCGCTGATGCTGTCGTCGGGATAATAAGGCGGCGATTCGGGCAGGCGTTCCAGAATAAGGGGAACCATACTTTTCAGGCCACTGCCCGTGCGGGCCGAAACCGGCAAGGCTTTCCATTCCGGGAAACGGGACTGATAAAGGGCGGTGCGTTCGGCCACCTCGGCAGGCGACTTCAGCAGGTCGGTTTTATTGAGGAGAAAAATGACTGGTGCTTTGAGCTTCAGCGTATCCCGGATAAAGTCAAACTCGGCCGGATCGGAGGTGATGTCGGCCATGAGCACAGCCACATCAGCGTCTTCGAGTGCAGACTTTACGCTCATCATCATCTTTTGATGCAGCTTGTATTTCGGTTCGATAATGCCGGGCGTATCGGAGAAGATGATCTGATAATCGTCTTCATTGAGGATGCCCACAATGCGGTGGCGGGTCGTTTGCACCTTAGGCGACACGGCTACCAGTTGTTCGCCGAGCAGCGCGTTGAGCAGGGTGGATTTTCCGGCATTGGGTGGGCCGAAGATGTTGACGAAACCAGCTTTAAATTCGGTCATGGCCTCAAAAGTAGCCTTCCTGAAAAGATTTTTTTGGAATTCCCGGAAATAGGGTTGTATATTTGCACTCTCATCGCGAGGTAGAGCAGCGGTAGCTCGTCGGGCTCATAACCCGAAGGTCCCAGGTTCGATCCCTGGCCTCGCTACAGAAAAAACCGGTTCCAATTGGAACCGGTTTTTTTATTTAATCGCAAAATGCGTTTTTTTAAAGCGCCTTCCGGAAAGCACTTCGAAGAAAGTTCTTCAAAACATAGCCTCAGAGACAGCATTCAGTTCTTTTCCACCCAAAAAAAGCATTGCAAAAAGCAAAATTCGTGCCAGGGTGCGTAAAAATACTTGCCGGTTCCGTCAAAAACCCTACTTTCGCTCCCGACAGTTGCCCAAATGGTGTAACACTATCCAATAACCGGGGATAAAATTCCCCACACTTCCGACAGCCATTCCCCTACCCTGCCGATGAAGCGTTTTTCTATCGTTATTGCTGCACTTGCCGTAGCAGGTGCCTCCAGCCTCACCAGCTGTTCTTCCCCCAAAGGCGTCCGTGCTACTGCCAGCACGATTTCCGCCTCTCATTCCTTCTCCGGTGTGGATGCTCCACTCTTAAAAAAGCCTGCCATCACCAGTGTTTGCCTTAAGACGCTCGAACTGCCGGCAACCCCTATTGTCAACGCACAAGAAATTGATCCGGCTGAAGGAAATACCCTGCGCGTCCGGTTTGCCAACCTGATGCAGGTGACTCCGCAAATCCTGACCAACACGCACCTGTACCAATTTATTGATTCGTGGCTGGGAACGCCTTACCGCCTCGGCGGCACTACGAAGAAAGGGATCGACTGCTCTGCATTTGTGCAGCAGCTCTACACCAACGTGTTTAACACCAATCTTGTGCGCACGGCGATTCAGCAGTTTGGCATGGCCCGGCAGCTGTTCAGCGACGACAGCCTCAAAGAAGGTGATCTTGTTTTCTTCCGCACGGTCAGCAGCCGGATTTCTCACGTCGGCGTGTATATCACCAACAAACATTTTGTGCATTCCTGCTCCAGCAAAGGCGTTACGGTTTCCTCGTTGGATGAAAAATACTGGGCGCGGACCTATGCCGGAGCCGGTCGGATCATGTAGGAGACAAAAGAAGTCCCGATAGCTATCGGGAGATTAAAGACAAAAGTAGAATTCCGTAGAGACGCCCAACCTGGGCGTCTCTTTTTATAAATCAATAGAAAACACCCGTCAGGTTTTTAAAAACCTGACGGGTGTTTTCTATTAAAGATCCGGCTTATTTTCCGGAAATCCTCTTCTTTTTTCCGGAATTTTCCACAAACGGCAAAGGCTTTCCAACACACCCATTGGGCATCTGGATTTTCAGCATCGCGCACACCGTGGCAGCAATGTCGGTCATGTGGCACGGCTCGGTGGATTGGCCCTGCGGAACCTTCCAGCCGTAAAAAAGCAGCGGAATATGGGCATCATACGGGTTCCAGGTGCCGTGGGTAGTGCCTGTGGGCGCATAGCCGGCAAACCAGCCCGGTTCCGGAATGACAATCAAATCGCCGCTGCGCTTTTTATGATGGCCATTGATGACCCGGGAGCGAATCGGTTCCGGAAGTAACAGGGCGGAGTTATCATCCAGCCGGACGA
>JAEVZP010000219.1 GCA_023392185.1 Bacteroidota bacterium
AACACAGGAAGTAAACCGGAATCAGCGCCAGTTCCCAGAACGCATAGAACAGCAGTCCGTCATACGCCAGAAAGACGCCCATCAGACCAGCGGTCGCCAGCAGCATCAGGCCATAAAAAGCATGCGGGCGTTCTACTTCCTTATTCCACTGGGCAATGAAAATGGTGAGCATCACTACCGCTGTCAGCAGCACCAGAATCACCGAGGAGCTGTCGGCATGCAGGGTAAAGGTGGCGCCCAGCATCGGGATCCAGGGAGCAGAGAAACCGGCAACGGCACCAGACTGCGCATCAACCAGCATCCAAAGGGCCGCACCGAGGGTGGCGATGGAGCCGGCCAGCGCCATGGGTTTGGCCGTCTCTTTAGACATAAAGCACAACAAACCGGTGAGCAGCGGCAGCAGTATGAGAAAAAGGGTAATCATGAAAAGAGAATTTGAACGTTGGAGCCTTCGGCTTGGAAGCTTCGCGTTGGACGGTCTGCGCCGTTGGAGCTTCGCTTAATAGATAGGGAAATTATTTCCGGAAATCGCTGGGTACTTTTTTGTTTTGGACGCTGAAACCTTTGGTTCTAAAGCTTAGCAATAAGGCCTCTTTGTCTTGATACTTGATACTTGATACTCAGAAACCTACTTCCAGAAAAAGCCCAGCGCCAGCAGGAGGGTCATGCCGACCACCATGACAAACAGATAGTAGCCTACCTGTCCGTTCTGCAGAAAGCGAATCCGGTCGGAGCCCCAGCGCACGCTTTTGCCTACGCCGTTGACCAGCCCATCGATGCCCAGGCGCTCTACGACATCGCTGAAGAAGCGGCTGAGGCCGTTGAGCGGCCTGATGATCGCGGCGTCGTAGATCTCATCCACATACCACTTGTTTTCCAGTGCCTTATTGATACCACCGGCTTCGCCGAACTGCGCACGGCGCTGCGCCATATACCCCCACACGGCAAACAAAACGGCTACGGCTGAAGAAATACCAATCAGCATCCACTCGGTGCTGTGGCTTAAATGCTCGCTCGTGGCATTGTGCACCACCGGCGACAGGAAGCTTTGGAGGGTGTGATTTCCGGAAATCACCGGCGGCAAACCAATATAACCGCCCACGACGGCCAGCACGGCGAGAATCACCAGCGGAATCGTCATGGTAGCCGGGCTTTCGTGCAGGTGGCTTTCCTGCTCGGCAGTGCCCCGGAATTTTCCGGTAAACGTCAGCGCATACACCCGCATCGAGTAAAACGCCGTCATAGCCGCAGCCACGATGCCCAGGCCGAAGAAAATCGGGTTGCGACCAAAAGCCGAGGCCAGGATTTCGTCTTTGGAGAAGAAACCGGAAAGGCCCGGAATGCCGGCCAGCGCGAGGCAGCCAATCAGAAAGGTGATGTTGGTGATGGGCATTTTCTTCGCCAGGCCGCCCATTTTCCGGACGTCCTGCTCCCCGCCCATCGCGTGGATCACGCTACCGGAACCGAGGAAGAGAAGGGCTTTGAAGAACGCGTGCGTCAGTACGTGGAAAACCGCCGTGGTATAAGCGCCCACGCCCAGGGCCAGGAACATAAAGCCCAATTGCGACACGGTAGAATAAGCCAATACCTTTTTAATATCCCACTGCCGCAGGGCGATGCTGCCGGCCAGCAGGGCGGTTGCCAGCCCGATAATAGCCACAAACTGTTGGGCCTGCATCGTCAGGTTATACAGATCGGAGGAGCGGGCAATCATATAAATACCGGCCGTCACCATCGTAGCGGCGTGGATCAGTGCGGAAACGGGTGTGGGACCGGCCATCGCGTCGGGCAGCCAGGTATAGAGCGGAATCTGTGCACTCTTGCCCATCGCGCCAATGAAAAAGCAGATGGCAATCGCCGTGTACACGGTTTGCGGCTGGGCTTCGGTAGCCAGTTTGCCAAAGAAATCGGTGTAGGTGAGCGTCCCGAAATGATAGAGCGTCAGGAGCATCCCGACCAGAAAGCCGAGATCGCCGATGCGGTTCATCACAAAGGCTTTTTTGGCCGCCTTGCCGTAGTCGCGGTTCTTAAACCAGAAGCCGATCAGCAGATAGGAGCAGAGGCCCACGCCTTCCCAGCCAATAAACATAATCATGTAGTTGGCCCCCAGCACGAGCAAGAGCATGGAGAAGACGAAGAGGTTGAGGTACGCGAAGTAGCGCACCACGCCGGGATCGTCGTGCATATAGCCCGTGGAGTAGATGTGAATCAGGGAGCCGATGCCGGTGATAATCAGCAGGAATAAGGCCGACAGGTTATCGACCTGAAACGCAAACGGAATGTTCAGCGCTCCGGTTTGGATAAAGGGATAGAGCGTCACAACGCGGCTACCGCCCGCGCTCACCTCGGAAAAGATGCCGAGTGAGAGGCCAAAGGCCGCGAGCACCATCAGGGTGGCGATCCAGCCGGCAGCGCCCCTGGGCACCACCCGCCAGCCGAGGCCGTTAATCAAAAAGCCGATCAGCGGCAAAAGCGGAACGAGGTAAACGTAATCTATCATAAAGTCAAAAGACAAGAGACAAAAGACAAAACGGGCCCTGCACTCCGGAAAGCGCAAAAGTCCTTTGGGCGGCAAAGTTATCCTTTTGAGTGGTTTAACAGCGCCTGAATTCTATTGATAAAAGCAACCGCTGGCGGAATCATAGATTTCAACAGTTCGGCATCCGGTTCTACAAAGACGTCCTAATCGCCCTTCATGCAACTTTCAACCCGTTTTGCAAGGCATCCCGGAAAACAGGTTGGGCACCGCGCAGGCCATTTGCATCAGCCACAGAAAGAAAATGCAGATCCGTGCAGCTGTCACAGGCCATGTCAATTTAAAAAAAACAGCGGCCCGGTGCGCTTCTTCGCTTGCTGACAGCTTCCGGTTCGTAAGAATCAAAAAGTCATAGTCGGAGCCGGCGTGTGCGGTGCCCGAAGCGCGGGAGCCAAAGAGAATTACTTCTGCCAGTTGCCCCGGAAAAGCTTTTTGCAAACGGGCCGATAAATGTTGCAGCATTTTTTGGGCAGTCACAAGCGCAAATGTATTCGTTTAACATTTTCGGTAGTGTGTTAGAACGAATGATGGAACCGAAAACATACGGAGATGGCGGGCCTTCGACAAGCTCAGGCTGACACCCGCCATGACGAGCGTAAAACAGCCGAACTAAGAGCCTATCCAGAAAATGGGACGCTTTCTTTGTCATTCTGCAAAGAATCCCTTAATAATGACCTTTTCAAAGAAAAATCTGAAGAGATCCATTCAAGGATGACAAAGATTCTGCCCGAATCCAGCATGCGTGTTCACAACCTTTTATTTTTAGGATAGGCTCTAAGCATCTGGAAGCGCTC
>JAEVZP010000004.1 GCA_023392185.1 Bacteroidota bacterium
TTGGAAAGCAGCCAGATGTAGGTGGTAATACCGGTGTTGTAAAAGAGGTTGTTCGGCATCTGGACGATGGCCTCCAGCCAGTCGTTCTCAATAATGTAACGGCGGATGTTGCTTTCGCCGCCGCCTGCGTCGCCGGTAAACAGCGAAGAGCCGTTGTGGACCGAGGCAATCCGGGAGCCGCCCAGGGAGACCGGCTTCATTTTGCTGACCATCTCCATCAGGAAAAGCAATTGGCCGTCCGAAGAGCGCGGGGTGGCATCGCAGGTTTCTACTTCGCCCCAGTAGTTCGCCAGGCGAATGGTAAAACGCGGGTCGATGACCTCTTTTCCGTCTTTAATGTACTTCTGATCAGAGGCCCAGCTTTTACCGTACGGCGGGTTGGAAAGCATAAAGTGGAACTGCGTGCCGGCAAACTCATCGGTTTGTAGGGTAGAGCCCACCCGAATGTTTTCCGGATTGTTGCCCTTGATCATCATGTCGCTTTTGCAGATGGCGTAGGTTTCGTCGTTGATCTCCTTGCCATACAAATGCACATCTGCGGTTGCCCGGATAAGACCGTCTTCATCCTTGATAAAATTCTGCGACTCGGTGAGCATCCCACCCGAACCACAGGCAGGGTCGTAGATGGTCAGCACCGGCGGTAGCGCATCCCGGACCGGCTCAAATACCAGATGCGTCATCAGGTCAATGACTTCGCGTGGGGTGAAGTGTTCCCCCGCTTCTTCGTTATTGTCTTCGTTGAACTTCCGGATGAGTTCCTCGAAGACGTATCCCATTCCCAGGTTGGAAAGCGGCGGCAGTTTGCGACCATCCGGGTCCGCTTTTTCAAAGGGCGTCAGGTTGATGAAAGGGGACGTAAACTTTTCCAGTACATCCAGCAGCACATCTTTTGCCGCCATGTGTTTCACCTGTTCGCGAAGCTTGAATTTCTCCACAATCTCCTTGACGTTCGGACTGAAGCCATCGAGATAATCCTCAAAATTGGCCACAAAAATCTGGCTGCTGTTGGTAGCGGTGTTTTGTAAGCGTTGAAGGGTCCATTCACTTGTGTTGTAAAACACATAACCGGATGCCCGGCGCAGACTATCCTCCTCCCACTCTGTAAATCCGGCCTCATCCCGTTGAAAGGCCAGTTCCGCCAGCACCGCTTCTTTTGTTGGTTCCAGCAGTGCGTCCAGCCGGCGGAGCACAACCATCGGCAGAATGACGTCCCGGTATTTGCCGCGCACGTAAACATCCCGCAGACAATCGTCAGCGATAGTCCAGATAAAAGAAACAAGTTTGTTATGAACAGCGGTATTCATTGATTTCTGTTTGGGGAAGCCTCTCAGGGAGGATTGCATTCTTAGGTGAAGTATCCGAAAGCAATCGGAGTACACAACTCTTTTTGTGTACTTCCGGTTTTATACGGGGGACTTACCAAAATAACCTGGATGATTTCAGAGTATGGTTACGACACAAGACTTTTTGCCAAAGTACAGCGAAAATTGCTGTTCCAGACGGCACCTGCTACGATAAAAAGAAAGAATCAGCCGGAAGCACAAAAAGAACAATCTTTTCGCGCTTCTTTCAAGCCTTTTGGTCTAAAAAGGAAAAGGGACCAAACGCTTCTGAAAACGTTTGGTCCCTTTATGCAGAGAGGAAGGGATTCGAACCCTCGATACGTTGCCGTATACCCGCTTTCCAGGCGAGCCCCTTCAACCACTCGGGCACCTCTCTAGGTGGATTGGGAGCGCGAAAATAGGCGTTTTTTAATAAAAACAAGCATCCGGCACCTCCGGGAGGATAAAATTTCCGGAAATTACAGGAGACGCAAAGGCGGCCTTTACTTTCCGGCCCGCAACTCGGTGCCGTCCGGCAGGATATAAAACCGCTGTCCGTCCTTGACCACAAAGGCCAGCCCGTTTTCGAAAGCGGCCGCGCGCAGGTATTGCGGCGCAATAACCACCTTCCCGGTCGCGGCTTCTGCAAAGCCCCACAAGTTGTGTTGCATAAAAGCATACAAGCCTTCGGTTGGCGGGATCACCATTTGATAGGGTAATTCGCGGATCACCTTTCCGGCCGGGTCGATCTGCTGCCAGCTTTCGCCGCGCTGCGCAAAAGCGGTGCCGTCCGTGAAAGCGGTGACCCGGTCATACTGTGCCGGAATCACCCAGTCCTCTTTTTTATTAACAAAGCCCCATTTGCCATGCCGGCGCACGGCTGCCAGGCCTCCGGAGAAAGCCTCGGCACCTTCGTATTGCTGTGCCGAAACCGCCTTTCCGGAAAGGTCCACAAAATGCCAGCCGTTTCCATCCAGCGCGGCAGCAATGCCTTCACTCAAAGGACGCAGGTGATCGAATTGGGCCGGCAACACCTCCTTGCCGGTGTGGATGCTGATCAGCCCCATCTTACCGGTTTGAGGCGCCTGAAACGGCATCAGCCCTTCCGGCGAAGGAGCGCCCATCAGGCGGGATTTGGTTTCAAAAACCTTTTTGCCGCCATGAAGCAAGGCCCTTTCGCCTGCTTTGCTGAAAGCAATGGCGTAGCCGCCTGTTGCAGGACTGATTTCTACCCAGCGTGTCTCCGAAACCGGCTCGCCGGCACTATTGATTACTGCATACCTGTGCTGGTTCGAAACCACCGCAAACCCGTTCCGGAAAGGCGTAGCCGTTTCGAAAGTGGTGCTGAACACCGCAGCGCCCGTCCCGGCATCCCGGTACTCAAACCGTCCGTCAGAGAGCAGCACCGGCCGGAGGTTCTGAGCACTTGTCGACAGCCCCGCGCAGCAGAGTAAAAAAGCAAAGGAAAAAACTTTCATAGCGGAATTCTTAGAGCCTATCCTAAAAATAAAGGATTGTGAAATAAGCTGGTTTCTCGTACGATTCTTTTGTCACCCCGGAACGGGGTCTTTGCGGCTTGCAGGCCGGCAAGTTCCCCTTCGGGGATGACAAAAGTTTGTGTCCGAAACAGCTTGGTTGATGATTTTCTGGATAGACTCTTAATGACGAAAGTAGGGATGCAGCTGTATTTTTAAAAAAGGTTTAGGGGAAAAACTTTTAAGAATGGAGTAATGCCTTTATTTTGCAAGTCCTAAGAAATTGTTTAGTTTTTGATAACATACTAAAATGGACTTTTTTGACGCATTATGAATCTGTTGCGTACTTTTTTGCTGACCTGCTGGGCAGTATTGGCGCTGGCGCCCGCTGCCCCGGCGCAGTTGGCCTGTCCGCCCAATATCGATTTTGAGGCTGGCAACCTTCAGGGCTGGAAGGCCTATACGAGTGTAAATCAAGGGACCGGTTACTACGTCTGGAATACTGTAGCGCCGATCCCCAACCGTCACGGAGTCTTTAGCGGAACCGGGATTGATCCTTATGGCGGCTTTCCCATTGTTGCGCCCAGCGGCGGGGCTTTTTCCCTGAAACTCGGAAATGCCAACACCGGAAAGGAGATGGAACGGGTGAGTTACACCTTTAAGATCCCGTCGGGGCAGAATGAATATGCGGTTATATATCGCTATGCCATTGTGTTGCAGGACCCGAATCACACCCCTGTGGAGCAGCCTTTTTTCAAGGTAAGTGCCTTTGACAGCGTGACCGGTGCAACCATCAACTGCGGAAATTTCAATTACGTATCTTCTTCCTCCCTGCCGGGTTTTGTGTATGGATCTTCCTTCGGAGGATACTATAAGAACTGGGCAACGGCGAGTTTAAACCTCTCCGGGCAGGCTGGCAGAACCGTGCGGCTGGAGTTTACCACCGCCGACTGCTCTCAAAGCGGCCACTTCGGGTATGCTTATGTGGATATGAACTGCGGGTTGTTTGCCATTCAAAACACGGCCTGCAACAACTCGGCTACTGCGCCGCTTTCCGCACCGCCAGGCTTCCAGAACTATACCTGGTACGACTCTTCTTTTTCGACTGTGGTAGGAACGGGCGCCAACATCTCGGTTCCCAATCCGTCCCGGCGTACCGTGTACCGGGTGAAGCTGGAACCTTATCCCGGCTATGGCTGCATGGACACCTTAAGTGCTGCAATCGTTCCCGCTTATCTGAATGCCAGTGCCGGACCCGATACGGCCTTGTGCAACCAGCCCTCTTATCAGCTCAATGCGACCGTTACCGGTAGCGCACCACCATTTTCTTATGCCTGGACTTCTTCTTCGGGATATAATTGTAATAACTGTCGTACCCCTACCGTAACCCCTACCACGGCGACAGACTACTACTTGACCGTTACGGATGCCAACAATTGTGTGGCCCGCGACACGCTGACGGTAACACCAACGGTGGGCCTCACCGCCAATGTAACGCCGGTTTCCTGCTTTGGCGGCACCGACGGCAGCATCCTGGCAAACGTGCAAAACGGCACGCCGCCCTTCACCTACCAATGGGGTAACGGCCAAACCACAGCCTCCGCCAGCAACCTGCCGGCCGGCACCCATACGCTCCGGATCACGGATGGAAAAGGATGTGTTTCGCAGCCAACCGTCGTGGTACCACAGCCCGCAGCACCCATATCGGCCGCTGTCCGGGTTGCTCACAACAATCCCTGTAGCGGCAATGCTACCGGATCGGCAACGGTGACTGCCAGTGGGGGAACTGCACCTTATACTTATAACTGGAATACCACACCGGCACAAACTACCGCTACGGCCACCAACCTGGCCTCCGGAAGTCATACCGTTACTGTTACGGACGCCAAAGGTTGTACAACGACGGCATCTGTCGTCATCAGCAGCCCGCAGGTGCTGCACGCCACGCTGCTGACGGACTCGATTCCCTGCTATGGCGCAGCTACCGGCAGCCTGCGGCTTTCGCCCGTAACCGGCGGCACGGCACCTTATCAATACCGGTGGCTCGACGGCAGCGGCAGCACAGCGACGGTCCGCCAGGGACTGCGCGCCGGCACTTATACCATCCGCGTAACGGATGCGGCCGGCTGTATCCTCGAGTTGACCCAGGTGCTGCCCGAACGGCCCCAGATTAACCTGAATGCCGGAGCCGACACCTTTATTTGTGGCGGCAACAGTGTTGCCCTGCAGGCCACCGGCACCGCTGTGGTCTGGCAGTGGTTACCGGCCACCGGCCTTTCGTGCCTTACCTGTCCCAACCCGGTGGCTTCGCCTGCACAAACGACCACTTATCTGCTGCAGGCTGCTGACAGGTATGGATGTCCGGCCAGTGATGCAATAACCATAACGGTACAGCCGCGCATGCCGGTAACGGTTGGGAAAGAAGAACGCATCTGCTTTGGAGAATCAGTAACCCTGGCAGCCTCCGGTGGTGATCGCTACCAATGGACGCCTGCCGGAAGCATCCAGAATCCGCAAACCGCCAGCCCTACAGCTACGCCTGCAACGGAAACTAACTATAAGGTTATCATCTACCAGGGCGACTGCTTTACCGATACGCTGTACCAAAAAATTCTGGTGGCCCCGCTTCCCCAAATCCAGGCCGGAAAAGATGTGCTTTTATTCTCCGGCGCACAAATGACGCTGATGGCTACCGGCAGCGAAAACATTCAATCCGTAGCCTGGACGCCCAGCGTTGGCCTCAACTGTTACAACTGCCTGATGCCCACCATTGTCGACGCCCGCTCTGTTACCTACACTGTAACGGCTACTGCCGAATATGGATGTGAGGCCACAGATACCGTGCGCGTTCAGGTTGCCTGCGACGGCAGTCCTTTCTACGTGGCCAATACTTTTACACCCAATGGAGACGGGCTGGACGACCGGTTTTATCCACAGGGTACCGGAATCGTGCGGATCAACCGCATGCAGATTCAAAGCAAATGGGGCGAAGTCGTCTTTGAGCGCAGTAGCTTCCCGTCCAACGACCCGTCGTATGGCTGGGACGGCACCTTTGGCGGGAAGCCCATGGACAGCGGTACCTTCCTGTATGTCATCGAGGCCATCTGCGATTCCGGTGCGCCGCTCCTGCTCAAAGGAGATGTCAACCTCATGCGATAAAAAACCAGCCGTCTGAACCCCTTTTGCTGACCAGTTGCTTCCGAAACCGTGCTTTAAGCCCCGGACTTATGAAAAAACTCTTCAAAACCCTCCTGTTCCTGTCAGCTGCAACCACAGCAGCCCAGGCGCAGGATGCTCATTTTTCGCAGTTCTACGAAACCGCCACCCTGCGCAACCCTGCCCTGGTAGGTGTCTTTAGCGGCGACTATAAAGTGGGCGCTACCCACCGCAACCAATGGAGCAACTTCGGTACGCCTTTCGTCTCTACCAACGTGTCGGCTGAGAGCCGCATCCTGATGTTCCGGGAAACCAACGACTACCTGAGCGTGGGCGTTAATGCGCTTTTCGACAAAGCCGGCTCCGTCGATTTTTCGACCAACACCTTCTATGGCGCGGTGAATTACAACAAATCGCTTGGGGAATCCCGCAGCACTTTTTTGTCCGTAGGACTGGCAGGAGGCTATATTCAGCGCTCGGTGGATGTAAGCAAGATGCGTTTTTCCTCCCAGTATAACAACGGCGTTTTCGACCAGAATAATACGGCTTCAGCGGCCCTGCTAACCGGCAATGTCGTGCGGCACTTTGACGCCGGCGCAGGCGTGAGCCTCAATGGTTCGGCCGGCGCGCGCAGCAACTACTATCTCGGCGTGGCAGCCTACCACCTGTCCCGGCCCAACGAAACTTTTCTGAGTCAGGAAGTAGCTAATCTATATACCCGCTGGAATTTTAGCGCCGGGGTGAACACGATGCTGGGCGACGCCACCTCGCTGGTGCTGCATGGCAACTACCAGCATCAGGGGCCAAATGATCAGCTGGTGGTGGGGGGACTGCTGCGACAGGCCTTTCTGCATGGGCAGGAAAGCAACCGCAGGCGTATGGCCCTGGCCGCCGGCTGCTTCTATCGCTATCAAGACGCCATCGTTCCGACGGTCCGGATAGAATTTAGCCGCATTGCCGTAACAGGTTCTTATGATATTCCGGTGAAAGGCACTCGTTTCTATACTACTGGTATGAATGCTTTTGAGGTCAGTCTCTTTTTTCGGGGCCTTTTGCCGCACCGGCCCGAAAACCGGCTGGGCTGCCCCCGTTTCGAAGGTTTGATGACCGACGGGACCATGCTGGATTAATATGCCCCTTATCAGGTGCTGTTCTGTACGCGTAAAATCCGGAAATCTTTCCGGAAATAGCTGCCCTGTTTCAACTCCCAACATCGTTTCTTCCGCGCCACCGGCGATGCCAATGCCAAAAGAAGATCACTGCTCTTCCCTCCTTAAGAAACGGAGAACCAACGAGTTGCAGCGCTTTTGTCTTTTTCGTAAAAAACTGTCGCCCCGGTATGCAGATCTGTTATACCTTTGCCCACTTAAAAATCTTTTTCATCCCCAACCCACACGATTAATTTCTATTAATTATGTCCGTTAAAATGCGCCTGCAACGGCACGGCTCCAAGAAGCGTCCGTTCTATTTTATCGTTACTGCCAACAGCACCTCTCCGCGCGATGGCAAGTTCATCGAAAAGCTGGGAACCTACAACCCGCTGACCATCCCGGCTACCATCAACCTTAACAACGAGCGTGCCCTGTACTGGCTGACCAAGGGTGCCGAGCCGACCAACACGGTTCGCCGCATTTTGTCCTTTAAAGGCGTGCTGTACATGAAGCACCTGATGCGGGGTGTTTCCATGGGCTTGTTTGATGAGCAGGCGGCTATGGAGAAATTCGAAAAGTGGAATGCCGAGCACGAAGTGCTGGTGGCCAACCGTGAAGAAACCCACCGCAAAGCCAAGGCCGATAAGCGCCACGCTGCAACTGCCGAATCTGTGAAGCGTGTAGAAGAGCGTATGGCCGCCAAAGCTGCCGCCGCACAGCCTGCCGCAGAAGAAGAAGCGCCTGCTACCGAAGAAGCGGCCGATGTGGCTGCCGAAGAAACACCGGCTACAGAAGCATAAATTTTTCTTTCTTAAGAAATCGAACGCCTGCGAAAATATTCGCGGGCGTTTTGGTGTGTCGCCTACCGGTCTTACTCCTGCAATTCCAATAATGCTATCAGGCACACCCGGCACAAACACCCTGCATACTGTTTCCTAAGGGATACTAAGACTTCTTCCGGCAGTGCAATGCCAAAACACTGACAGGCAACGATATTTTGAGGCTGACAATTAAAGGAGCTCTGGCAGCGGGGACATAAACGTTCGGAACTACAAACGGCTTCCGGCAGGGGCGGGGAGCAGGACATCAGAGTGCATTTTTCCGGAAATTTCCGGAATTTTAGAAGACTTAATCGGAAAGGCAGCAGTAACCGCTGCGGATTGAGGATATATATATGAGTTGGGGGTCTCCAGGACGCTTTCAGGGCTGACAGCATTTAAAAAATGCCCAAAAATTTCCGGCGCACCTTGCGCACTTTCAGCAGGCGCACGTCTGTATTGGGCCGGTCCATGCTGTTGCGCGGCTCGTTGGCAATCTTATTCACCGCCTCCATTCCGGAAACAACTTCACCAAAAACGGTGTAGCTGCCATCGAGGTGCGGCGTTCCGCCGATCGTCCGGTACACCTCGCGCTGATTTTCCGGAATGATATGGCCGCTGCGCTGTTGGGCCTTGTCGAGCGCTGCATTATCGAACGGCTTGCCAACCACGATATAAAACTGACAACCGCTCGAAGCTTTTTCCGGATTTTGATCGCGGGCCATTCCCACTGCACCGAGCTTGTGAAAATATTCTGGTCGGATCTCCGCCGGAATGCGCGCGCCATATTCGCCTTCGCCCAGTGGTGTGCCCGGGGCAGCGTGCTTGCTTTGCGGGTCGCCGCCCTGGATTACAAATCCCGGAATGACGCGGTGCCAAAGCAGGGAGTCATAGAATTTTTCCTTTGTGAGTTGGAGGAAATTGTCGCGGTGCAGGGGCGTGCCGTCATAGAGCTGAATCACAATAGGACCATACACCGTTTCGATACGCACTCTTTTTTGTTGTCCAAAAGCAGAAAAAGCGGAAAAACAGCAGGAGAGCAGAAGGGCAGAGAACCGGTGTTTCATGAAAAGGCGTGGATATGTGCGTTGGCTGCAAAAATGGCCCGAAATTACTACCTGCAAAACAGCCAACTTCGCTTTCGTATGTCTTTGCTCAGACCGGTACAGAAAATTGCCCGCATGGCGGAAAAGCTCATATCGGAGCCGGCTTCCCGGAAACGCCGCCGGTACAGCCCCGCGCGGGTGGTGAAAGCTACGCCTAATGTGGCCCCGGTAAGTCTCACGCTCTTTTCCTATAATGCCGGGCATCTCGAAGAAGAGCGACTTTCAAGCCCTTTCCTGCAACCTTTTCCGGAAGGTAAGACGTCCTGGCTCAACATTGAAGGCACCAACCCGGCACAGATCGAACAGCAGGCCACGGCCTTTAACATTCACCCGCTGTTGATAGAAGACATTCTCAATGTAGGACAGCGTGCCAAAATGGACGAGATCGACAGCCTGGTCTTTTGCCTGCTGCCGATGTTGTATTACAACGAAAATACCGGGATGGTAGAATCCGAGCAGGTAAGTCTGGTGCTGGTCCCAGACGGGCTGTTGTCTTTTCAGGAGGAAGCCCGGCGCGATCCTTTTGATCCGCTGCGCGTCCGGCTGCGCAATAATAAGGGAGGGAAACTGCGTGGCAGCAGTGCCGATTTTCTGCTTTACAGCATGCTTGACGTGATTGTGGACGCCTATTTCGGTGTGATCGAACGGCTGAGCCAGCGGGCCGAGGAACTTGAAGATGAGATTCTGGCTACTGCCCATGAAGGCACCAGCGCCAAGGTAGCTTTGCTCCGGCGCGAAATCCTGACCGTCATCCGGGCCATTTCACCGGTGCGCGAAGTAATCAACGGCCTCCTGCGCAGCGAAAGCCAGTTGATGGAAGACGGCAACGAAAAATATTATAAAGACATACTTGATCATATCTTACACGCCATTGATAGTGCCGAATCGATGCGCGATACGACTTCCACACTGCTCGAACTCACCTTCAACCAGGTGAATATGCGTACCAATGACATTGTGAAGGTCTTTACCATCATCACCACGCTGCTGGCTCCTGCTACGGTTATCGGCGGCATTTTCGGTATGAACTTCGATGTCATTCCGCTTTCACACCAGCGCGACGGCTTTTTCCTGATGGTCGCTCTGATGCTGGTCATTCCCATAGTGATGCTTGTATGGTTCCGGCGGAAGGGCTGGTTTTAAATGAATTGAACCCGCGCTTTGAGGAGAGGAAGCAGGGCGGCCGGCAAGGCAGCTGGGTGGGTCCGCTTTATGCCGTATGGCCTAGCGTCCGGTTTGTTTAAAAAACAGATTGGCTACTTGTCCATTGAGCCCGTTGATCGACAGGTGACGCTCTTCGGCACCGTCATAGATCGTAAGGGCAACCGTATTTTCCGGAATATTGCCCTCTGCAAGCAGATATATAGTGACGGTATTCCAGGCGCCCGGCATAATCGGCAGGGTCAGGATGCGTTTTTCAGCACTGAGTTTTTCATCAGTCAGCAGGGGTTTTCCGTTATAATACAGCGAGATTACATCGCCATCATTTTCCACACCGTCCCAGATTGCAATCCGGATACTGTCGCTTTTGACCGGATAGGTGTTGCGCAGCTGAGCAGTGTCTATGGGGCGGGGGGGCGGTGTTGTCAGC
>JAEVZP010000081.1 GCA_023392185.1 Bacteroidota bacterium
AGACAAACGTTAGGTCGCGAAGCGACCGTTTGGAATACGTCGTGCCGGTTGCTACAAACAGCCGCTCGCTCCGTGACCGACCGCCTGGTAACAGGATACCTAACCCGGAACAGTATAAAACTTAAAAGTCCACTGCGCTATTTTTCCGGAAAATAGCCACTTCCGGCACTACCCCGCCGAGGCCGCTACCAGTCGCTGCGTATAAGGGTGTGTCGGGTGGTGCAACACCGCGTCTGCCGGCCCGCTTTCCACCACTTTTCCCCCTTGCATCACCAGCACACGGTCGGAGATATAATGCACGACCTGCAGATCGTGGGAGATAAACAGGTAAGAAAGGTCCAGTTCGATTCGCAAATCCTGCAACAAATTCAGGATTTGCGCCTGCACACTCACGTCGAGCGCCGAAACGCTTTCATCGCAAATCAGGATTTTGGGTTGCAGGCTCAGGGCGCGGGCAATACCTACCCGTTGCTTTTGACCGCCGGAAAATTCATGCGGGTATTTTTTTCCGGAAATAAGTGGCAGTCCTACCTGTTCCAGAAGCTTCCCGGCCTGGACGTAGGCTTCTGTTTTTTTATAAAGGCCGTGCGCCAGCATCGGCTCGGCAATGACATCCAGCACCTGCATCCGGGGGTTGAGCGAAGCTGCCGGGTCCTGAAAAATCAATTGCATATGGCGGCGCATGGCTTTTTCCCGTGGACGGCCGTTTGGGGGAAAATCACC
The DNA here is from genome assembly GCA_023392185.1 of Bacteroidota bacterium. Taxonomy (GTDB): domain Bacteria; phylum Bacteroidota; class Bacteroidia; order Chitinophagales; family Chitinophagaceae; genus UBA1952. Next base: position 724 of record JAEVZP010000081.1, read on the forward strand.
CGCTACTGAAATGCTTCCACCGCTCACCGGAGCGAGGCCCATCAAGGCTTTGGCAACCGTGCTTTTCCCGCAACCGCTTTCGCCTACGAGGCCCAGCACTTCGCCTTTGTGAAGGGTGAAAGAAACAGCATCCACCGCCCGGAACGCCGTTTTTCCGGAACCGTACACCACGGAAAGAGCCTGGACCTCCAACACCGGCGGAGCGGCTTCCGGGTGCGTAGGCAGCGGTAAGATTTGCGCTGCATTTTCCGGAAATTCCCCCATAAAATCAGCCACCTGCGGCAGCCGCTTGCCTTTGGCTTCCGGACTGGGACGGCATTGCAGCAGCGCCTTTGTATAATTGTTTTGGGGATGATTGAAAACCGCGTGGGCCGGACCGTATTCCATCGTTTCGCCCCGGAACAGCACCAGCACGTCATCGGCGATTTCGCGGGCCAGCGCCAGGTCGTGGGTAATGAACAATAAGGCCGTTCCGGTTTCCGCTTGCAGACTTTTCAGCAGGCGCACGATTTCCAGTTGCACCGTCGCGTCGAGGGCGGTCGTCGGTTCATCGGCAATCACCAGCGCCGGGCGGTTGCAAAGCGCCATAGCGATGATGACCCGTTGTTTCTGGCCGCCGGAGAGTTGGTGGGGATAGCGGTCATACAGCTTTTCGGGATGGGGCAGCTGCACCTTACCGAGCCACTCTACCGCTTGTTTTTGGGCTGATTTTCCGGAAATTTCCCCGTGTTGCCGGATGGCTTCGGTCAGTTGGCTGCCCACCGTCATCAAAGGATTCAGCGCGCTCATGGGCTCCTGAAAAATCAACCCCGCGCGGCGACCCCGAACGGCCTGCCATTCTCCTTTTTCCAACCGCAAAAGCGAAATGGCGTTTTGGGGAACATTCAGGGTCATATTTCCGGAAATTTCCGCGCCTTTGGGCAACAAGCCCATGATGGCCAGGGCTGTAAGGGATTTTCCGGAACCGCTCTCCCCTACCAGGGCCAGTGTTTTTCCGGAAGCTACCGAGAAGTGTAGGCTTTTCACGACCGGCGCAGCGTCTCCAAAACGGATGGAAACGTTGGTGGTTTGGAGAACGGGAGGTGAGATCAAAACGGGTAGAAAGGTCTGGGAGGCCCCTATATTAAGACTTCAGACTTGACAAGTCTATCAACAGGTCGTCCGAGGACTTGTCAAGTCTTAAACTACTAAAACCGCAGGTGCCGAACGGTTGCACCCTGATTGATGAGTTGGCGCAGCGAGTCGATCCCAATACGAAGGTGCAGGTCTACATAGTTCCGGGTTACTGTCAGATCGCTTTGTGCTGTCTTCACGCCTTCGGGCGTCATGGGCGAATCGGAGACCAGCAGGAGTGCGCCGGTCGGGATGTGGTTGGCAAAGCCGGTGGTGAAGATGGTAGCCGTCTCCATATCTATGGCCTGGGCACGGATGCGGCGGAGGTATTCTTTGAATTCATCATCGTGTTCCCACACGCGGCGGTTGGTGGTGTACACTGTACCTGTCCAATAATCCTGCTCGTAATCGCGAATGGTGGTAGAGATGGCCTTTTGCAGGGCAAAGGCCGGCAGGGCCGGAACCTCCGGCGGGAAATAATCATTACTGGTCCCTTCACCCCTGATGGCAGCGATTGGAAGGATCAGATCACCTACCTGATTTTTGAGGCGCAGGCCACCGCATTTCCCTAAAAACAACACCGCTTCGGGATGAATGGCACTGAGCAAATCCATGATGGTAGCGGCGGTAGGCGAGCCCATTCCAAAATTGATAATCGTAATCCCTTCTGCCGTTGCCGACTGCATCGGCTTATCAAGTCCTTCAACCGGCACCTCAAACGCATCGGCAAAGAGCTGCACATAATTGCTGAAATTGCATAGCAGAATATATTTTCCAAATGCTTCCAACGGCACGCCGGTGTAACGGGGAAGCCAGTTTTGGGTGATTTCTTCTTTAGTGCGCATAAGTGTTTTGGCCGAAGTTAGAAAAGCTGTCCGGGAAATACGCACATTTGCCGTTATGTTTTCGTTACCCATTCTTTCCGAAAATCTCCGCCTTCGCCGACCGGTTTCCGGAAGCCCGCAGGTTTTTGACCCGGTTCGTCGGCGGTGGGTAACTTTCACCCCCGAGGAGGCGGTACGGCAGAATTTTATTGCCTTTTGCCTGTTGGAAATGCGCTATCCACAGACGTATTTTACGGTAGAGAAAGGCGTGTCGGCGCCGGGTATTGCAGCCCGCTTCGACGTGTTGATTTATGACCGGCAGCACCAGCCGTGGATGCTGGTGGAATGCAAAGCACCGGAGGTGCCGGTCAATGAGACAACGCTCTTTCAGTTGCTGCGCTATCAGCAGGCGCTGGGCTGCCGGTACTGGGTGCTTTACAATGGTGTCTCTTGTTACTGTGCGGATGCGCAAAATCCGGAGGCAATCCGCTGGCTGCCGGGCTTACCCTCCTTCGAGGACCTCGTAGGCGGTGCCCTCTAAAGCTTTTCTTGCCCGGATGATCACCGGATCGGCAGGCGCGAGCACGCCATAGTAGCCGTTGCTGCGGAAGATGATACGCGCAAGGCGGGCTTTGAGCTGGTTTTGCAGAAATTCCAGCGCTTCAGGGCGCTTTTGAATATTGCGTATGGCTTGTTGATCTGCCTCCGATGCTATCCGCATGAGGGCGGTCACCAGCGTGTCGCCAATGTTGCGATCAACGACCAACTGTGCAGGGGTGGACAACTTTCGGAGGCGTGCCGCCTGTTGCAGGTAATATTCCCAGGTAGCGAGTCCTGCCGTTTCGCCATAGGCGATCGTCAGCAGCTGCGAGTTGAAGGTGATCGAATCGTAAGGCACCACGATATCCGGAAACACGCCGCCGCCGCCGCGTACTTTCCGGTGATGGCTGGTGTAGAAAGAAGTGGTGTCGAGCCCGGACACCGAGTCAGTGCGGCCGGTAAGTTCGCCGCTGTAGTAACGGCTGGCAAAATCTTCTTCATAAGCCGCGCGCCCGGCCGCATAGGAACGTTGCAGGCTGCGGCCGGATGGGGTATAGTAGCGGGCCACCGTGATGCGCAGGGCTGAGCCGTCGCCGAGGTCGAATTGCTCCTGCACCAGGCCTTTTCCGTAGGTTCTGCGACCGATTACCAGACCGCGGTCGTTGTCCTGCACAGCACCGGCCAGGATTTCGGCTGCTGAGGCAGAGCCTTCATCCACCAGAATCGCCAGGCGTCCCTTAGGATAGAGGCCGGGCCGCTGTGCGCGGCTGATGGTTTCCTCGGTGCGGCTTCGGGTTACAACTATGGTTTGTCCGGCAGCGAGCAATTCTTCGGCAATGGATACGGCCTGTTCGAGATAGCCTCCCGGGTTTTGCCGCAGGTCAATGATCAGGTTGGTGATCTCATAAGTGAGCAATCCCCGAAGTGCCTGTACAAATTCTTTGTGCGTGGTGGCTGAAAAGCGGTTGATGCGGATATAGCCGGTGTAAGAATCGAGCAGCAGGTTGGCTTCCACACTGTTGATCGGAACCACATCGCGCACCACTACTACTTTGCGCAGGTGCGGCTCGGCGGGCGCTTGCAGCCCCAAAGTAGCGCGGCTCATCTGTTCGCCCCGCAGCATCTGCATGATCCGCTCGGAGGTAATACCGACACCGGCGACGACGCTGTCATTTACCTCAATGATTTTATCACCAATCAAAACTCCGGCGCGGTCGGCCGGACCTTTCGGAATGACAGCCGTGATCTGAATGGTATCGCGGATAATATTAAATTCAACACCGATGCCAAAGAAAGAGCCTTCGAGGTCAGTGTTGACGTCTGCAAGCCGTCCGGCGGGAATGTAGCTGGTATGGGGGTCAAGGTGGGAGATGATGCCAACGACGGCATCGTTGTAGAGGTTGTTGACATCTACCGTATCGACGTAGCGTTCCCTGATCAGATCAATGATCTCCTCGAGCCGGTCGTTGCGCTCGATGATAGCACCGATATCGCGCTTATTGCGCAGGGTATCGCGCAGGTTGAACCCGAGCGTCATTCCAAGGGATAGCGCTGCGGCAAAGAATACCGGCGTCCATATGTGCAGGCGACGCTGCCTGGGTTCCCTCATTAATTTTTTCGGCCGCAAAATTACGAAATACGTACGACCAGCAAAAGATTAAATTCTTATGCCAGCACCGGATTTTTTAACCTTAGGGGTTGGGAACTCAGAGCCATGTGTCCCATATTTGTAGGTCCTAACTTCCCCCCGTTATGACCACGCTTGTTCTCGCCGAAAGCGGTTCTACCAAGACCGACTGGCGCATTATTCAGGATGACAAGGTAATCAGCAAGGCCCGGACTTCCGGCATCAATCCCTATCTCCAACAAGACCAGGACATTGAGAATATCCTGCAAAAAGAATTCCCCAACCGGCCCGATAGCGGAGCGGACACTACTGTCATCTTTTATGGTGCCGGGCTGGGCAAGCCGCAGAACAAGAGTCGGTTGTCGGCGGTATTGCAGCGTTTCTTCCAAACCTCTGACACCCGTGTGCTGACGGATATGTTCGGTGCAGCGCGCGCACTTTGCGGCCAGGAGAAAGGTGTGGTGTGCATTCTGGGAACCGGCAGCAATAGTTGCTTCTATGATGGAGAAACCATTGCCGATCAGCATGCTTCGCTGGGTTATCTGGCCGGAGATGAAGGCAGCGGCAATCACCTGGGCAAAAAAGTGCTTCAGTACTACGCCTACAAAACTTTTGACACCGAACTATCAGCTGCTTTTGAGCAGGACTGGGGCAACGACTTGGGGAAAATTCTCACTGAATTGTACAGCAATCCATTCCCAAACCGCTATCTGGCACGTTTTGTGAAACTACTGGCAGAAAATCGGGGGCATTTTATGGTGGAGAATATTCTGGAAGATGCCTTTACCGCTTTCTTCACCAAACATGTTTTTAAATACCGCCAGACCTGGCAGGGGCCGGTGCACTTCGCGGGGTCGGTTGCATACCAGTTCCGGGACGTCATTACCGATATGTGTCAGACCCAGGAAATTGAATTGGGCCGGGTCGTACAGGCACCTATGGAGGACCTGGTCCGCTTCCACACCAATACCTGATTGGAAGCGCTCTTTTTGTAAAAAGGCGTGACTGCAATTTCAGTCACGCCTTTTTCGTGTGCGGCATGTAGAGGCCGGGCGTGCGAGCGCCCGTGATTGGTTGACCTTCCCTGCCGGCTGTTTGCCGGTGCCTGTTATGGCGCAAATCTGGCGCAGTTCATTTCCGGAAAATCAATGTTTCTAAAGCCGGATTTATGATCAGGCCACCTTTTGCTGATAGCTTTTCAGGATCCTGCAAGCATAAGAAAGCCCCCGAATAATCGGGGGCTTTCTTATAACTGAAGTTAAGCTCGGCAGAACCGGACTTAATTACCGACGCATGTTGGGGAATGGAGGCGGAACGTTGGACGGACCTTCTTCACCGGAGGTAGCGCTGCGGAACATCACAGAGTTGTCGCTGCCAGAACCACCGTATTGGAAGATAAAGCGGCCACGGTCGATACCGGACTTCTCGCTCATGTACTCGATTACAGAGTTCACGCGATCCCAGCTGCGCTGCTGCATCATTTTGGAACCGGAACCGTTGCCGATGATAACCACTTTACAAGTCGGGTTAGCGTTCATCTGCGCAGCCAGTGTAGACAGTTGGCTTTGCATAGCCGGAGTGATACGGCTGCTACCGGAAGAGAAAGTAAGGGAACCGGCACCGATATTACCACAGGCAGAAGCCACTTGACCTTCGCAGTTGCAAGGGCATTTGCCAACACCGTCAGCATCTACCGGCTGGCACTCCGTCGGAGTGATCAGTTGCTTATCGAGGTAATCCGGAACACCGTCACCGTCTGTATCGAGCGGACAACCGTGAGAATCCACAGCTACACCGGCAGGAGTACCCGGGCATTTGTCGAACTGGTCAACGATACCGTCGCCGTCAGAGTCGGTGAGAACCGGATCCGGCAGACGCATGTGGCGGGGATCAGCCAGTTCGTTGTAGGCATGATCCAGCGGGTTCATCCAGTAGAGCGGCTCTACCTGAGTACGACGGCTGCCGATGTTCAGGTTCAGACCAATGTTGGCATAGTTGATCAGATCAGCATCCGGAGAGATGGCAATACCACCACCGGGAACCTGAGAGTATTTTACTCCATCCAGATAGTCAGCGCTGCTACCAAAAGGCATGGTTACGCGATCTTCGAGGGAGATGTTAACCGTAGGGCTAAGACGGAACTGGAAGCCGAGACCACCGGTAGCACCCAGCATGGTCGTTTTACGACCGATAAGACTGTTAACGCGATTGCTGTTCACATTCGCATCTGTTTCGTACGTACCATCCAGGATGTTTACAAGGGCTTCCTTGATATCCTTGCGGTTATGGTGAACAAATCCTGGCTCGGAGG
>JAEVZP010000216.1 GCA_023392185.1 Bacteroidota bacterium
CACAATTTTGCGTAGAGGTGAAGGCCGGCGGCATGGCAGACGCGGTCGTAACAACAATCGCGTTGGAGAGCGCCGAAGCGCCACCGCTGTTCACCGCTGTTACGCGGTAGTAGTAGGTAGTGGCAGGAGTCAGGGACGTAACAGAGAAACTGGTATTAACAGAACTGATACCGGAATTAGTCTGAACAAGATTGCTGAAAGCATTGTCGGTAGCCACTTCCAGCGTGTAGGTGAGCGTCGCGCTGCCGTTGCCGGTCGGGGCCGTCCAGTTGGCCGTAAAGCTGTTGGCACTGATGGGCGAAGCCGCCGCAGCCGTTGCGGGGTTGGAAAGGGTCGTGAAATTTCCGGAAAGGGCAGTCGTGTGGTAGCATTCTGCACCGGCCGCACCCAGGTATTCAAACACCTTCGCGTAGTAGCGCGTATTCGGCGTCAGGTCGGTAACGGAGACCGAATTTCCGGAATTGTTGTACACCGTTTTGCCGCCGTCGAAACCCATGCCGTTTCCGGTAAAGCTGTTGTTGGCCGTGTAAGTGGTGTTGACAACCGGCGTGGCGGCGGTAAAAGCACCGTCTTTCAAAAACGCGACGCGGGCCGTGCCGTCTCCGGAAGTCCAATCCAGGGTTGCGCCGGTAGTGGTAACGGCGGAAGCAGTAAAGGCCGTAGCGGCAGTAGTAGGGCCGGTGCAGGCGGGTGCAGCGGGGGAGGAGCTGACCGTAATATCGTCCACACCTACATCCGGCCGTTGGCCGCTTCCAGTTACAAAATAATAACGCCATAACACCTGAACTACAGGTTGATTGTCAGCAGCAGCCGGAAGAGTAGATGTAAGACTTGTGCTACTGTTAGTATTCCCATTTAAATAATTGATTGCACCATCAGCGTCTACAAATTGACCACTATTGCCGATTCTATACTGAAGTCTAATAGCATAATCCCGCGCTGCGGAAGTAATAGTTCTACCAGTCCAAGCAATAGAGATATTTGTCCTCCCTGTCGTGTTGATTGCAAGGCACGCTGATCCCAGGTTACCGCCAGTTCCAGTGTTAACAAAAGAAAAGCCTTTCGCGCTGTTGCCATTTACCCTACTACCAGAAGTGCCGCTGTAATTACCTGTATAATCGCTGTTCGGATTTGACATTGTTAAACCGGGGTCATTAGCATCGTGTCGCCAGAAAACCATGTTTGCATTAGCGGCGCCTGTAACCACACCGGTTGTACCGCTTCCGGTAGCCCCGTTTCCGGGATAGTTACCGGCACCTGCGGTGTTGGACCACCCCGTAAGCGTCCAGTTGCCCGTAGAAAGATCAAAAGGAGTGGGATTCGTCTGCCCCCAACCCGCCAGGGGCAGCAATACGGCAATCGCAAAAGCCAAAAAGGGTTGAAATTTCTTCATAGAAAGAGGTCTTTTAAAGTCCCGTTAATGAGGTAATTGTATCTATTCTGGAAGGGCGAATATAAATTAATAAACCATTAAAAGGCGTTTTATATCTAAAATTGCATTTTGGGTAGAACCCACCGCCGGGTACCCGTTTTTGTATATGATTAAAGCTTTATTTGAAAGCAATTGATCTGCAAGGGATTGTACCTGAACCTGCCCCGGCCCCCTTTCTGCTTCCCCAAAGGAAATTTTCCCTTTAAATACCTGCCCGCCGGTAAAATTTTTCCCCTTTATGGAGTATCGCCTCAAGACCATCGACTGCGCAGCACACTTTCCCGCTACCCATCGCAAACGGCCTTTTCGGGTGGCCCGCCTGGCGTTTGATGCTTCCGGCAACGCTGCCGACTGCGACCTGCTCCGCACCCTGATCGAAAAAGGCCGGCAGCTTTCGGAAAAAGTCCACCGGGGCGCGGCTAACTTTGCCCACCTGCAACGCACCACCGGGCGTGTCCACGCCAACTGCATGGCCGGCATCCTGGCCGAATTTGGCTGGAAACATTTTCTCAACGAACTCGGCCGCGTAGCGCGGGTCGCCGAAACGCCGTTCGGGGAGGCTGCCCACCAGATCGACCTCCTGATACCGGCAACCGGCAAAACCATTGAGGTGCGGGCTTCCTTTCCGCGCAACGGCATTCCCTTTGCCCTCTGCCATCCCCACAAATGCTTTGACGTGATCGGGCCCTACAGCAACCACTACAAACCGGGCGAGCCTCAGAAAGATTTTTACGTGCGAACCCTTTTTCACCTGTCGGCCGACGGCGGGTCGGGCCGTCCCTTCGAAGAAGTCGTCCGGCAGCCCGGTTTTACCATCTGGCTCACCGGCGGGGCCACCTGGGAGATGATGACCGACGCTGCCTGTAGCCGGGAGAAAACTTTTATTCCGGAAGGCGAAATCAACCCGGAGCGGCTGGCCGGACAATCGGACTACCGCGTGGTGCCTTTTCACCGGGCGCTCGATACGGTAGAAATCTTTCATCACATCAAAAACGCCGCACTGTGAAGTTTCAGTTCGATCCGCATCAGCCCCACCAACGGGCCGCCATCCGGTCGGTCATCGGGCTGCTCGAAGGGCAGCCGCTGCAATCCCGCCACACGGGCGCAGCGGTGCCGGAAAGGGGCTGTGGCGCTGTGTTGACCCCGCAGGGCGTCGCCAACCGGCTCTGTATTTCCGGGAAACAATTGTTTCAAAACCTGAGGTTCATACAACGCGAAAACGGCCTGCCGCCCGAAGAACCGATTCCGGAAATAGAGGGGTTCTCGCCGGACTTTTCCATTGAAATGGAAACCGGAACGGGCAAGACCTATGTGTATCTGCGCACCATTTATGAGCTGGCGCAGACCTATGGTTTCCGGAAATTTATCATCGTGGTGCCCTCGGTGGCGATCCGCGAAGGGGTTCTCAAAAGCCTTGCGGTCACGCACCGCCATTTTCAGGAGTTATACAGTCACGAGCCGGTGCGCTACGGGGTGTATGACGCCGCCAACCTGACTGCCCTTGCCGGTTTTGCCCGCAGCCATTCCGTAGAGATTCTGGTGCTCAACATCGACGCTTTTGCCCGCGATACCAACGTCATCCACCAGCTGCGCGAAACCGGCGACCGCCCGATCGAATGGTTGCAGGCCACCCGGCCGATCGTTCTGCTCGACGAGCCGCAAAACATGGAAACGCCGCTGCGCCGCGCCGCCATTGCTTCCCTCCACCCGCTGCTGACGCTGCGCTACTCGGCTACTCACAAGGAGGCGCGCAATCTGCTCTACCGGCTGGATCCGGTGCAGGCCCACCACCTCGGTCTGGTAAAACAAATCGAAGTCGATTCGGTGGTGTCGCGCCAGGAGGCTGCTGCGGGTGCTTTCGTGCAGCTGCATGCTTTCGTGCAGACCGCCACCAGGGCAAAGGCAAAGCTGACCCTTTTTGTCGCCGGTGCGGGTGGGGCGGTTTCCAAAAAAGAGCTCACCGTTTCCGCCGGCGACGACCTGTTTGTCCGCTCCAAAGGCTGGGAAGCCTACCGGGACGGCTTTGTGGTGGAAGAAATTGACGCCGGCCGTGGGCTGCTGACGTTCTCCGGCGGCTTGCGACTGGAGGCAGGCGCAGGGGTCGGCGGCCTTACCGACGCGGTGCTGGAAGCCATGATCGATGCCGCCGTGGAGAATCATTTCCGGAAAGAAGAAGTGCTCCGCGAGCGGGGCATCAAGGTCTTGTCTTTGTTTTTTATAGACCGGGTGGCTCACTACCGCCAATACAATGCAAAGGGCGAAGCCTTGCCGGGCAAATATGCCCGCTGGTTGGAGGCAAGTTTCCGGAAATGGAACCACAGCGATGCCTATAAAGACTTGTTCCGGGAGGATGCCGCCACGGTGCACGACGGCTATTTCAGCCAGGATAAAGGCCGGTTTAAAGACAGCAAAGAAGGCAAAAGCAACCGCGCCGACGACGATACCTTCCGGCTGATCATGCAGGACAAAGAACGCCTGCTCAATCCCCGCACGCCGCTGCGCTTTCTCTTCAGCCACTCGGCGCTGCGCGAAGGCTGGGACAATCCCAACGTCTTTCAGATCTGCACGCTGACCGAGACCGGCAGCCACACCAAAAAACGCCAGGAGATTGGCCGCGGGCTGCGCCTGTGTGTGGACGCCTCCGGCACCCGCATCGCCGATCCGGGCGTCAACCGGCTCACCGTCATCGCCAACGAAGCCTACGAGACTTTTTCGCGTCAGTTGCAGTCGGAGATGGCCGAAGACTGGGGCGAAGGCGCGCCGGCGCTGGTGCAGGATGCGCGCACCCGGCAACAGGTGCGGCTGCGCGAAGGCTGGCGGCAGGACCCCTTTTTCCGGAAATTATGGGAAGGCATCCGGCCCAGGACCCGCTACCGGCTCGTTTTGGATACGCCTGCACTCATCGCGGCCTGCCGGCAGGCGTTGGAAGCGCTGCCGCCGGTGGCAGCACCGGCGCTGATCCGGAAAAAAGGCCGCCTGATGCCCGACGGCGCAGGAGCCACGCCCGAAACCATAGCCATTTCCGAAAGCGCGTTGCCACAAAACCCGGCGGCGTTGCCGGATGTGATAGATTATGTGCAGCGTCAGACCGGCATCAGCCGCGACACGATTGCTCAACTATTCATAGAGACCGACCGGCTGGAAGAAATCTTTCTGCAACCAACGCTTTTTATGGATCGGGTGGTGCGGATTGTCCGGCAGGTGGTGGCGCGGCTGGCTGCCGACGGTATTTCCTATGAGCCGGTCAGGGGCCAAAAGCATCCGGCGGCGCTTTTTGAAGCGCTGGAAGGCACGCATTATTCCGGACAACTGGTGGCGGTGGAAAAAACGGCCAAAACGCTTTGCGATGCCGTGGCCTTCGGGGACAGACGCGCCGCCGGCGAGCAGCTGATCCGGACTTGGGAAGCCCGCGAAGACATTTTGTTTTACCTGCCGCTTCCGGCCGGCTTTCGGGTGGAAACGCCGGAAGGGCCGCACACGCCCGGCTGGGCGCTGCTGCAACAAACCGCAGACGGGGGCCAAAGGTGCGTAGTCGTGGACATCCGGAAATCCGGCGACGGAGCAGAAGCTGCGCGGCTCTTTTTTGTCCGGCAACATTTTGCAGCGCTCGGCGTCGCGTACCGGGTGGTGCCGGAAGCGGCTGCGGTATAAGCAGCTTCGCTTTCGGATCGCGCCGGGAATGGCAGTGGAGGACGCGGGAGACGCTGCGGACGAAGCGCTTGTAAGGACAGGAGGGCTGTCAGATTCCACGGGCCTTTTCCGGAAATACAGCTCTTTTGATCCCAAAGAAAGAATGTTGAAAGAAGATTCGGCTCCTGAAGCGGGCTGCTAAGAGCCTATCCAAAAAATCGTTAGGATGCTGTTTCGGGCATAATCTTTTAGCTACGCAGCTACTTCGTGGTGTCATCCCGGAACGGGAACTGTGCAGCTTGCATCCACGCAGACCCCGTTCCGGGGTGACAAAAGAATCGTACGAGAAACCAGTGTATTTCACAATCCTTTATTATTAGGATAGGCTCTAAATAGCAGCGCTATGGTCCTGCGTTTTTTTTGTCACCCCGCCTTATAGCGGGGTCCCACGCCTTCTGAAGTTGTGAAGATTCCTTCCGGGGAAGGATAAAAGAAGCGCCCCAAAAAGTACCTGGTTTCCGGAAATACAGCCTTTCTTTCTCAAAAAAAGGCTGTCGTGAGAAGTTTCTTCTACGACAGCCTTAATGAATATGCAGCAAATCCGGAAGCGGATCAGGCTTCTAGCGGGTCGATGTATTTTTCAATCTCGCGTTCGAGCGCTGTCCCTACATTCTCAATCGGGTCGTCGCCTTTCACGCGTTGCAGCTTGCCCTGCTCGGCATAGTAGCGGGCCACCGGCTCGGTTTTGGCAAAATATTCTTTGGTGCGCCTGGCAATCACTTCTTCGTTGTCGTCGCTGCGGCCGGAAACCAGTCCCCGCTCCAGGAGGCGGCGCACCAGCTCGTCTTCGGGCACCTCGAGCGAGAGCACCAGCCGGATCGGCGCATGCAGGAAATCGAGCAGGCGGTCGAGGGCGGCGGCCTGCGCCACGGTGCGCGGAAAGCCGTCGAAGATAAAGCCACGGGCATCCGATTCGCTTTCGAGGCGGCTGCTGATCATACCGATCACCACTTCATCGGGCACCAGCATGCCGTTGTCCATAAATTTTTTGGCTTCTACCCCCAGCGGTGTCATCCGTGCCACTTCGTCGCGCAGGAGGTCACCGGTAGAGATATGGTGGAGTCCGTAGCGGTTGATCAGTCGGGCCGACTGGGTGCCCTTTCCGCATCCGGGAGGGCCAAAAAGTACCAGGTTGAACATGAGCGAAGGGTAGAAAAAAATTCTTTTTAAAAATCAGCCCGCAAATATAGGCCCCGTCACTTTGGTATCTTTACCCTTTCCGATCCAACACCTGTGATAGATAACCAAACCTCCTACGAAGACGAAAAAGCCATTCTGGTGGGCCTGATCCGCAAAGACCAGAGCGAGGCGCAAACGGTAGAGTATCTCGACGAGCTGGCGTTCCTGGCCGAGACCGCCGGGGCCGAAACGCTGCGTAAGTTCATGCAAAAGCTGCCGCACCGCGATCCGAAAACCTTTGTGGGCAAAGGCAAGATTGAAGAAATCGCCGAGTATGCCCGCGCCCGGGGTGTCAACCTCATCATCTTTGATGATGAACTGACCGGCTCCCAGATTCAAAACATCGAGAAAGCCACGAAGGTGAAAACCATCGACCGCTCCGACCTCATTCTGGACATTTTTGCCCGTCGGGCCAAAACGGCGCAGGCCAAGGTGCAGGTGGAGCTGGCGCAGTACCAATACCTGCTGCCCCGGCTGCGCGGCATGTGGAGCCACCTGGAGCGGCAGGGCGCGGGCATCGGCAGCCGCGGACCGGGCGAAACCGAAATCGAAACCGACCGCCGGATTGTAAAAGACAAGATTTCGCTGCTTCGCAAGCGGCTGGCCGAGATTGACAAGCAAGCGCAAACGCAGCGGCAGGAGCGCGGCACCTTTATCCGCGTGGCCCTGGTGGGCTACACCAACGTAGGCAAAAGCACGCTGATGAACATCCTGGCCAAAAGCGAAGTGTTTGCGGAAAACAAGCTGTTTGCCACCCTCGACACCACGACCCGGAAGGTGGTGTATGAGCAAACGCCCTTCCTCCTGAGCGACACGGTCGGGTTTATCCGCAAGCTGCCGCACCACCTGGTGGAAAGTTTTAAGAGCACCCTCGATGAGGTGCGCGAAGCCGACTGTCTGCTCCACGTGGTGGACATTTCGCACCCGGCTTACGAAGACCAGATGAAAACGGTTCTTGGAACGCTCAAAGACATTGGCGCGGGCGAAAAGCCCATCCTGACCGTGTTCAACAAAATGGATCAGTACGAGGCCAACACCTTTGACGATTTTTTGAGTGCGGAGGTGAAGGAAGAGCTGTTGCGCGACCTGGAGCAACGCTGGGAAGCCGAAACCGGCGGTGCCTGCGTGTTTATCTCGGCCCTGCAAAAACGAAATATAGACACCCTGCGGGAAACCATTCTGGAGAAAGTGCAGCAGCTCTACCGCGAGCGCTACCCGTATCTGACGGATTTTTACGGGGGAGGTAAAAACCTATAAGGTTTCAAAAACCTTATAGGTTTGGCCGGGCGCGACTGTTGTAGAGAGGAGGCATGCCTCCTCTCTACGGAACGACCTGGATCACCCGAACCATCCAAACCTGCTCCCTATTCAATTCTTTAGTTTTGCCCCTCTTATGGATTTAGCCCAGCTTTCGGCCCGCATTGAGCGGGAATCAGCCTTTGTGGACACCCTTACCTCCACGCTGGCCACCAATATTGTAGGCCAGCACCACCTGGTGGAGCGGCTGCTCATCGGTCTGCTGGCCGGCGGCCACGTCTTGCTGGAAGGCGTGCCCGGACTGGCCAAAACACTGGTTGTGAAGAGCCTGGCTTCGGCGATCGACGCCCGCTTTTCGCGCATTCAGTTTACGCCCGACCTCCTGCCCGCCGACGTGCTCGGAACGACGGTGTACAACCCGCAGGACCATACTTTCTCGGTGCGACAAGGCCCCATCTTTGCCAACTTGGTCCTGGCCGATGAAATCAACCGGGCGCCGGCGAAAGTGCAAAGCGCCCTGCTCGAAGCCATGCAGGAACGGCAGGTGACCATCGGCGACACGACCTTTCCATTGGAAGAGCCGTTTCTGGTGCTGGCCACCCAAAACCCCATTGAACAGGAAGGGACCTACGAACTGCCCGAAGCACAGGCCGACCGTTTTTTGCTCAAAGTAGTGGTGGGCTATCCCGAAAAAGAAGAAGAAAAGAAGATTATTCGCCAGTCGCTTTCCCCTACGGGTTTCCCCCCGATACATACGGTGGTGACAAAGCAGACGATCCTGGCCGCCCGGCTTACCATCCGGGAGCTGTATATGGATGAAAAGATTGAAAACTATATCGTCAATCTTGTTTTTGCCACCCGCTTTCCGGAACAGCACCGCCTCGAAAAGTGGAAGCAGTATATTGCTTATGGCGCCTCGCCGCGCGCTTCCATCGGGCTGGCGCATGCAGCCAAAGCGCGGGCCTTTCTGAACCGCCGCGCCTACGTAATTCCCGAAGACGTGCGCGCCGTTTTTGCCGATGTGCTGCGCCACCGCATCGGACTGAGCTATGAAGCGGAGGCAGAAGGCATTGGCATTGCGCAGGTTCTGGAAGCAGTGCTGAACGCAGTGGAAGTGCCGTAGGGAGACAAAAGACTATAGACAAGAGACAAAAGACTATAGACAAAAGAGCAGCCCTGTCCATTCATGACACATGACACATGAACACATGAACACATGAACACATGAAACATGACTTATAGCCTATGAACATCCACCGGTACGACGAAGAGCAGCGCCGGCAGTGGGTCGAGAAACGCCGCAGCGGCGCCCTGAGTGTAAAGGAAATCATGCAGCAGGCGGGCATCTCCCGGGCCACGCTGTATAACTGGATCGCCGAGTTTCCGGAAAATGCCGAAGCGCGGGAGACGGCCACCGACGAAGCAGCCGCCCCGCCCAAAATTGAGTTGCAGCGCAGCGGCACCGGTCTGCTTCAGATGTTGCAGGATGCGCTCGCTGTGGTGGATGATTCCAACAGCGTTCGCCAGTCGGTCGTGCGGCAGCTGGTGCGCAAACACACCCTGTCGATTGCCCAGGCCTGCGCCATTGCCGGCCTGCCCGAAGACGCTTTTGAGCACAAAGCCCGCAAGCCGGAGGCCGACGACCGCGAGGTGTATGAAACGCTGTGCCGCTTGCTGGAAGAAGATCCGTCGCGGCAGTTTGAAGAGTTGATTGGGCTGTTGCGCCGGGCCGAACCCAGCTGGCCGCGCAAACAAATCCGGCGGATTTATAAGGAAGGCCGCCTGTATCAGCTGCGGACCCGCAAGCGCACGTCCCCCGCACCGCGGACGGCCCAGCCCGGCACGCTGGAACGCCGGCAGCGGCCCGATGCGGTTTGGACCATGGGACTGGCCTCAACGGAGCTTGGAACGTTGCTATATGCCTTCGACAGCGCCGATGCGGCAGGGCTGGGAGCCGTGTTGCTAACGCAGCCGGAAGGGCCGGAGGCCGAGGCGGCGCTCATCCGGTTTCTGGGCGAGACGGCCGAGGCAAGTGGTCTGCCCCGCAAACTGCGCCTGCCCGGTATTCCGCCTTTCAACGCCCGCGAAGTGCTGCGCTGGTCGATGCAGCATCAGGTGGGGCTCCAGACCGCTTCGTTTGGAAAAGAAGAGAATGTGGCCGAGTGGACAACGCATTCCGGACGGGTGGCCGCCGAGGTAGGTGCCGTTGGCATAGATCGCTGGGCACTGGAAGCGGAATAACAGCGTCGCGATGCCGGCTTACAGGGGTTGCAGCACGATCAGCAGCAGGACGCTGACCGATTCGGCAATCTGGGCAGCGACCAACGTAGGGATTTTAATGTTGTAGTCGGCCAGGCGCACGGGGAAGGTTCCGGTAACAGCCGCTTTCCCGTCTTTAACGAGCAGCTGCACCGGCGCGGTTACCTGCTGCGTGACGCCGTGAATGGTGAGATTTCCGGAAACCGTCACTTGGTACACGCCGTTCTGGCCCCAATCCAGGGCTTTCAGGTTTTGGATCGTGCCGCGAAAACCGGCTTTGGGGAAGCGGTCACTTTCGAGATAGTTTTCGTTGAAATGCGCTTCCATCAGGGCGCGTTCAAACTTAAAATCGCGCACTTGCAGCGACACGGCCACCGCACCGGTTGCGGCATCTACCACGGCCGAAACGGCTTTATTGCGTGCTTCAATGTTTTCCAGCGGCGTTTGGGAGAAAAATTCTACCTGCCCGGCACGCGTGCCCCATTTCTGCGCGAACGCACCGGAGAAAATTCCGGAAAATAAGAGGATGAAAAGAATTTTTTGCATGACTGGTTAGAACAGAAACACCTGCAAGGGTTTAGCATGAAAATGTTCTTTCGTAGGGCACGCCCTTCGACAAGCTGCCCTTCGACAAGCTCCCGGTGACACAGTCGCTGTCATCATTCGCTGTTTACAAAATGCGTGTCAGGCTGAGCTTGTCGAAGCCCGCAAACCAATCCCCACCTTTAATTTTCCGGTGCGCCGTCGGCCACCCATTTGGCGTATTTAGCGATGGTGCAGTCATCCAGTTTCGGGGCGTTCAGCGGCATGAGCGCATAGCCCGGCGTGCCGCGCAGCGAGCCGAGCAGAGAACCGTTGTCGGCTACTGCTTTGAGGCCTTGGTAAGTGGTAAGGTCGATATTTCCGGAATTGGCACCGCCAGCCACATGGCAGCCGCTGATGGCGCAGTGCTGATTCGTAAACGGACGGATGAAAGCCGTGTAGGTGATGCCTGCCGTGTCGCAGTTGGCCACCGGCGCGGTGGATTCCATTTTATCGTTTGTGCAGGCGGCGAGTGTGAATCCAAGTGCCAGACTACCTAAAATCAGGTGTTTCATTTAAAGCAAGATAAGGGTTAAAAAGCGCCGGTTTTCCGGAAATCTCCTTTCTTAAGAACGTAAGAAGAACGCGCCTCCCGACGCGTTCTTCTTACGTTCTTCTACTTAACGCCTGTCCCACGCCAGAGTTGAATGGAGGTCCTAAACCAGATTCGCCGGAACAAGCACCCACCTGTCAGGTTTTTGAAACCTGACAGGTGGAACCGATACCCTGCCTAATGCATCGCTTCGCTCATGCTTACCGGCGCGGCGCCTTTCTTGGTTTTAATCATCAGGATGAACGGCACACACACCAGAAACACCACGCCGATGTAGAGAAACACATCCATGTACGACAAGACGGCGGATTGCTTCATCACCATGCCTTCCAGACTGCGGTAGGCCGCGCCTTTAGCGGCGTCCAGCGTTAGCCCTTTGGAGATAAACATGCGCT
>JAEVZP010000093.1 GCA_023392185.1 Bacteroidota bacterium
CCATCGGGGCTGTCAGACCGTCTGCTTTCGAAAGGTCGTTTTCGCCCGAGCAGGTAGCCATCCAGGAGCGGGCCGGATTGATATAGTACCGCATCTCGTTGCTTTGTTTGAAACCATTGCGGTAATACTGCACACCGGAGAGCGTAACCGACAGCGGGAACCGGTATTCCGGCTCATATTCTACAACCAGCGGCGACTGCTGTAGGGGCGTACCCGTCAGCCGCATAGCGCCGATCAGGGAGCCTTCGCGATGCAGGGCCGCCGGGCGGACCGGAGTGATCTGCGCAAAAAGGCAGGGTGCCTGAAGCAAACAAAAAATACCAACAATCCAGAATTTCACGGCTCAGAAAGTAATCGTCGTTTCGATAGAGGAAGATTTACTGCTTCAAAAGTAACCCAATTCTAAAGTGGTTTTACCTTTAAAGGTCCACTGGCATTGTATTTAACAACAATTTGGAACAGACTCGTAAGAGCTGTTAAACAGGTTCCGGTAGCTTATTATTACCGCTTTTGGACCCCTTTGTCTTTGCATGCCTCCTTCGTCTTTTTTCCGGGATTTTCCGGCCCGCGCCGGCTTCTGGCTGCTCCTGCTCCTGATGCTGGCGCTGTATATCTTCGTGGACCCGCCGCCCTCCCCTACCACAGGCGAGCCGGTCCCCGCCAGCGGGCTGTTAACGCTGGTCAGGACGTTGTTGCAAATGGGCTTTTTCGTGCTGCTCTCGGCATTGGCGCTTGCCCTCGCTTCCACTACCGCCGCCTGGGTGCGCTTCCGGCATGCCGCTTCGCACAAGGCACAGCAACTGGAAGTTGCGCTTCTAAACGAAACAGGCACTCGTCACACCTTCCGTATAGTACGCACCGGCGCTTTCTGGCCGTTCTGGGGCGCGGCGCAGACCACCCTTTCCTTTTCAGATGGAGAGACGACCCACCCGGTAGCCTTACGGCTGCAACGCACTTTTTCATGGGGTAAAGAAAGCCGACAGACCGCTACAGGCAACCTGGAATTGCGCCATATCAAAGAATACCGGCTCCAGGCGGTGCGCTTTTGGTTTCGTGATGCTTTTGGGCTTTTCGCCCTGCCGGTAACAGTGCCCGCTTCAGAAGTTTTTCTACGCACCCCGGAAGCACTGCCGGGCAACCGCCTGCGCGTGCCCCCACGCCGCGCAACCGAAATGACTGAGCGCGTGGACACCCTGCAGCGCGTGGAAGGCGATCTCTACAACTCACGCCGGTTTGCCACCGGCGACGACATGCGGCGCATCCTTTGGAGCGTGTATGCCCGCAACCGCGAGCTAATGGTCCGGATTCCGGAAATTTTTGAGCCTTATGCCTCTGTTTTAACGATATGGGCGGCTTTCAACGCCCGCTTTCCAGCGGCTTTACGCCCCACCGGAGCAGCGGGGCAAACGGCGCTCGACTTCTACAAGAGCGCGGTCTGGACCCTTTATCAAAACCTGGCAAAAGAGGGGCAGGCGCTGCATTTCCGGATGGCGCAGGGAACTGATTTTTCCGGAAGCGGCCCAGTGCGGAACGCGATTGCGGCCGCCCGGTGGGATGCCGAAGAGCCAGATCCGGATGCCCGGGCACAGGTGTGGATTGTTTCTTCGCTTACCCCCCCCGAAACGCTCCGGAAAATGCTGCAATCGGTTTCCGGAAAAAGAAGCGTGGTGCTGGTGCGCCTCTCCGAAGCTTTTGACCAAAAGACGCAGGGCAATCTGCTGACACGCCTGTTGTTTCGCGACCGGCGGGACGATCCGCAGGCGCGGCTGCGGCGGGTGGACAACCGGCTGCTGGCGGCCCACCTACGCGCGCAGGAAGCGAAACTGGTGGCGACCCTTCAGGATGCCGATAGCCTGACGGCCTTGTGGCCGGAACAGGTGGCTTAGTTTTTTTTGACGGAACGATATTTGGAAACGGGGCGGCAAAGGCTTTGCCTTTAGCGCTCAGTTCTTTCTCTTTCCTCCCTTAAAAAAACCAGAACCATGGGACTCTTTTCTTTTATCCGCGAAGCCGGAAAAAAAATCTTTAAATCCGGCGACGAAGTGCGCCAGGCCGACCCGGCTGCCTCCGCCGAAGCCATTCACCAGCAACAACTGGCGGCTCTGCGCGCCCACGTGCAAGGCATGGGGCTGAACATCAAAAACCTCGACGTGCGCTTTGACGCAGCCGATGGCGAAGTGGTATTAACCGGCGAAGCCGCTTCCCGCGCCGACTATGAAAAAGCAGCTTTGATGGCCGGCAACGTAGCCGGCATCTTCAAGGTAGATAACCAGATGACGATTGCTCCGGCAGCACAGGCTGCGCCGCAGGAAGCCGAAAGCGATACCTACGAAGTGAAGAAAGGTGACACCCTCTGGGCGATTGCCGAACGTTATTATGGCAGTGGCGCCAAATACAAACAGATTGTGGAAGCCAATCAGCCGATGATCAAAAACGAAAACGAAATCTATCCGGGACAGGTGCTGCGCATCCCCAGGCAACACGCCCAGAAGTAGAGACAAGGCATGCCTTGTCTCTACAAGGTCTCATATTCTTCTCTAATCCCCGATCTCTCTTAATCCCACTTTTTCATGTTTGAGCAATTTTCAGGCCTCGCCAACGAGGTGGTTCCGCAGGCGTTGCCGCAACAGGCACAACAAGAAGGTATTTCGCAGGCCGCTGTCTCGCAGGTAGCTTCCCAAAGTCTTTTTTCCGGTATGCAGGAAATGCTGCAACAAGGCGGGCCGGGCGCGCTGAAAGGTCTGTTTCAGGGTGCTGCCCAGGGCGATACGTCCAACCCGCAGATGCAGCAAATGACGAATCACTTTTCCGGAAATCTCACCAACCAGCTGGGCATCAGTTCCGGGATGGCCAAGACCATTGCGATGGCTGTGATTCCCATGTTGATCTCCCATTTCTTCAACCGCACCAAAGACCCGAACAACAGTTCGTTTGACATCACCAACATCCTGGGCTCGCTGATGGGCGGCGGGATGGCCGGTGGCCTTGGCGGGATGCTGGGTGGCAACAGTGGCGGTGGCGGATTGGGCAGCGTGCTGGGCGGGATGCTTGGTGGCGGTGGCGCACCAGCCGCACCGCGGCAACAATCCGGCCTCGGCGGTATGCTCGACCGGGATGGAGACGGCGATACCGACCTGTCGGACCTGATGGCGATGTTTCGCTAATCCTCACACAATTAAAACAGAACGCCTGCATTTTTCCGGAAATGCAGGCTTTTTTGCGTTTGGATGACCTCCTGATTACGCCTTTTGAGTTCCCTTGAAAAAAAATGCCTTTTCCGGAATTTCCACGACACCTTTTGGCGCAACTGGACAGTAGCTTTAAGCATCATTTTGAATCCCTAAAAACATTCTTTTTCTATGCAAAAGCTAACCCATTTCAAAGACCAGCCGGAAGCCATTGAAAAGGCCCGGAGCGATTACAAGTACCAGCCGGCTTTAACCGAGCGATTGCTGCAACACGAAGGCGATTTTGAGGATATCAATCTCCTGGAAATAACCCTGTGGAAAACAAACCGCTACCCGGACATTTCCGGACTGATAGCTGCCCTCAACGACCTGCGCCGCGAGTATTCCGACGAAAAAGCAAAAGACGTTTTGCGGATGATGTTGCACCCGGACCGGCAGGGCTTTCAGCTTCCGATGGCCTCTACGTTCCTCAAGTTTGCCGTTCCGCAGCACTGCGCCATTATTGACCAGCGGGCGTACCGGATTTTGATGGACGTGGATTGTCTCAAGCCCAAAAGCGGTGTAGAAGCGCAGGTTAATCTGTATTTTGACTATCTCCAAAAGCTTCGGGAGACGGTTGGCGAGTACGGAATCACGTTTGAGGAAGCCGACCGCGTTTTGTATCAGTTGGATAAAACCCACAATCATGCCCACAAGATCTAACGCGCCCATTCAACTTTTCTTTGACGGCTATTGCCCCGAAAGCCTGATGGAGGGCAAGCGGGTGGAAATGCGGCTCAACGACGATGATTTTTGGGAAAGCGAAGCCACCGGCCTGCAGATGAGCGTTTTTCCGCCATACGCAGCTATTTTGCCCTGGCGTGGAAAAGGGAACTTCCGCAGTTCCGGCGAGGGGGCGTCTGATTCCTGCACTGGTTTGGTGATGACGTATTCCTCTACCGAAAAAGGCCATGAAACATTTCCGGATGAGACCAATCCACTCCGAAGCTGGGATGATTTTCGCGCTTGCCTGAACACGGTTTTTCCTTCGGAAGAAGCCTACGAAGCAGGAATCCACACTGATTTTAATGCACCGGAATTGGTGTTGCAAAAAAGCCAACTGACCGCGAGGGACCGAAGTGAAGTGGAAAGTCTCCTGGTGCTTTTTTCGGCCTGGGCAGCGGCACAAGCGCAAAGCAGCCCGGACAGGAGTTGGGCGTTTGAGGCGTTTCACGAAGCGCTTTACGACCAGAAAATCATTTTTAGTTACGACTGGCCCGGTTGGATTAAAGGGAAAGGAGACCTGAACCGCCAAAACTTTGACTTCTCAAAAAGTACGCTGACAGAACTCTCCATGTACCTCACCATGATTTTCCGGGCCGACCGTTTTTCGGAGGGAACCATTCAGCAGTTCTATGACAATGGCGTACTTCAAAAGATTTTTAGCGCGTTGTTGCCGGCGTGGGAAAGGGAAACCGGAAAATGAGATTGAACACGGATGAAACGGATGTTCACGGATTCCCGCAGATTTTCCATCGGTGAAAATCTGCGGGAATCCGTGAGCAATTTCCGGAAATCTACCCCAATTCCAGCACCAAATCGCCGGTGTTCACCAGCGTTCCGGCGCTCAGCTCCAGCGCTTTGACCACGCCGTCGGCCCCGGCGGTAACGGTGGTTTCCATTTTCATCGCCTCCACCACAAAGAGCGCCTGGTTTTTCTTTACCGCTTCCCCTTTTTCCACCAACACTTTAGACAGCAAGCCCTGCAACGGTGCGGCAATGTGTGCCGGATTTCCGGAATCTGCCTTACGGTTTTCGCGGGTTTCCACCTTCACGCTGCGGTCTAAGGTATCCATCGCGCGACTTTGGCCGTTGAGCCGGAAAAACGCGGTGCGGTGGCCCTGTGCATCCACCGGCCCAACGCTTTGCAACCGAATGAGCAGCGTTTTGCCGGGCGCGATTTCCACGGTGGTGTCCTCGCCGGGTTCCATGCCGTAGAGAAACAGCGGCGTGGCCAGCACGCTCACGTCGCCAAACTGTTTCCGGAATGCCCGGTAATCGTCAAACACGCGGGGGTACAGCTTGTAGGAAAGCACATCCAGCTCCGTAATTTCTCCGCCCCATTTTTCCTGCAACGCTTGTAGCTCCGCTTCAAAATCCACCGGCGGCAGCGTTTTTCCGGCGCGCTCCGTTAAGGGTGTTTTGTCTTTAATCACCGCCCGCTGCACCGCCTCCGGAAAACCGCCTTCCGGAAACCCGATTTCCCCCATAAAAAACTGTTGCACACTTTCCGGAAACGAAATGCTTTCGCCTTTGCTCAGCACGTCGTCGGTCGTGAGGTTGTTGGCCACCAGGTACTGCGCCATATCGCCCACCACTTTGGAAGACGGCGTTACTTTCACAATGTCGCCAAAGAGGGTGTTCACATCGGCGTACATGTCTTTAATGGCTTCAAACTTATCGCCCAGCCCGAGCGCCACGGCCTGCGGCTTCAGGTTGGAATACTGCCCGCCGGGAATTTCGTGGTGAAACACCTCGGCAGACGACGATTTCAGCCCGCTTTCAAACGGCGCGTAGTAGCTGCGAACCGTTTCAAAGTAGCCGGACATCTTAGCCAGCGCCTTGGTGTCGTACGGATTCTCGCGCTCGTGGAAGCGCATCATCTCCACAATGGCGTTGAAGTTAGGCTGCGAGGTCAGCCCAGAAAGGGACTCCAGGGCGCAGTCCACCACGTCCACGCCCGCTTCAATGGCCGCGAGGTAGGTCGCCGGTTGTAGCGAAGAGGTGTCGTGAGTGTGCAGGTGAATAGGAATCTTCACCGCATCTTTGAGCGCCGGAATCAGCTCACGGGCGGCCAGCGGTTTCAAGAGGCCGCTCATGTCTTTGATGCACAGAATATGCGCCCCGGCATTCTCTAAATCCTTCGCCAGCCGCACGTAGTAATCCAGCGTGTACTTGGTGCGCGTCGGGTCCAGAATGTCGCCGGTGTAGCACAGCGCGCCCTCGGCGATGCCGCCGGTTTGTTTGCGCACCGCCTCAATGCAGGGCGCAATGTTTTCCATCCAGTTGAGCGAGTCAAAAATCCGGAAAATGTCCACGCCGGTTTCCCAGCTTTTGGCCACGAATTTCTCAATCAGGTTGTCGGGATACGCCGCGTAGCCCACGCCATTCATGCCGCGCATCAGCATTTGCAGCAGGATGTTGGGCACCGCTTTCCGGATGCGGGCGAGGCGGTCCCACGGGTCTTCGTGGAGAAAGCGCATCGCCACGTCAAACGTTGCGCCGCCCCATACTTCCAGGCTAAACGTCTGCGGAAACAGGTGGGCAAACGCACGGGCGGCGGGCAGCATATCGTAGGTGCGCATCCGGGTGGCGAGCAGGCTTTGGTGGCCGTCGCGCAGTGTGGTGTCGGTGTACTGGATTTCTTTTTGCGCTTTCAGCCACCTGGCCAGTCCTTCCGGCCCTTCGGCGTCCAAAATTTGCTTTGTTCCGGAAGCTGGATTTCCGGAAAAATTCGGCAGCGGGTGCGGCTTTTCAAAGCTTTCCGGCGCTTTGCCTTTTACGTCGGGGTTGCCGTTCACGCTTACGTCGGCTAGGAAGGACAGTATTTTGGTACCCCTATCTTGCTTGCGGCTAAACTGAAACAGCTCCGGGTTTTGCTCAATAAAGCCAACCGAGGTTTTTCCGGAAAGAAAGTCCTTGTGCTGAATCAGATTTTCCAGAAACGGAATGTTGTTTTTCACCCCCCGGATCCGGAACTCTTTCAAGGCCCGGAACATCTTGGAAGCCGCATCTTCCAGAGACTTGCCGTGGGTGCTCACCTTCACGAGCATGGAGTCAAAAAACGGCGAGATTTTCATGCCCGCGTAGCTACTGCCTTCGTCCAGGCGCACGCCAAAGCCCGCCGCGTTGCGATAGGTGGTCAGGGTGCCATAGTCGGGCTTAAAATTATCGGTCGGGTCTTCGGTGGTGATGCGGCACTGAATGGCCACACCCACGCGCGGCGGCAGTTCGTCTTTCCGGAAACCAATCTCCGGGCTGTAAAGCGAGTAGCCGGCGGCGACGTAGAGCTGGGTTTTGATGAGGTCCACGCCGGTAATCATCTCCGTCACGGTGTGCTCTACCTGAATGCGCGGGTTCACCTCAATAAAATAGATGTTCTCGTCGGCGTCCACCAGAAACTCCACCGTTCCGGCGTTGTCGTACTGCACCGCCCGGCCCAGCGCCAGCGCGTAGCCGTAGAGCTTTTCGCGGGCAACTTGCGAAAGCGTGGTCGCCGGGGCGATTTCCACCACCTTCTGAAACCGGCGCTGCACCGAGCAGTCGCGCTCGTAAAGGTGCACCAGGTTGCCGTGGGTGTCGCCCACCAGTTGCACTTCAATGTGCTTTGGGCTTTCCACGAATTTTTCCAGAAAAACCGTGTCGTCGCCAAAAGCGGTTTTGGCTTCGCCGCGCGCCTCGCGAAAGGCTTTCTGGAGACTTTCGGTATCGCGCACCACACGCATCCCGCGACCGCCGCCCCCGGCAGCCGCTTTCAGCATCAGGGGAAAACCAATGCGGCTCGCTTCAGCCAGCGCCGTGGCTTCGTCGGTAAGGGGAACACGGTTGCTTTCAATGATGGGCAGTCCGGCGCGCACGGCCACTTCTTTTCCGGAAACTTTGTCGCCAAGCGCCTGCATCGCCTCCGGGCGCGGGCCGACGAACAAGAGGCCTTCCTCGCGGCAGCGGGTGGCGAAGTGGGCGTTTTCGCTGAGAAAGCCGTAGCCGGGGTGAATGGCATCGGCACCGCAGGCTTTGGCCACGCGGATGATTTCTTCTACATCCAGATACGGCTTTAGCGGCTCGGCTTCGGTGCCGATTTGGTAGGCTTCATCGGCCTTGTAG
>JAEVZP010000122.1 GCA_023392185.1 Bacteroidota bacterium
ACATCCGGCAGCGCGCAGTTTTCCGGTGCCTTTCATGCGGGCGCTGGCCAGGGAATATGAAAATAACCTGAAGGTTGTCCACTTCCACTGGCTCCGGCGGTCGCCGCAATGCCCGGAGAAAGGCGACGTGCTCATTGACGTGGTGTTGCAGAGCGGAGAGCATGCTTTCTACAACCTCAGCGATCCGCCGACCCGTAAATAGCAAACGTTTTATAGCATGGGGAGACAGGGGGAAAAGCAGAAAAGCGAAAACAGACGGCCTGGTGTCCGGGCAATCTGCCGTCCCCAAATTTAAACTGCTTTCTAAGAAGTGCCTTTTGATATGAAAATCCTGTTGGCTGTCTTGTATTATGCCTCGATCCTGTCTGCCTGGGTGGCGGTGGCAACAGGCCTGCGGGTACGTGGCTTTCTTTGGTATTATGTGTTGGTTTCCGGAATCTGCGACCTGATCCCGGTTACCAAACCTTTTCCGGAAAACCCACACTGGTATGGCAATATCTTCTTTGCCGCTCAGTTTGTGCTGGTCTGCGGCTATTTTATCCAGCAGTTGCTGCCACCCCGGCAGCAACGCGGCGCGGCGGCGGTCGTATTTGCAATAACCGCCTTTTTCCTTTTCTTCGTCTCCAAAAGCGGTTTTTGGAAAGTACATTATCAGGCCGGCGCAGTGCTTTACGGATTGCTGATTTTGCCAACCCTGGGCGGTTTCTACAGCATCATCCGGCGGGAAGAACTGCTGCGCCTGGAGCGATCACCGTTTTTCCTTTTCTGCGCGGCTTTCCTGCTGTATGTAGCCGGAAGCTGCCTGATCCTGCTTTTTGCTCCCCGCTTCAGAACAGAAAATTATCGTTTTCTGGTGTTGATTTGGGGGGCGGTTCACAACACCCTGAACATCCTCAAGAACCTGGCAATCGCCCGCGCCCTTTACCTCTACCGACTTCCCGAAAAAACCGATGACCGCTATTGAGCTTGTTGCCACCATCATCATCCTGCTGCTGCTGGCGATGGGCATCATTGCTTTTTTGGTTTTGTATCAGCGCCGTATCATCCGGCATCAGTCGCAGCTGCGCGATTTTCAAACCCGTAAACGCCTGGAGCTGATGCAGGCTACCATAGAAGGCGAAGAAGCGGTCCGCCTGCGCATTGCCACTGAACTGCACGACGACGTCGGCGCGACGCTTTCCTCCATCCGGCTTTTCCTGACCCAGGCCGAGCGTACCCCCGCCGACCCCAAGCTGATTGCCTATTCTAAAACGCTGCTCGACGAAAGCATCGGGAAAGTTCGCAGCCTGTCGCACCAACTACAGCCGCGTACCATCCAATACCTCGGCCTGCACAAAGCGCTGGAATCGCTGGTGACCCTGCTCAGCGAAACGGGTGCTATTCAGGCACATTTTTCAGAAGAAACCGGCGCGTGGCCCGAGCCCGAGCCGGAAGTGGCGCTGGCCGTTTACCGGATCGTGCAGGAATGGGTCAACAACACTATCAAACACGCCCAGGCCACACAAATCCGGATCCGGTTGTATCTGCACCGGGGCCATTCCTGCATCGGCATCTATCACGACGGCGCCAGACTAACCGAATCGGCTTACCACGCGCAGCTTCAAAAAAAGAATGCAATCGGTCTTAAAAATATCGAGATGCGTTTGAAAGCTGCCGGCCTCTCGCTGGTGCTTCCGACCGATGCCGATCCTGATAGCTTTGTAGAAATCTATCTGCCCAAACCCCTATAAAAACTCAGGTCTTTTTTTATGGATGCTCTGATCCGATATATGATTGCCGACGACCATAAGCTGTTCCGGGAAGGGCTGCAGTTGGTTTTAGGGAACTATCCTCACCTGGAGCTGGTGGGCGAAGCTGCCAACGGCCAGGAGCTGCTGCAATTGCTGGCCCGCTCATTGCCCGATGTGGTGTTGCTGGACCTTACCATGCCGGTGTTGGACGGACTGAACACCACCCGGCTGATCCGGGAACAGTTTCCAACCGTTCGCGTTCTCATCCTGACGATGAACAACGATCCGGCGCTGGTGCTACATCTGTTGGAGGCAGGTGCCAACGGCTATCTCCTCAAAGACACCGAATCCTCGGAAATTGATCTGGCACTGCGCTCCTGTGTTGAAAATGGCTATTACTTCTCCGAGTTTGTCAGCAGTCTGATGCTCAAAAATATGGTGCGCAAAAAGCAGGTCAGTCCGGTTTTCCGGAGAGCGGTGGCACTGACCGACCGCGAAAAGGAAGTGCTGCAACTCATCTGCGATGGCATGACGGCTGCACAAATCGGCAAAACCATCTTTCTGAGTCCGCGCACCGTAGAAGGCATCCGTGCTTCGCTGATGGAAAAAACCGGCACTCACAACGTAGCCGGGCTGGTGATGTATGCCGTAAAAAGCGGTGTGGTGATGTAGTTGCTCTTCTGCCTCGGATGGCTTGGGCGATGGAGTTGTAAGCAGTTAAAACCCTGCGCTGCTAAACCGGCATTTTCCGGAAATTTTTCTCAAAAACTGCTTTTGAGAAGGCCTGCCGGAGCCCACACAAAAACCCCTGTGCCGTTGATTGCACAGGGGATTTCTGTTAATAGAGCCAGGAAAACAAAAGCGCCTGCTAGCTAAAAGCGTCCTTGAGTTTATCAAAGAAACCTTTGCCTTCTTTTTCTTCTTCGGCTTTTTCTTCGGATGGGGTCGCGTAGTACTCCGTTGTAGGAGCGGCCGGGTTGAAGTTGCGGGAGGCGCGCAGCTTTTCGAGCAGTTCTTTTTCTTCCGCCGATACGTTTTGCGGGCTGAAAACCACCACTTCTACCAGCTCGTCGCCCCGCCCATAGCCCTGGAAAGCCGGAAAGCCTTTGCCTTTGAGCCGGAATACCTTACCACTCTGGGTGCCGGCCGGAATGGTAATCTTGGCACGACCGTCGATCGTAGGCACTTCTGCGCGGGTGCCGAGCACTGCATCCGGGAAGGAAACCTGAAGTTTGTGTACCACATCCATATCGGAGCGGGTCAGGTGCGGGTGGTGTTCTTCTTCAATCTGAATCAGCAGATCGCCGGATGGCCCACCGCGCTCGCCGGCGTTGCCGGCGCCGCCCATGGAAAGCTGCATGCCTTCCTGCACGCCCGCCGGGATATCGAGCGAAAGGGTTTCTTCTCCAAAGACGCGGCCTTCGCCACGGCAGCTGCCGCACTTAGCCGTAATGGAAGTGCCTTGTCCGTTACAGGTAGGGCAGGTCGTCACCGTTTGCATCGCGCCCAGGAAGGTTTGCTGTACCCGCTGCACCTGGCCATGGCCGCCGCAGGTTTGACACGTCTGGATAGACGATTTGTCTTTAGCGCCGCTGCCGTCGCACGACTTACAGGAAACGTGCTTCTTGACCTTGATTTTTTTATTGGCTCCGGACACGATTTCGGCGTAGCTCATCTTGAGCTTCACGCGCAGGTTGGAGCCACGGGTGCCTCTGCCCCGGCCGCCGCCGCCGCGTTGTCCGCCAAAAAAGGAACCGAAGATATCATCTGCACCGCCGCCGCCGCCGCCAAAGATGTCGCCGAAGTTGGAGAAGATATCATCCATGTTCATGCCACCGCGGCCACCGGCCGGGCCGCTTGTGCCGGCATGGCCAAAACGGTCGTAACGGGCCCGCTTGTCGGCGTTGGAAAGCACGTCGTAGGCTTCGGCGGCTTCCTTAAATTTTTCTTCCGCTTCCTGATCCCCCGGGTTGCGGTCGGGGTGATATTGAAGGGCAATTTTCCGGTACGACTTTTTGATTTCATCTGCGCTGGCGCTTCGGGTCACGCTCAGCACTTCATAGTAATCTCTTTTCATAAAATAAGAGTGCGTATTAAGAAGCTACACGGTTATTCGAAACGCCTCAGGGGACTTTTTCTTGACACGCTTGCTCAAAGAAGGACTGTTTTAAAGAGGATGCGTTTATTTGCCAACTACCACTTTAGCATGGCGGATCAGCTTATCGTTGAGATAATAACCAGGCTGAATGACATCCACAACGGCACCCTGCATTTCCGGATTTGGGGCCGGAATTTCGGTAATCGCTTCGTGCAGATCAGCGTCGAAAGGTTCACCGGCGCTTTCCATACGGCGCAGGCCCATGCGGTTAAGGATAGAGCGCAACTTATTGATAACGAGTTCAAAACCTTCTTTCACAGCTGCCGTATCCTGCGCTTGTTCCAGCATTTTTTCGGCGCGCTCAAAATCGTCGAGCACCGGCAAAAGCTCCTGAATGGTTTCGCGGCCGGCGGTCTGCACCAGTTCCATGCGCTCTTTTGCGGTGCGCCGCTTGTAATTATCAAATTCTGCCGCCAGGCGCAGGTATTTATCCCGCGCTTCTTCCAGTTCCTGGTCGCCGGTGTTGGAAGCGGCTTCCTTTTCTTCTCCAGATTGATAAAAACCGCTCTCTGACACGCTGTCATCCGTGTTCAGGCCATATGCCATGGCTTCTTCCTCTTTCGAAAGATCGCGGGCATCGTTCTGTTCCGGGTTATTGTTTTGAAAATCCTTTTCCTGCATAGTC
This sequence comes from Bacteroidota bacterium, assembly GCA_023392185.1. Lineage (GTDB taxonomy): Bacteria > Bacteroidota > Bacteroidia > Chitinophagales > Chitinophagaceae > UBA1952. The sequence goes on from JAEVZP010000122.1 coordinate 4,514, forward strand.
TTTTTCTTTTTGAAAATCATGTTTGTAAAGCTATTATCAAAACCAGTGCCGTTTTGCCCAAACCGACAATTTGACAAATAGAATTTGAATTACCGGTAATTTTTACACCTTTCAGGGATTACTTTTGTCTATTATTTAAAGCTTATGAAGCGCCTTTATCTTGTTCTGTGTGTTTTGCTGGCCGGTATTGCGGTTGCGCGTGCGCAGGCGCCTGCCGGTTATTATCAGCCGGCTGCCGGCAAAAGCGGCTTGCAGCTGCAATCGGCCCTCTATAATATCATTAAAGGCCACACGGTGCTGAGCTACACGCCGGGCCTCTGGAACGCTTATAAAACAACCGATAAGCGGCCAGGAACCAATTATGTATGGGATATATATTCCGACATTCCGGGCGGTACGCCACCTTATCTGTATACGCTGAGCACCAATCAATGCGGAAACGGTAAAAACTATGAGAACAGTTGTTACAACCGCGAGCATATCTGGCCCCAAAGCAAGTTTGGCAGCAACTCACCAATGGTGTCCGACCTGTGGATCGTCTATCCTACCGATTACTATGTAAACAATCAGCGGGGCAGCATGCCGTATGGCAAAGTCGGAAACGCGACCAGGACATTCCGTAACGGCACCAAAATCGGCAATAATATCTATCCCGGTGCACCCTCCGGCACCTGCTTCGAGCCGATCGATTCTTTTAAGGGGGATATCGCCCGCAGCTATTTTTACATCGCTACCCGCTACCTCAACGAGGGCGCGAGCTGGAGTACCTGGGAAATGGCAGTAGGATCTGTACTGAAGCCCTGGGCTGTGCAGATGTTGCTCGACTGGCACCGCATGGACCCGGTGAGCGCCAAAGAAGTGGCCCGCAACAACGCAGCATTTTTGCTGCAACGCAACCGCAACCCATATATCGACTCGCCGCAGTATGTAGAATGCATCTGGGGCAACAGCGGTGCCTGTCGGGATGCGCAGCTGGTATCTAATACGGTAGCGCCTGGAACCCCTTTTCTGGAAGTCTGGCAGGATCTTTTTTCCGGAAAAATCTTCCTTTTGACCCCTGCGGCTGCAACCGTGCAACTGCTTGATATGCACGGCCGGGTGTTGCAAACCCTGCCGCCCGAAGCGACGATCGAAAGCCGCGAACTCTCTGTGGCCCCTTATCCCAAAGGCCTGTACCTGCTGCGGGCACAATCGCCCACGGGCACGGCCGTCCGCCGGGTACTGATTCCTTAAAGGCTTTAAGGGCTTTCTTTTTCCGGAAATTTCCGGAAATTTAAACCCCAAAGCTCCCTGGAAAAGGCTTCCAAATGCCTGTCCCAAACAGCCCTGATTTATGAAAAAAGCGTTTTGAACTGATTCCATAAAGAGCAGGGCTGCTGCCGGTTAAGAGGCTTCATGCCGGCGGGGCGGCGGCAGCAAATCAGCAATAATCAAAACCAGTTCGTAGGGCACTTCTACACCATCTTCTTCCACAATATCGTAGCGGTCAAGTGGGCTCCAGCGCATCCGGAAACGCGGAATGTCGGGCACATTAACCTCATAATAAAGGCCATCGGGGCGCTGCTGTGTCAGGATGCTGGCCGGCAGGGTGTGGCCTTTCCAGGAAATATTACGAACCAGGGAACGAGCCATAAAAGGGGGTTAGGGGTTTAGGATTTAGGGAGTAGAAGATGGGCGCTCATTCCTTTGTTTTCTGCTCTTCTTTCTGAGACTTCAGAGCTCCTTTTTCAGCCTTGGCAACTTCGGCATCCGGCTCGGAGCCGTCGAGGCGCAGGATTGGGATCACCGCACCCCGCAGTTCCGGGTTGGCTGCTTTGTCCTGCGGGTGAAAGGGTGATTCCGTTGCCTCGCTTTTGCGGATGAAAACGGCGGCTTCGCTCGGCACAATGCCTTTGCCCCGGTTGAGCGCCCATACTTTGGTGAATTCAGCGCCAAAGTACAGAATCAGCGCCGAGTAATTGACCCACAACAGGAAGATAATAATCGAGGCGGCCGCGCCATATTGATTGCTGATGTTGGAGCTGCCCAGGTAATATCCAATAGCGAACTTACCGACCATGAATAAAAGACCGGTTACGGCTGCGCCCACGAAGGTGTCTTTCCAACGGACGCGCGCATCGGGCAGAATCTTATAAATCACCGCAAACAACAGCATGATAACCAGGAAGGTGATGCTGTAATTGACGATTGCAGCCAGAAATGCCTGCCCTTCTCCCAGAAACTGTAACAGCCGGTTGAAAACCAGATCCACAAACGTGTTGACCAGCAGCGACACCATCAACAGAAAGCCCAAACCGATGATGAGCGAGAAGGAAAGCAGCCGGCTGGTAAGGTATTTGAGCCAGCTTTGTTTCGGCTTTGCCTTGATGGACCAGATGATGTTGATAGAGTCCTGCATATCGGCAAACACTCCGGTGGCGCCAATGAAGAGCGTTATCAGGCCGACGATGACATAGAAACTCCCTTGCTCCTGAATCCGCATGTTTTCCGAAATCTGCAGCACCTGCTGCGCGGCATTCTTTCCTACAAATTCTTCAATCTGCTGGTACAGAGAAGCTGAAATCTGGTTTTGCTCGAAGAAAAGGCCGGCAACCGAAATCACAATCAAAATCAGCGGCCCGATACTGAAAACGGTATAGTAGGCCAGTGAGGCCGACAGTTTCGTTACGTTGTCGTCTATGAAATCCGAAAAGCTTTGTTTGACGATGTCCCAGACAGACATTTTGGCCGGTTTGCTCATAAAGTACGCGGGTTTTTTCTTTCTAAACTGAAATGCCATGCC
>JAEVZP010000198.1 GCA_023392185.1 Bacteroidota bacterium
CACACGATACCGCAAAGGCGGGCAACGGCCGGGGGATATTGTCCTCTACCGAAATGTGATTACTCTCAACGGAACAGCGATAGACTGCATTGTCAAAACAATGCGGGTAACCCGTGTCGGCGACTGGCGCGCCTACGATATGGATTCCGTGTCTGCCGCTGGTTTCAGTAATAACCACCCGGCCTTTTTCTCGCCGATGATCAACTTTCTGAGCGGTGGCGGCAGCGTGCTTTTCAACTTCCAGTTTATCCTCGGCGGCAGCTACAACGACGTTACTCATTCGGGTACCAACATCACGCTGCAAAACATCCGGCTCAATACGTATGATCTGGACGGCAACAACAGTGTGAACTCAAAGCAATACAATTCCTTTAAGAGCTTTAGCAGCGCCGAGCTGGGCAATCCGACGCTGATAGCGACCAGCTTCGACACAAACACCGGACGAACGCGGTTTGAATCCACGACCGACTCCAACATCCTGAATATCCTGGATCCGCGCACCCGAGTCCGCCTTTCCTATCAGAATGCAAGCAATTTTGATGTGGAAATAGGCTCGATCACCAATGGCGCGGCCTACTTCTTCCTGGATTTCTCCTCGGGACAAAGTTTTAATACGGCGGTTAATACCAGCGCGCCTTCGGTGGATTTAAACACCGCTTTGCCAGGCAATGTCAACGAGCGGAGCGGATGCGGCAGCCCACTGGCGTTTACGGCTGCCGGCCAGAGCAACATCACCGCCAACGGCAACCTCAACGGGTTGGAAGTGCGCTTCGCGGTAGCTGATATCAAAGACGGTGCGGGCGAGCAACTGGCCTTTAATGGCGCGGCCACGCCCCTTCCGCTCGACGCTGCCAGTATCGCTACTACCATTACCATTGGCGGTGTTTCCTATGATGTTGCCGGCGCTACCGACACGACGGCTACCCGGCGGATTTCCTTCACCAAAAGCGGCGGTGGCACCCTTACCGTGGCAGAGGCCGAAGCAGTGCTTGATGCTTTGCAATATCAGAACACAGCCGCCGCACCCACCGCCGGCGAGCGCCAGTTTACGGTCAACGTTCGCAACAACACCTATCGCAGCCCGGATGCACTTTTCTCGGCTACGCTCACCTGCGTTACGCTTTCCGGGCATATCTACCGGGATGCCAATGCGCTGACCGACGGCAAAGTCAATGCAACAGGTACGCCCTTTGCCGCCGGCAGTCTTTATGCAGTGCTGACCCGAACGAGTGATAACACGGTGGTATTGCCACCCCAACCCATAACCGCCGGCGGCAGCTTTAGCTTCGGCACCGCTACGGAGGGCGTCTATAGCCTGTATTTTGTACCGCAGAGCGCCGTGCCGGCCTTGGGTACTGTCGTTACGACTTCCATTCTTCCGGCAGCGCCGGCGGGCGCCGGTGCTTTTGTATTTACCGGTGAACACCTGAGCGCCGATTCCGGAAACGACGGCCTGGCAGACGGCAAACTAACCGTTACGCTGGGGTCAAGAGGGGTCGCCAATGCCAATTTTGGGCTGGAGCAAATTCCTATAACCGCCAATAATACGCTCACAACCGTCAATCCACAGGGCTATAATTTTTATACGCTTCCCGGCGGGAGTTTTACGGCAGCCGATGCCGACGGAACGGTGGACAGCATCGTGATTACGGGCTTTCCTGTGGGCGTAAACTATCTAAAAATCGATAGTGTGGTATATGTAAATCCCGCCGGCGGCGTGTGCCCGCCGCTGTTTGGCTGCACCTCTTGGCCCGGAGCCGTCCGGATACCGATGAGCGGCGGTAATCCATCCGTTCCGGTTGCTATAGACCCATCCGGCACGGGCAGCATATCGGTTTCAATTCCTTTTTATGCAGTGGACAACGGCCATAAACACAGCGCCGGCAGTAGCACGCTCACCATTCAGTTTGACGTGCCTGCTACACCTTTGTCGGTTTCCGGAAATGTCTGGAATGATGCCAACGGCAACGGCATCCAGGAAAGCAGCGAGGCTTATACGAAAGCGGCCGGGCCCGGACAAAAGCTTTATGCGGTCCTGATTCAAAATGATAAGACCTATGCCGGCGTACCGGTGGTTTTTGATACAGCAACGGTTTCGGATGTTGCACCGGGCTATAGTTTTACGAATATCCCGGCAGGCAATCATTATGAGGTGCGCCTTTATTCGCTTACCGCTGCGCCAGTTCCCGGCAGCGCCCTTTCTGCACTGTCGCCGCAGTTGGCGCCCGGCTGGACCGGCGTGAGTGCTCGCAGCGGTGCAACCGTCGTGGCGCAACGTCAGAATACCCAAAATCTGATTCTTTCCTTCCTCAACCTGAGTACCAGCGTTTCAGATGCCGGTTTTGGTATCGAGCAGATACCTACAGCCAACAGCGTCAATTATGCACAGGCAAGCTGGCAGCCGGTTGTAGATACGGTCATCACCCTGGACGGAAGCCCTTTCCCGGCGCTTTCCGGAAACGATCCGGAAGACGGCGTGCTGGATGCCACAACCACCAATCGAACCATACGGATAGATACCCTTCCCACAAACGGCACCCTGTTCTATAACGGCACCAGCATTGTTGCGGGACAGTCAATTTCCGGTTTTGACCCGTCGCTGCTAACGCTGAAATTTACCGGCAGCGGCTATAAAACCACTCAGTTTGCCTATGCTTATGTGGACAGCGCCGGGGTGCCTTCCGCCGAAGCTACGTACCGGCTTTCCTGGAGTAGCCCGCTGCCGGTCACGTTGCTTTCTTTTCAAGCGCTGGCGTCCGACAACGGCGTCTGGCTGCGCTGGCGCACGGGCTCCGAAGCGAACAACAAAGGGTTCCGGGTCGAGCACAGTACAGACGCCCGGCATTGGAACGCGGTTGGATTTGTGGACAGCCGTACAGAAGGCGGTTCTTCCGGCGCTTCCTTTGAATATTACCATGCTCTTCCGGGATGGGGATTGCATTACTACCGTCTTTATCAGGAAGACCATAGCGGTGCCGGCAGCTACTCACCAGTCCGGAGCGTACGGCTTTCAGGTCCGTCGGCGGCTTTGGAAATTTATCCCAATCCGGCCGACCGGGAAGTGACGGTTATGGGCACAGACATCGCTGCGCTTGTGCTTCTGGATATTCGGGGGGTAGAGCAGGCCGCGCCCGCGCATCAGCACACCAATGGCAGCTGGAAGATAGCTGTCGATGCATTGCCGGAAGGCGTTTATTTCCTCACTGTTTTCCGGAAAAACGGCGTGGAGAAGC
>JAEVZP010000192.1 GCA_023392185.1 Bacteroidota bacterium
GGGAATCTGCGCAGATGAACTGCGTTGCTGCTTCGCGGTCCCTTCGGGAATGACACCGCGAAGTAGCAGCGCAGCTAAAAGATAACCTGCTTTTTCAGAAAGAAATTTATTTAGGAGACCGCTTCAAGCTAAAATAGCAGCAGACGTTTTTACGTTCTAGCACTATGAAATTTCAGATCATCCAGCCGGAGGATAGCGAAAACATCGGCGTTATTGCGGATTGGTATTTAAAAGAATGGAACCTACCCATTCAGGCGACAATCGGAAAAATCAGCAAGTTATCAGCCCAAAACCACGAGTTTCAGGTGCTGCTGACACTTGACGGTAACCCCGTTGCTACCGGCGGACTTTACAACCATGTTAGCCTCCTTGATAAAAAGCCCCGATTGAAGAGCTATCAAAACTGGCTGGCCCTGGTTTATACGCAACCTCATCACAGAGGGAAAGGTTTGGGTGCATTGCTTTGCAACCATATACAGGCCCATGCAGCAGAGCTGGGGCTGAAAGAAATTTATTTATTCACGCATACAGCAGAAAATCTGTACAAAAGGCTGGCCTGGCAACCCCTGGAACGATTTACTTTAGGAGATAAAGACATAGTGGTTATGAAGAAAGAGCTATGAACCGGTATGGCAGAACGGAGGATGGTTTCAATGCTTATATAAAACGCACCATTTTCCGGAAATTAGCCTTTTGCTAATAGTCACCTTATTGGACATCGAACCCAATAGCCATAGATTTGCAGTAACAAAAAATAACAAATATGAACTTCACCTGGTTTGTTGTAGTTGCCCTCTACTTTGGGTTGACGCATTTAATTGCTAATTTCATCGGTATCCGCAGGCAAATAGGATATGGCAGGTCCGTCTATTGGTGTATCGTCCTCAGTCCTGTCATCGGTCTTCTGATTGTACTGTCAAGTCCCCGTTCCGCAGCAGCAAAGCTTGTAGTTCCGTAACGGTTCGAGCTCAAAAACGCACTGCCGCAGTCTCCATCGCGGACAAGCCTGCGCGAGCCAAAAAGGCCCGTTTTCCGGAAATAACACGCCTCTAAACAGCTTCCGAAGTATCGCTTATTTTTGTCTGGCCCCATGATTACCGATATTTCTCAACTCGACCTTTCGAAACGCTATTCTTACGCTGATTACCTGACGTGGCGGTTCAAAGAACGCGTAGAGTTGTTCAAAGGCTGGCTTGCAAAGCTGGCTGCGCCTTCTACGTTCCACCAAACGATCAGCGGAGAATTGCACCGGCAACTGGCAAACCATTTCCGGAAATCCGGCTGCCGCGTTTTTTCTGCCCCTTTCGACGTCCGGCTACCCGACAATATTAAAAGCACCGATGATAAAACCATTTACACCGTGGTGCAGCCCGACTTGTGCGTGATCTGCGATGATGCAAAAATTGACGCGAAGGGCTGCCTCGGCGCACCCGACTGGATTCTTGAAATCCTCAGCCCCGGCAACAACAAAGCGGAAATTCAATCCAAATTCAAGTTGTACGAGGAAGCAGGCGTAAAAGAATACTGGATTGTGCAGCCCGGCGACCAAACCGTTACCGTCTTCGACCTGCGCGACGACCAGTATCAGTTCCGGATGATGTACAGCAACGAAGACAAAATTCCGTGTGGCCTTTTTCCACAATTAGAAGTAGATATGAAAGAGGTTTTTAGCGTTATCAATTAGCCATTTTCCCAACCATGACCGAAGCAATCTCCAACGGCATCCTCCATGAAGTGCCCGAAGACCTGCAAACCATTCTGGCTGCCGACGCCGTCCTGCTTCAGAAATGGAACGGCCTGACGCCTATTCAGCGCAACGAATGGATTTGCTGGGTTACCATCGTGAAGAAGGTCGAAACCCGTAGCGAGCACATTCAGCGCCTGTCGGAAGACGTGAAAGAAGGAAAAAAGGCCCCCTGCTGCTGGCCCGGATGCCCGCACCGCCGCGAAAAAGCCCGGAAGTTTTTTAAATCAGCAACCGTATGAAACCCTCTGCCGAACACGACGCCCGCATGGCGGCCATGACGTTTGCCTCTGTTTATCCGCACTACGTAGCCAAAGTAGAGCGCAAGGGACGCACCAAAGCCGAACTGCATCAGGTCATCACCTGGCTTACTGGTTTTGATGACGCGAAGATTGCAGAACTGCTTGCAGCGAAAACGACTTTCGAAGATTTCTTTGACCAAGCAAACCTCCATCCAAACGCAGCGCTTATCAAAGGGAAAATCTGCGGCTATCAGATTGAAGCCATTGAAAACCCAATTACCCGCAACGTCCGGTATCTGGATAAACTGGTGGATGAACTGGCTGCGGGACGGAAAATAGAGAAGATTTTGCGCGAGGCATCTTAAAAAGAAAATCCCTGTCTCCCCAACGCCCGGAAAAAACGGCAAAAGGAAACAGGGATTTTTTTGTGCAGGAGGCAAAAAAACTGCTTTCCCGGTTATTGCTTGTAGATAGTTTTACCTTCTTTGATCGTCTGCACCACCTGAATATACCGGATGTCTGCCGGAGGTGTGGTCAGCGGGTTTTTATCCAAAATCACCAGATCGGCCAGCTTGCCTTTCTCCAGGGTGCCTTTGCTGCCGTCTTCAAAATACTGATAGGCGGCGTTGCGGGTAATGGCTTTCAGTGCCTGATAAGGTGTGGCCTTCTCGGCAGCACCAATCACCGCACCGGTGCGCGAAGTCCGGTTCACGGCCGTCCACACGGTAAACATCGGGCTGATCGGCGTCACCGTGGCGTCGGAGTGGTTGGTGTAGTGGAGTTTCAGGCGGTCGGCAGTAGCAATCGGGCTGAGGAATCCGGCCCGCTCGGCACCCAGATTTTTGACGTGTTCATCGCCCCAGAAATAAGCATGGTTGGTGAAGAACGACGGTTCTATTTTGTATTGAACGTACTTCTGCAACTGGTCGGGCCGCACAAACTGCGAGTGGATCACCACTGTGCGCCGCTCTTTGTCCAAGGGCTGTCCCAGTTCTGTACAGGCTTTTTCATGTGCCTGAATGACCATGTCCATAGATGCGTCGCCGTTGCTGTGAATAAAGAGTTGGTTATTGGCCTGGTAGGCAGTTACAAACAGTTTATTGAGCGCTTCCTGCGAAAGACTCGGAAGCCCCCGGCAGTCGGCATGGCAGCCCGGCACCGGCGTCAGGAAAGGCTTCGTAAAGTAAGCGGTTTTGCCTTGCGGCGAGCCATCGGAAATAATCTTGGTGCCTTGGGTCTTGAAATGGTTGTGATACTGTTTCCAGTTCAGCGAACTGTCTTTCAGGTTGGCTTCCAGATCGCTGAATCCGCCTAATGCCACCAGGTCGATTTTCAGTTTTCCGGCATTGGCCTGCGCTTGAAAAAACTGAAGGGTGTGCCGGTCGGTCATGCCGTCCTGGGCAGTCGTAATACCGTGTTGTGCATAGTATTCCTGAGTTTTGTCAAAGAAATCGCCTTTCTTGGTGCTCAGCACTTCCATCATGGTGCCCATCATCGGATACATAGCCGTTTCCTGCAACAGACCGTTGGGTTCTTTGCCGCCTGCCATCCGGTCGATATGACCACCGTCCGGATCGGGCGTCGCGGCAGTTATCTTCAGCTGCTGCAGGGCCAGCGTATTTGCTACGCCCATGTGCCCACTGGTATGTATGATAAAGACCGGGTTGTTGGGCAGTACTGCGTCAATTTCTGCTTTGGTCGGATGGCGCTTTTCAGTTAGCTGCCCATCGTCATAGCCCCAGCCAAAGATCCATTCGCCGTCGGCGATCTTGTTTTCAGCTTTGTAAGCCAGAAGCCGCTCCTTTAACTGAGCAATGGCGTTGACAGAACCCACGGGTTGCGGGTTCAGGTCCACCTGGCCCATAGCATTGGAGACCATCCCGAAGTGGCTGTGCGGATCAATAAAACCGGGCAGCAGGGTTTTTCCGCCAAGGTCTGTCTGCGCGGCATTGCCGAAAGCCTTTTTCGCCTCCTGAAGCGTTCCCACAAAAGCGATTTTACCGTCTTGAGTTACAAGGGCTTCGGCCGTTTCGGGGGCATCGCCCGCCATTGTAATGATGTTGCCATTGTAAAACAATTCGGTTGCGTTGCCATCGGCGCTGGCGTTGTCGGCACCCGATTGGCAGCCGATGCCTGTGGCGGCGATTAGCAGGTAGGAAAGGTATTTCTTCATACGTATGGTGGTTTTCCGGAAAAGCTAAAGTGGCTTTCTACAGGAGTGGGCGAAAGTAATCGCCACGCTTCACTTATTTGAATCCCAAACGCAATCAAACGCCTTTTTTGAAGAGAAAACCCTTACGATTCTGCCCGTGCCGCTCGCTGCGCCAGGCGTCGCTCCCGACGCCCTGACAGCACCCGCCACGTCAACACAAGACTGATAAACATAAACAAAGCACCCAGCAAAAATGGCGCGCCCGGAAAATGAAATTCAGCGCCTTTGGAAGTCGCGAAATAGAACAACCGGGTCATGATTAGCGGCCCGAAAATGGATGTCAGACTCATCAGGCTCGTCAGGCTGCCCTGCAACCGTCCTTGTTCATTTTCATCCACTTCGCGGGTGATGATGGATTGCAGCGCCGGACCGGCAAAGCCGCCAAGGCAGTAGGGAATCAGAAACAGATACATCATCCAACCCTCGGAAGCAAAGGCAAAGAGCGCCAGTCCCAAGGTGTAGAGCGCCAATCCAAGATAGGCGCTGCGGGCATCGCCCAGCCGGGGATTCACCACCCGGATCAGCACGCCCTGCACCAGCCCAACGAGCGCACCCACGATCGCCAGCGAGATGCCCACCTGCCGCTCCGTCCAGCTAAAGACATACATCGTAAAATAGCTCCAGTTGCTTTGCACGGCATGCGCCGCCAGGTTGATAAAAACAAATGCAAGCACCAGGGCAGAAATCTTGGGGTATTTTCCGAAAAAGCGCAACGACCCCGCCGGATTGGCCTTTCTCCAATCGAACGGGCGGCGGTTTTCCGGCTTCAGCGATTCCGGCAAAACGAAATAGCCGTACAGGAAGTTGAGAAAACACAAGACGGCCGCTGCATAAAACGGCGCGCGCACGCCCCAGGTGGCCATAAAGCCGCCCAGCGCCGGCCCCAGGATAAAACCAACGCCAAAGGCTGCGCCAATGAGCCCGAAGTTTTTGGCCCGCGTTTCATCGGTGCTTACATCGGCGATGTAGGCGGAAGCAGCGGTAAAGCTGGCACCGGTCATTCCGGAAAGTACCCGCCCAAGAAACAAAATCCAGTAGTTGGGCGCGAGGGCGAGGATCAGGTAATCTATGCAAAACGCCAGCAGCGAGATCAGGATTACCGGCCTGCGGCCATAGCGGTCGCTGAGATTCCCCATCAGCGGCGCAAACAAAAACTGGGTGGTGGCAAAAGCGGCGATCAGGTAGCCGCCCCACTTGCTCGTTTCGTTGAGCGGAATGTGCTGTAGCTCCATGAGCAGGTCCGGCATTACCGGAATGATCAGCCCAAAGCCAATGACATCTATGGTCAGGGTGATGAAGATAAAACCGACGGCTGCTCCCTTGGAAAGTTTCATAATGTATAAAAAAGCCGGTAAAAATACCATCAGGAGGGCGCAGCGGCGCTCCGGGCGAAGATTTTTCCGGAAATTTTCTGGTTTAGAAGGATTTGACGGAGGGCCTATACTTCCAACCCTCCTATTTCTCTTTTGTCTGTAGTCTTAAGCCTTTTATCCTCCTGGCTTCATATTGAGCGGCTACGCCTTACTTTCGGGCTGATGTCCGTCTTGCTGTGGATTCTTGCTTTTGGAAGCGCCCTCGTTGCCGGGTGGCTCGTCTTCCGTTCCGATACCCGTAAAGGCATGCCACGCCCGTGGCTCACCGCTGCGCTGCGCAGCCTTTTGTGGCTGCTCGTCTGGATCTTGCTGCTTTCCCCTACCCTTCCATTCCGGCAGTCTGAAACACGCCGACAAACGGTGGTGCTCCTGCAGGACGACTCCCGGTCGATTGCCGAAGCGCTGGAGCAGGACACGACAGATTTCCGGAAAAAACTGCAAGCCCTGGGCAGCGCACTGGGCAAGCAGGTGCGGGTACTTTCCCTTTCCATTGGAAGTGGCATCCGCCAAGACACGCTTTTCCGCTACGCCGATCCTTTCACCAACCTCTCCGAAGCGCTCGAAGCAGCTGTGTCGCGTTCCGGAAAACGGCAGCCTGCCGCCGTCATCCTTGCTACCGACGGCCGCTACAACGCCGGCAGCAATCCGCTATATGCCGGCGTGCCCCTTACCGCACCGGTACACGTGCTCTCGGTAGGCGACACGGCGCTGGAAAAAGACCTGCGTATCGGCCGTATTTATGCCCCCCGCACCGTTGCCCGTGGCAGCACCTTCGAGGTGCGCGCCGACCTGCTGGCTACCGGGCTGGCCGGCCACGCCACCACCGCCACGGTTTCCGGCCCCAACAGCGGCGGCGGCGCTGTTTCCTTTACCGTTTCCGGCGATCGCTTCGACCGGCCCGCATCCTTTACCCTGGCTGCCCCACGCGCCGGTTTGTATGGTTATACCATCCAACTGCCGGCCGCTCCCGGCGAGCGCAACACGCAAAACAACCGCCGCCGGTTTTATGTAGAAGTGGTGGAATCCAAGAAAAAAATCCTCCTGGCAGCCGCTGTGCCCCACCCCGATGTGAAAGCCCTGCGCGAGGCGCTCCGCACAGTGGAAAGCTATGACCTGACGGTGCAAACCGGAACGACGGTCAATCCGGCTGGTTATGATGTGGCTATTCTGCATGGATTGCCCGCGACTACCCTTCCGGCAACCAGCATTCCAACCTGGTTTATCCTGACGCCCACGACTTCGGCAAGCGCTTTTAATGCTGCACAGCAGATGGTCGCTCTTGACGGCGGAACCGCGCATTCGCGGTTTTCCTATGCCTTGCCTCCGGCAACCGGATTTTCTCTTTTTGTGCCGCCTCCCGGCATGGAAGCCCTCACGGATCGACTGCCTCCGCTCTCGCTTTCGGGTAATAATATTCGCCTCGCCGCCGATGCACAAAGCCTGTTCCGGCAGCGGGAAGCCCCCGACCTGCCGCTCTGGGCACTGCGTAGCGGAAAACCTGCCATGGCTGTAACACTTGGCGAAGGTCTCTGGCGCTGGCGGCTTTCAGAATACCGGCAACGCAAAGAGCAGCGCATTGTGGATGAATGCATCCGGCAGACAGTGACATTTCTGGCAGCTGGTATGGGCGAGCGGAAGTTTCGGCTGGACATGCCTAAATGGGAATGGAACGACGGCGAAGGTGTGGTCCTCAACGGCTATCTGCTCAACGCGGGCAATCAAAGTGTAAACGACGCCGAGGTGAGCGTGACGATTACCGACAGCGCCGGCCGGGCACGTGCTTTCAAAATGGACCGGGTCGGCAGCAGCTACCGGCTTCATATGGGCATCCTGCTTCCGGGCAGCTATCGATTTAGCGGCAAGGCAGTGGTGGATGGAAGAACCTACAGCGACGGCGGCGCTTTCGTAGTTGCAGAAATGCCTTTAGAGCTGCTGCAAACCGGTGCCGACTACCCGTTTTTACAAGCACTCGCCGGGCGGTTCGGGGGCACCGTTCGCCCGTGGCAGCAGGCAGCCGATCTCCTCCAGATGCTTCAGGAGACCGATGTACTCAAACCGCGGATCGAAACCGCTGAAACGCCCAGGCCGCTGATCGACTGGAAGTGGATGTTTGTATTGATTCTGGTAGTTGCCACAGCTGAATGGCTGGTGCGGCGCAGCGGTGAGTAAGTATTCTTAAAACTTGTTAAGTCTCTCGTACAAACCACCGATAGACCTGAAAAGTCATAAAAGCACTACTTTTTCCGGAAAATCGGCGGCGTGGCGGTACACCAGCGTGCGGATATAGTCGTTGTCGGGCAGCGGGTCCAGGATTTCGCGGAGCTGCTCGCAGGATTGGGCTTCGATAGCTTCCGGCATATACCCCATGGCACACAGGTTGCCTTTCTGCACCAGAATACAACTGCGCTCGCCCGTTTCCCGGCCAGCGTCCAGCAAAGCAAAAGAAGGCAGCTGGCTTTGAAGGGCCGTCATCGCTTTTTCTACCCGCGCATTGTAGAAAAAAGGATCCTCAGCACAATACTGCTCGCAGCCTACTGCCGGCAAGCCTCCCACACAGTCGGCCTCGGGCGCCAGGCCACACAAACGCGGACAGAGGGAAAAATCTTCTGCCAGCCCGCGCAGCCGCCGGTAACCTTCGTTGAGCGTATTAAAAGAATACAGCGCAGGCGCCACCATCCGGTGTTTTTCTACGGCCAGGCGCAGAAATCCATTCCGGTCTTCATAAGAAAAAAGCCCAAAACGGGGGTGAAAGCCGCGCTGGCTGCGGTTATGTGACGGCCACAGCCGCCGGATTTCTACGCTTTCCAGAATATGGGCCATCAAATCGGTGGCAACAGACGTGTAAGAAATGCGGTGGATTTCGCGAAGGAAATCGGCTTTTTGCCGGGAAGTTTTGTTGTTGGAAAAATGGCTCCGAACCCGCTTTTTGAGGTTCAGCGCCTTGCCTACATACACCGGTTTTCCGGCAGCGTTGTAAAAATAATAGACGCCTGGCGACGGCGGCAGGCCGTCCAGTTCTTCCACCGGAACATGCGGCGGCAGGTACTGTTCGCGATTGCGGCCTTTGAGAAGCGCTTTGAGTTCGTCTTTGGAGTCGTGGGCAACCAGGTGCGCAAACAGGCGTGCGGTAGCTTCGGCATCGCCGAGGGCGCGGTGGCGGTCATTGTGCTCGATGCCCAACTCCGGGCAAATGGAGGCGAGGCCGTAGCGGCGCAGTCCGGGAATCACTTTCCGGGCGTAGCGAATGGTGCACAACTTGCGGGCTTCGAAGCGATGACCGGCAGCATCAAGGCAGTGTTTTACAAAGGAGTAGTCGAAATTGACGTTGTGGGCCACAAAGATTTTGCCCCGCAGCATCCCGGCGACGGTTTCGGCAATTTCTTCAAAAGCGGGCGCGTGCGCCACCATTTTATCGGTGATGCCGGTGAGGCCCTGAATAAAACGCGGAATGGAATATCCCGGGTTGACGAGCGTGTGGTAGGTATCCAGCACCTGCACGCCGTCGTGGATGACAATGGCAATATCGGTGATGCCTGCGGCCGATGCATGGC
>JAEVZP010000043.1 GCA_023392185.1 Bacteroidota bacterium
CTCTGCATCCAGGTCGAGGGCACGACCGCCCCAGGCTTCCGCCAGCCGCTGGGCCCAATAGCTTTTTCCGGAACCGGGCATGCCCACCAAAATCAGGGGTCGTTGGGAAAGACACATGGCAGCGCGGGTTACTTTTTCTCAGTCCCGGCGGGGTGCTTTTTGAGGAAACGGAGGATCATCAGAAAGGCGTTTTGCGTCGCCAGCTCTTTGTTGCGCAGCCGGTCGCTGGCAAAGCGGAAGGTTTTGGATTCGAGGCGTTCGCCCAGCTGTACCGCCATACACACGGTACCGCCCGGTGCGTGCGCATCGCCTTGTTTTTCCAGCCAGCCGGTAATCCCAAATCCGATGTCGGCGTTCAGGGCGCGGGCAGCGCCCCGGGCCATTTCGGCGGCTACTGCTTCGCTCACAATGCCGTGGGCGGTAATGGTTTCGGATGAGACGCCCAGCAGATTCTCTTTCGCCGAAGGCTGATAACACACCAGGCTGCCCTGCAAATATGCAGAGGCGCCCGGCGTTTGGGTCAGCAAATGCGCCATGTAGCCGCCCGTACAACTTTCGGCCAGGCCGAGGCGCCAGCCATTTTCCCCGAGCCGCTCAGCCAGGATCTGGGGCATTGGCTGGTCGTCGGTAGCGACCAGGTATTTTTCGAGCCGGGCGGCTATTTTGCGGCTCCAGTCTTCCATTTCGGCTTCAATATTGTTGCGGCTGCCTTCGTTGCAGGTGAGCCGCAGGCGCAGAAAACCAATTCCCGGCAGATAAGCCAGCCGGATGTAAAGGGGCAACGCCGCTTCGAGGTCGGCGATTTGCTCGGCGATAAAGCTTTCGCCCTCACCGGCCACCAGCAGGTTCTGATACAGTAAAGGGCACAGCGCAAAACGAGCCTGAAGCCGGGGCAGCACCTGCGTTTCCATCAGGTGGATCATCTCGAAGGGTACGCCCGGCAGGGAAACCACGATCCTGCCTTCTTTTTCGAACCACATGCCCGGCGCAGTCCCTGTCTCGTTGAACAGCACCTCGCAGTTTTGCGGCACTTCGGCCTGCCGGGCATTGCGCGCCAGCATGGGTCGGTTGCGGTTTTCGAAAAAAGCGGTTACATGAGCCAGCACCCGTTCGTCGGTGTGCAGTGTGCCGCCAAAATATTCCGCCAGCGTTGGCTTGGTGATGTCGTCGGCGGTAGGTCCGAGGCCGCCGGTCAGGAGCACCAGATCGGCGCTTTGCAGGGCCCGGTCGAGCGTTTCTGTGATGGCCTCGCGGCGGTCGGCAATGGCGATGCGCTGCTCCACCCGGATGCCGAGGCGGGAAAGGGCTTTGCCCATCCAGGCGCTGTTGGTGTCGATTACCTGTCCGATGAGCAGTTCATCGCCGATGGTAACGAGGATGGCCGTAATGTTGTTTGGGTTTTCCATCAATCCTGAATGTCAAAAAAAGGTTGGAGACGGCGGTGCATTTCCGGGTGCATGTGCACCCGGGCGCGCTTTTCAAAATCGTAGAAAACAAGCGAAACGCTTCCGGTGTTGAGCAACTGGCCTGCTTCGTTGAAAAGTTCGTGGTGAAACTCGATGACGCTGCCTTCGGGAAGCTTGCGCAGAGTGGTTTTGACAGTAATCAGGTCATCGTAGAGCGCCGGGCGCAGGTAGCGGCTCGTCATGCCGGTGACCGGCATTCTGATGCCCAGGGCTTCGAGTTCGCGGTAGGTAAAGCCCAGCTGGCGGATCGCTTCGGCGCGGCCCAGTTCATAATATTGTGCATAGTTGCCGTAATAGACGACCCCCATCTGGTCGGTCTCGGCGTAGCGCACGCGGATTTGGGTTTCGGAAGTATACATTTTACAGGGGGCAAAAGTATTGCTGCGGCAGGGCGTTTGGAGACGACAGACAAAAGGGCACTTCCACAGGGGCAAGTGTATTCCCCCTTTTCCCCAAACCCAAAACATAAACACTGCCTGTAGAGATGCCCACCCCGGGCGTCTCTCCAAAAACCAGAAGGCCTGCTATGAAGCATTTTCCGGAAAAACCGCCTCCTCAATTTCTAAAAAACCCGTCCCTCCCAGAGGCGGTCCAACCGCAGCCGCAGTTTCGGCGCTGCCCTGCTCCCGCTTTCCGGAACCGCCGCTTTAAAGCACGGCCTTTTTATTTTCTACATTTTGTTTTGCTATAAATGGGAGATTTCATACCTTTGCGCTCCATTTCTCGAAGAGTGCTCTTTTTATAAGCATTTGGGAGAACGGTTTCTATTCTCTTTTCCCTTTGGGAGAAGTCGGAAGGGGCCTATTCGTTAACACCAAAACTCAATTTTCATTATGGCCAAAGAAATCACTGGCTACGTGAAGCTGCAGGCCAAAGGCGGCCAAGCCAATCCTGCGCCCCCAATTGGACCGGCCCTCGGCTCCAAAGGCGTGAATATCATGGAGTTCTGCAAGCAGTTCAATGCGCGCACGCAGGATAAAATGGGCAAGGTACTTCCGGTACTGCTCACCGTATATTCCGACAAGTCTTTTGACTTCGTTATTAAAACCGCTCCGGCTGCCGTGCAGCTGATGGAAGCGTCCAAAGCCCAAAAAGGTTCTAAAGAGCCCAACCGCAACAAAATCGGGAAAGTAAGCTGGGATCAGGTAAAGACCATCGCCGAAGACAAGATGAGCGACCTGAACTGCTTTACAGTAGAAAGCGCCATGAAGATGGTGGCCGGCACCGCCCGCAGCATGGGCATCACTGTAGAAGGCACTGCGCCATTCTAAGTTCGTTTCCCCCTCTTTTTTCTCCATCCATTTCAATCCTTTTGAAACCAAATGGCAACCGTAACTAAAAAAAGAAAGGCAGCGAACACGAAAGTGGACGCTACCCGCCAATATACCCTCGCCGAGGCTGCTGCCCTGGTAAAAGATATCAACACCGCTAAGTTTGACGCTTCCGTAGATCTGCACATTCGTCTGGGCGTAGATCCAAAGAAAGCCGATCAGGCGATCCGAGGCACTTCTTCCCTGCCCCACGGCACGGGTAAAACCAAGCGCGTTCTGGTGCTGTGCACACCCGACAAAGAAGCCGAAGCAAAAGCTGCCGGCGCCGACTTTGTAGGTCTGGACGAATACGTTTCCAAAATCGAAGGTGGCTGGACCGATATCGACGTGATTGTAGCCACGCCTTCGGTGATGCCGAAAATCGGTCGTCTCGGTAAAGTGCTCGGTCCGCGCAACCTGATGCCGAACCCGAAAACCGGTACTGTTACCAACGACGTGGCCGCTGCCGTAACCGACGTAAAAGGTGGTAAAATTGCCTTTAAAATCGACAAAGCCGGTATTATCCACGCCTCTATCGGCCGCGTTTCCTTTACGCCGGAAAAACTGTCTGAAAACGCGCAGGAACTCATCAACACGCTGGTGCGCATGAAGCCTTCGACTGCAAAAGGCACGTACGTGAAAGGCGTGTCTATGGCTTCTTCGATGAGCCCGGGCATCACGATCGACCCCAAATCCGTCGGCTAATGATAAGGTGCTGATCCGTCGCTGTGCTTTCCTGGAAGCAACACCGGCGTCAGTCATTTTCAGATACACACTCACTTTTGATGTGCATTCGCAGATTAGCAAATCCGCACATTAGCAAAACATCAACCCAATGACCCCCGCTCAAAAGTCTGAAGCGATTGAACTGCTCAAGGAGAAGTTCTCTCAATATAACAATTTTTACCTCACCAACACCGAAAGCCTCACTGTGGCTCAGGTGAACCAGCTGCGCCGCATCTGCTTCTCTAAAAACGTAGAGATGAAGGTGGCTAAGAACACGCTGGTGCGCAAGGCCCTCGAGGCCCTCGACGAAGAGCGTTTCAAAGGCACCTTCGATTCGCTGCATGGTGTGACGGCGCTGATGTTCTCGGAGAACCCGAAAGAACCGGCCATCATCCTGTCTGAATTCCGTGGCAAAAACACCAAGCCGGCCCTCAAAGCCGCTTTCGTGGACGGCGACGTATTCGTAGGCGACGATCAGCTGTCTGCGCTGAAAAACCTCAAGAGCAAGCAAGACCTTATCGGCGAAATCATCGGTCTGCTACAGTCTCCGACGAAAAACGTTATCTCTGGCCTCAACGCCGGCAGCAAACTGGCTTCGCTGGTCAAAGCGCTCGAAGAACGCGCTGCGTAAAAGTTGAGGGATGAAGAGTGATTTTTTCGCCCCTCATCCCTCACCCCTGAATTCCGGCTTCCAAGCTCACTCATAATTTTTCCTAACCCAAGATTTCTAAATTTCCTGCAATCATGGCAGATCTGAAACAATTCGCAGAACAACTCGTTAACCTGACTGTAAAAGAAGTTAACGAACTGGCTACTATCCTGAAAGACGAGTA
>JAEVZP010000063.1 GCA_023392185.1 Bacteroidota bacterium
CCCCAGCGGTTGCCCAACTCGGTGGCATACTGGGCCACTTCATAGCCGCCAATGGAGGGAATAGTGACCACGATAATGGTCGTAGAGCTTTCGCGATCGTACTGACGGAGCTTTTCCGATAGTTGCGACACCTCGGCTGCCGACAGCACATGTGCATAGTCGTTTACGGGCAGCAGCGGGTTGGGTTTCTCCGGAAAATCGCTGTTTTTCTGGGCATAAAGCGCCGGCACCGTTCCAAAAAGAAACAGTGTCCAGAGCAGGTATTTACAAAAAGTCTTTATCATGCACCAAAAACAATATCGTCGGGGAGTTCGTTCGGGTTTGCCGCATCGTTTTCCGGAAAATAAAGGGCCAGCACCCGTCCGATGGCCGTCACCGCCGCCGCAATGCCTTCTCCATAGGCCGCATTCCGGAAAAACGAAACCATTTCTACTGCTGCTTCTTTCCAGAAATCCGCACCGGCCAGCGGATAAATGCCTTCATCTCCAAAAACGGCAAACTGCCTGTCTTTCAGGGCCACGTAGATAAGCGCCGCGTTGCGTTTTTCGGTGGTGTGCATCCGGAGCTGCGCAAAAACCTCTTTGGCCCGCTCCATTGCATCCACATACGTGCACGACGACTCCACAAACACCCGGATTTCGCCGGTGGTCGCAGCCTCGGCCCGCGCAATAGCGGCCACAATGGGTTGCTGGTCGGCTTCCGAAAGCAGGGGTGGATTTGATTTGGCCATAGATGCTTTTTTTACAGAAATAATTTTCCGGAAAAATATTGTTTATACGGCCCTTCGACAAGCTCAGGGTGACACCTAATTTGCAAATCTTTGGATTACGTATTCTGTGTCAGGCTGAGCTTGTCGAAGCCCGCAACATCCAACCCCCTTTTTAAAACTGGACCTGCGGCGCGGTTTGCGCGGCAGCGTCGGCAGCAAAGGTTGGCTTGGTTTTAAAGCCCAGCATGTTGGAGAAAATATTGTTCGGGAACTGCCGCACCTTGGTGTTGTAGCCCTGCACAGAAGTGTTATAGGCATTTCGGGCCGTAGTTACACGGTTTTCGGTGCCTTCCAGCTGGTTTTGCAGGCCAAGGAAGTTTTCGGTGGCGCGCAGTTGTGGATAGGCTTCCACCGCGATGTTGATCAGGTTTCGGGCAGCGGTCTGTGCTTCGGCACCGGCGCGTTGCAGTTCGCTCACGTCGGCCTCGGTGATGTCGTCACCAACCGGTTTAGAAGCAACGCTTTTCAGGGCAGCACCGGCCTGTCCGGCACGGGCAGCCGCCGTTCCGATATAGGTTTCTTTTTCAAAATTGGCAGCGCCTTTTACGGTTGCTACGAGGTTGGGAATCAGATCGGCGCGTCGCTGATACTGGTTTTGCACTTCGGCCCATTTGGCTTTTACATCTTCGTCGAGCGCTACCAGGTCTTTCTGGATGTTGCACGAGTAGCAGCCGCCAATCAGCAGAATGCCCAGGAGGATGAGGATAACGGGAGAGATTTTTCTCATGGTAGAAAATCGGTTATAAGGAGAGAGAACGTTTCCGGAAATTTCTCGGTGAAGGTATTAAAAAATCAGGCCCTGGCCCCCTTGCACAGGCTTTGGGCTCTGGAATGGGCCGCTATCTTTGCGCCATGAGTTTTGAGACGGAAGATTTCCGGCAATATGCCGCAGACGCCGACAGCCAGGACACACTGTTCCCGTTCCGGGCACGTTTTCATATCCCCCAACACAATGGCGGCGATGTGGCCTATTTCTGCGGCAACTCGCTGGGCTTGCAGCCCAAAAGCACCGGTTACCTTTTTGAACAGGAACTCCGCGACTGGGCACGATATGGGGTGGATGGCCATTTTCAGGCCCAAAGCCCATGGTTTAGCTATCACAAGCAGTTTGCCCGCCCGCTGGCCGCCATCGTAGGGGCGCTGCCCGAAGAAGTAGTGGCGATGAACACGCTGACGGTCAACCTGCAGTTGTTGCTCATGAGCTTTTACCGCCCCTCCGGGGAACGCTACAAAATCATGATGGAAGCCGGCGCCTTTCCTTCTGATCAGTATGCGGTAGAAACGCTGGTGCGCCTGACAGGCTACGAACCTGACGATGCCATTATTGAGGTAGCACCCCGTGAAGGCGAACACACGCTGCGCACCGAAGACATTATAGCCGAAATTCAAAAGGCCGGACCGCAACTCAGCGTCCTTTTGTTCAGCGGCGTTCAGTATTATACTGGCCAGGCATTTGATATGGCCGCGCTTACCCAAGCAGCCCACAAAGTCGGCGCAATTGCCGGTTTTGACCTCGCCCACGCGGTTGGGAATATTCCCCTTCAACTCCACGACTGGGATGTGGATTTCGCGTGTTGGTGTTCTTATAAATACCTCAACAGCGGCCCCGGCGGCGTGGGCGGCGCATACGTCCACGAGCGGTTTGCCAACGACGCGTCGGTGCCGCGGCTGGCCGGTTGGTGGGGGCAGCGCGAACACGACCGTTTCCAGATGCGCAAAGGGTTTATTCCGGAACCGGGTGCACAGGGCTGGCAGCTGAGCAACGCGCCGGTGTTCAACATGGTAGCCCACCGCGCCTCGCTGGATCTTTTCGACAAAGCCGGCATGGAGGCCCTGCGGGAAAAAAGCCTCCGGCTTACGGCGTTTTTGGAAGAAATGCTCCTGAGCATCCCCGATCGGAAATTCCAAATCCTGACGCCTACCGACCCGGACGCACGCGGCTGCCAGTTGTCACTCTTATTTGATAATTCCGGAAAAGAAACCTTTGACCGCATCACCGCCGCCGGTATTATCGCCGACTGGCGCGAGCCCAACGTAATTCGGGTAGCCCCCGTGCCGATGTACAACACGTTTATGGATTGTGTACGGCTGTACGAAGCGCTGAGCGGCGAAAAAGTGTAATACCGTTTTCAAAGAGCCTGCAATATATCCGGGACAAACGTTAGGTCGCTACGCGACCATTCACAATACCTGCGCCAATTGCTACAAACATTAGGTCGCTACGCGACCATTTCACGAGTCCTTTCACGGATTGCTACAAACATTAGGTCGCTAACGCGACCATCCAAAAGACCTTTTATTTATTGCTACAAACGTTAGGTCGCTACGCGACCACCCATACCCAGCCACCCGACTTAAAACGGTGCAATTACCGCTTTAAGCTGCGTGGCCTGATGTTAGGACGGTCACTACGTGACCCAACGTTTGTAGCATCCCGGTCATCATTTTTGAAGTGGTCGCGGAGCGACCTGATATTTGTCTCGCATAGAATGTCCGCTCGCCCCAAATGGCATAAGTTCTAAATTCAAACTATTTCTCCTACCATGCCCGAAGACTTTCCGGAAAATACGGCCGCAAAGCTGCGCGAAAGCGGCTCGGTACTGACGGTCGGCACTTTTGACGGCGTGCACAAAGGCCACCGCGCTATTCTGGACCAGGTTGTTTCGACCGCCGGGGCAGAAGGCTGCCCCGGCGTGATCGTCACCTTCGACCCGCATCCGCGCTCGGTGGTGGGCAAAAGCGGTCCTATGGAGCTTTTAACGCCGATTACCGAGCGCATTTCATTATTGAAATCTTTTGGAATCGACGAGGTAGTTGTGGTGCCGTTCACGCCCGCCTTTGCCGACCTTTCACCGGAAGCATACATTCAGGATTTCTTAGTAAAATCTTTTGCGCCCAAGGCCATCGTCACCGGCTACGACCACCATTTTGGAAAAGGCCGTGCCGGCAACTTCGACACCCTGGCGCGTTTTGCACCGGTTTTCAACTACCGGCTTTCCGAAATTCCGGCCACCACGATCGACGAAGCGGCGGTGAGCAGTACTAAAATCCGCACGGCGCTGCGGGAAGGGCGCGTGGCCGATGCGGCCCGGATGCTGGGTCGGCCCTATGCCCTGACCGGTACAGTAGTGAAAGGGAAACAGTTGGGGCGCACGATTGGTTTTCCGACGGCAAACGTCGTTCCGCTGGAACCGGCGCAACTCATTCCGGCAGAAGGCGTTTATGCGGCTATTGCCGAAACGGAAATTGGATTAAAAGCCAAAGCGATGGTGAACATCGGGCGGCGGCCTACCGTGGAGACTGGCGGCGAGCGTACTATTGAAGCAAATCTACTGGACAATTTTTCCGGAAATCTATATGACCAAACGCTCCGGCTTTCTTTTATAGAACGGTTGCGGGCAGAGCAAAAGTTTGCTTCGCTGGATGCGTTGAAAGCGCAGCTGGCGCAAGACCGCTCACAGGCGGAAAGGGTCTTAGAAGGCGTTTTATAACAGCGCAATCCAAAAGATTTTTCCGGAATTTTTTAGACCTGACAGGTCCGGAGCGAAGCGGAGAGAGCCTGTCAGGTCAGGTGTTATTTGTGGGTGGCGGTTTCCGGAAATTTTCCGAGCCCCCTTTCTCCGGCGCGAGTGTTCGCGAAGCGGCACTCGTGTCTATACAAGCTGGCAGTTAATTACACACGGGAGCACTTTGCTAACTCCCGCGCGCGAAAGCGTCTCCTTCTTATCACTGCATTTGGATTCTAAAATATGGATTTATATCTTGTTTCCTAAACAAGAAAAGGCATGTCCGGCGACTGGAAAGACTTTTTCCGCTTCAACCGTACCGATCGGTATGGCATCCTGTTTCTGGGTGTGCTGCTGCTGGGCTTGCTGGCGGTTCGCCTTTCCCTGCCTTATTTTGTTCAGCCGCCCGAGCCTGATAAAGCACAACTGGCGCTTCTGAATGAAAAATACACGGCGTGGAAGGCTGAAAACGCCACAGTAGATAAGGATATTCCGTATTGGCGAAAAAGCGAACCGGCGGTGGAAGTAGTCCTTACCCCTTTCGATCCCAACACGATTGACTCCGTGGGGATCCGGCGGCTGGGCCTGCCGGGGTATGTAGCCCGCAGCTGGATCAACTGGCGCGACAACTACGGAAAAGTATTTTACAGCGCTGAAGAAGTGGGCGAAATCCGGGCGTTGAAAGCGGCAGATTTTGAAAGGATCAAACCTTTTATCCGCATCTCCGCCGTGCGCCCCGAGCGCAAACCTTACGGCAGCCGGTTTGAGAAATACGTGCCGCCCGCGTTTGTGGACATTACTACGGCAGACACCACTTTGCTCGACCGCGCCATTCCCGGTGTTGGGCCGTATCTCGCCCGCCGCATTATTGAAAAACGCGACGCACTCGGTGGATATTTAAATATAGAACAAGTCCTGGAAGGCCTGCGCCTGCCCGACAGCACGGCCCAGAATCTGCGTAAAAAACTGCGCATTTTTCCGGAAAAAGTCCGGAAATTATCGCTCAACAGGTCCTCTTTTGAGCAGCTGAAACGGCATCCGTATGTGGGGGAGAAAATGGCTAAAAACATTCTGGATTTCCGGGAAGCACTCGGCAAATACGAGTCGGTGGAGCAGCTCCGGCAGGCACCTTTGATGAATGGGGAAATTTATCGTAAAATTGCGCCTTATTTCACGGTGGACTAGTGTCATGTTTCATGTGTCATGTTTCATAACAGCATAAACCATTAGGCCGGAAATATTCTGCGTACTGAAGCCGAAGGCTCCAATTTTCCAATTCTCCAATTTCGCCGCAGGCGAAGTCCAATTTATAAGCATGGATTTTAAACGTACCGAGACCCAAGATCAGATCGCCACGATGGTGCGCGATTTTGCCAACAAAAACATTCGCCCCTACATGATGGAGTGGGACGAGACGCAGAAATTCCCGCTGGAGACGATGCAGGAAATGGGTAAGCTCGGTATTCTGGGCGTGCTGGTTCCGGAAGCATACGGCGGCGCGGGCCTGGGTTATTTCGAGTATATCTCCGTGATTGAAGAAGTAACCAAAGTATGTTCTTCGGTTGGCCTCTCGGTGGCGGCGCACAACTCGCTTTGCACCGGCCATATCCTGTATTTCGGCAACGAAGAGCAGAAAAAACGCTGGCTGCCCAAACTCGCGACCGGCGAGTGGATTGGCGCCTGGGGACTTACCGAAGCCAATACCGGTAGCGATGCCGGAAATATGCGTTGCACGGCTACCAAAGACGGCGACGAGTGGGTCTTGAACGGCACGAAAAACTGGATTACCCATGGCATCACCGGCCACGTGGCGGTGGTGTTGGCCCGCACGGGCGAGCCGCGTACTTCCGGAAACGTAACCGCTTTTGTGGTAGAGCGTGGCACCCCGGGCTTTAGCGGCGGCAAAAAAGAAAACAAGCTGGGCATGCGCGCCTCCGAGACCGCCGAACTGGTGTTTGACAACTGCCGCATTCCCGACGCCAACCGCCTCGGCGAAGTAGGCGACGGTTTCCGCCAGGCCATGAAAGTGCTCGACGGCGGCCGGATTTCGATTGCGGCCCTGTCGCTGGGGATTGCCAAAGGCGCTTACGAAGCGGCTTTGCAATACTCCAAAGAGCGCGAGCAGTTTGACCAGCCGATTTCCAACTTCCAGGCGATTGCCTTTAAGCTGGCCGATATGAAAACCAAGATTGAGGTCGCTGAAATGCTCATCTACCAGGCCGCCGATATGAAAAACCGGGGTGAGAAGATGACCAAGGAAAGCGCGATGGCGAAGATGTATGCTTCGGAAATCTGCGTGCAGGTGAGCACCGACGCCGTGCAGATCTTCGGTGGCTACGGCTACACCAAAGACTTCCCGGTGGAGAAATTCTACCGCGACTCCAAGCTGTGCACGATCGGCGAAGGCACCACCGAAATTCAGAAGCTGGTGATCAGCCGGGATATTCTGAAGGGATAGCAGAACTATTGTGTTAAAAGAACCCGCCAAAAGGCGGGTTCTTTTATTATTAAATGATCCGTAGGAACGCGCCAGGAGGCGCGTTCTTTTTGATTGTATAGAAGAACGAACGCGCCTCCTGGCGCGTTCCTACAAAAAATGACGTTCTACAGAAATTGCATCCGGGTAATCTAACCTTTGTTTTTGATGTGTCAGCAGAGCAGCTTATTTTTCGCAATGGCGTCCTTTAAAATTCAAAAGCAATACCGGCTGCGTGGATATGATTATTCCAATGAAGGTCTTTACTTTATTACGATTGTTACCAAAGGCCGGGAAGATTATTTCGGCGCCATTGCAGACAATTGTATGCATTTTACCCCAATCGGTTTGTTTGCAGCCCACTTGTTGCAATTATTTAAGCCGTTAGAAACTGATGCGGACCCTTTTAAAAAGAACCCTTTGCTACAAACCAACCCGGACAAACTGCTTTACATTCCGGAGTTTACCGTAATGCCCAATCACGTACACCTGATTTTGGGTATCGCGTCGCGTTCGAATCCCGCTGCACCTCCGGAGCCGATTGCCTCTCCGGATGCTCACCTCCGGCCACTCCAAAAGGCTTCTGTATCTTCTTTCATCAATCATTACAAAGGGAAAGTCACACGCCACGCAACGGAGATTAAAGCCCTGCCTTTTGCCTGGCAACCGCGTTTCCACGATCGCATCATTCGGGATGCGGACGAGTACGAACGCATTGTCGCTTATATCCGAAGCAATGTTGCCAACTGTGGGCGCGCGATGCAGAGAATATGCGCCGTTAGTACTGCATGATGTCCTGGTACCGGTAGGAACGCGCCAGGAGGCGCGTTCTGCTGAATGATCCGAAATGAAAGAACGCGCCTCCTGACGCGTCCCTACGAATGATCCAATACAAAAGAACATGTCTCCTGGCGCGTTCCTACGAATGATCCAATACAAAAGAACGCGCCTCCTGGCGCGTTCCTACAGTAATCGTTCGGGGAAATTTTCCGGAAAATCTTAATAATCTACTTCTGTTTTCGGAATCGCCAGCTCGGCCAGGGCTTTGTCCAGCTGCTCGTCGCTCGGTGCGATGCCGTGCCACTCGTGCGTGCCTTCCATAAAGCTGACGCCCTTGCCCATCGCGGTGCGCATCAGAATCACCACCGGCTTGCCTTTTCCGGAAGCGGCCTTGGCCTCTTCCAGTGTGGATAGCACTTCTTCCATCGCATTGCCGTCCATTTCCAGCACGGTCCAGTTGAAAGCGGCAAACTTGGCGTTGAGGCTTTCCAACGCCAGCACGCTTGCAGTCGGACCATCAATCTGCTGACCGTTGACGTCAATAGTGGCAATCAGATTGTCGAGTTTGTGGTGGGCGGCAAAGAGAATCGCTTCCCAGTTTTGCCCTTCCTGCAACTCGCCGTCGCCGTGCAGCGAAAACACAAAGCGGTCGTCGCCTTTGAGCTTCTTGCCCAAGGCCGCGCCGCAGGCCACGCTCATCCCCTGCCCCAGCGAACCAGAAGCGATGCGAATGCCGGGCAGCCCTTCGTGGGTGGTAGGGTGACCTTGCAGACGGGAGTCTAATTTCCGGAAAGTCTTTAATTCTTCCACCGGAAAATAACCGCTGCGGGCCAGCACGCTGTACATCACCGGCGAGATATGCCCATTGGAAAGAAAGAAAAGATCTTCGCCCTCTCCTTCCATCGAAAACACTTCGGGGCTGTGCTTCATCACCTCGAAGTACAGCGCCACCAGAAAATCGGTGCAGCCCAGCGAACCGCCGGGGTGACCGCTCTGTACACCGTGTACCATCCGCACGATATCGCGGCGCACTACCGCTGCAATGTTCTTCAGGGCTTCAGTAGAATGTTTCATGTTTTATGTTTTATGTTTCATGTCCGGATAAAGCACACGAAACACCCTTTTTTCAAGAGAATTTGTAATAAATGACCAAGCACACTTCCTTATCAGCGTTCTCGTTTGGGAAAACAAAGCCGAAGGCTCCAACGCGAAGCTCCAACAGTAGTTCCAACGCCAACGGCTCCAACCGCCGCAGGCATTTACAGCCCAAACAGCGCTTTCATCGGATCAGCGCCGACCAGCAAACGCTCCGGATTTTCCAGCAGTTCTTTCACACGAACGAGGAAGGAAACGCTTTCGCGGCCGTCGATAATGCGGTGATCGTAGCTGAGGGCGAGGTACATCATCGGGCGGATTTTGATTTCGCCGTTGATCACCATCGGGCGCTCCTGAATTTTGTGCATTCCCAGAATAGCGCTCTGCGGAATATTGATGATCGGAGTGCTCATCAGGGAGCCGAATACGCCGCCGTTGGTGATAGTAAACGTACCACCGGTCATTTCCTCAATCGTCAGCTTGTTGTCGCGGGCTTTGCCGGCCAGGGCAGCCACTGCTTTTTCAATACCGGCCATATCGAGGCTTTCAGCGTTGCGGATGACCGGAACCACGAGGCCTTTCGGCGCGCTCACGGCAATGGAAATATCGCAGTATTCGTGGTACACGATGTTGTCGCCGTCGATATAAGCGTTTACCGCCGGCCATTCCATCAGGGCGATGCAGCAGGCGCGGGTAAAGAAGCTCATAAAGCCCAGACCGATGCCATGTTTTTCTTTAAACGCGTCTTTGTTAGCCGAGCGCAGCTCCATGATACGGGTCATGTCCACTTCGTTGAAAGTGGTGAGCATGGCCGTGGTATTCTTCGCTTCCACGAGGCGGCGCGACACGGTTTTTCGCAGGTTGCTCATTTTCTCCGGACGATCGGTGCGGCCCGGGGTGCCGTCGGCAGTAGCAGCAGCGTTTTGCTGATGCGCCGGACGGGCAATCGCGCTGAGCACGTCGGCTTTGAAGATGCGGCCATTCGGGCCGGTGCCTTTCACCTCGGCAGGCGACACGTTTTTATCTTTCATAATCGCTCCGGCTACCGGCGTGGCTTTCACGTCGGCGGCAGGTGCGGCGCTTTTATTCTCCGGCATATTGGAAGCCATTTTTTCCGGCGCTTCAATAGAAGAATTGCTGCTCTTGGCTTCGTTGACACCTTCCTTGCCCGGCTTTTCCACCGTTGCGTGATCCGTTTTCACCTCGCCGCCGGCGGGTGCACTGGCTGTTTCGTCGATCTTACAGGCCACATCGCCGATGGCCAGCGTAGCGCCTTCTTCGGCTACGGGGTGGAAAATGCCCGCCTGCTCGGCGTTCAGTTCAAAGGTGGCCTTTTCGGACTCCAGCTCGCACAGCACTTCATCGCGCTGCACATAATCGCCGTCTTTTTTGGTCCATTTTACCAGCGTTACTTCGGAGATAGATTCGCCTACGGAAGGCACCTTGATTTCAATCATCGGGAGGGTCGGATTAGCGGGTGCAAAATTAAGGCAAAAGAAGGGGGGATTAAAATGAGAAGTTTATTGGGGTTGGAGTCCGTTAGGCGTTGGAGCCTATGGCGTTGGAATTTCATGTTGGAGCCCTTCAGGCGTTGACCTTTATCTTATTTCCATTCCAGGCCTCCTAAAGCGGATACATTCAATCCAAAATCACGCTTCCCGGATTCATCCATTCGGGCACCAAATTGTTATTCTAAAGTACACCAAACACCTTGCGTTTTTTCGCGCTTGCATGAACTTTTTCACCCCTGCCCTGCTCCACTGGCATACCCACCACAACCACCGTGCGCTGCCCTGGAAAGGGATTTCCGATCCATACAAAATCTGGCTTTCCGAGATTATTCTCCAGCAAACCCGCGCCGAACAAGGCCGGCCTTATTATGAGCGCTTTACGGAAACCTACCCGACCGTCCATGACCTTGCCCGCGCGCCGGAAGACGAGGTTTTCCGCTTGTGGCAAGGCCTGGGTTATTACAATCGTTGCCGCAATTTGCTGGCAACGGCAAGGGTCGTAAGTGAGGATTTGGAGGGAAAATTTCCGGAAAAATATGACGGCTTGATACAGTTGAAAGGCATTGGGCCGTATACAGCGGCTGCCATTGCTTCTTTTGCTTTCGGTCAGCCCCACGCCGTGGCCGACGGCAATGTGTACCGCGTATTGGCGCGCTGTTTCGGCATCTATACCCCGCCCGCAACGCCCGAAGGGAAAGCGCTTTTTTCCGGAAAAGCGGCTGAATTGCTGGATAGGGCGGCCCCGGCGCAGTGGAATCAGGCGATTATGGATTTGGGCGCGACGGTTTGTACGCCACAGAATCCGGCTTGCGGCGAATGCCCCTTACAAAGTCACTGCTACGCGTATCAAAACAACGCGATTGGCGACCTACCCGCCCGAATCGCCAAAGCGCCTTTAAAACAACGGTTTCTCCATTATTTGATTCTGGAACACGATGGCGAAATCTGGCTTTCGCGAAATGAGGAAGGAGGTATCTGGCGCGGTCTTTATCAGCCTTTTTTGGTGGAAAGCACCGAAGCGCTTGACACCCGCTCGATTACCGCACACC
>JAEVZP010000072.1 GCA_023392185.1 Bacteroidota bacterium
GAGGCCTGGCAGGCGCTTACCGCCGACCTGAACCTGGACAGTTTCCGGGCAGCTGCCGGGGGCCAAAGCGTGCAGCCGGTCGACGGCATAGATACTGAGATTGTTGTGTTTACCAATAAAGACACCATTGCGAAGACCAATGCAGCCCGAAGCCCGGAATGGAACCGGCTGCTGATGAAAACCCAACTTTTACCAGACAAATAAAAATCCGCCCCTACCAGCTTCTTTTTCCGGAAAACTTTTTTAAATCCCTATGAAAAACACCTTCTTCCTGGCCGCCCTGCTGTTGTTGGGAAGCTGCGCTACCGACACACCTTCTGCTGCCCCGCCGGACACGCCCCCGCAGCCTCAAACAGCCCGCATTCTGGCCGTTGAAGTAACCAATAGCGGCGGAATGCTGGGACATTACAGCCATTTTCGTTACACGCCCGACTCTGTTTTGTTTGTTCGCCTGGTCAGTGCAGCGCCCGAAAACGATGACTCTTTTCGCCGGGCCAACACGCCGGAGGCCTGGCAGGCGCTTACCGCCGACCTGAACCTGGACAGTTTCCGGGCAGCTGCCGGGGGCCAAAGCGTGCAGCCGGTCGACGGCATAGATACTGAGATTGCTGTGTTTACCAATAAAGACACCATTGTTAAGACCAATGCCTATGAGAATCCGCAGTGGAATCAGATTCTGAACCATACCCATGTTCTGGCAGACAAGTAAAAAGCCGTTTTGAAACGCAATAGCGACCGCTTCGGACCGGCTGCACGCGGTCCTTTATTTCTAACAGCCCGCAAAATGTTTTAGCTTGCCCTCAGAATTAAAACAGACTGCGGTTTTGCCCGAAAGAATCAAACGCTTCCCCTGGTGGATCCTGATACCGGTTCTGTACTCAGCGGCCTTTCTCTATTATTTTGGAGCGGGCAGCCGGCTGTGGCAATGGGTTACGGCCAGCTTTCTGTTCAACGTCTGGGTGGCCTCCGTAGCGCTGTTTCGTGACCGGCAGCCTTATTCGATCAACCGGATGTTCTGGATCTTCATCGGGGTCTTCTTTGCGGCGGTGCCGGCGCTGCAGCTGGCTACCGGCAACCTGCCCTGGGGAAAACCACTCCCGCTCGAGGTGGTGCTCCGGGCCAATTTACTGATTCTGGGCGGCTGCACGGTGTATCAGCTCACCCGCTATGTGGTGGCAGCGGTTTCAGGCGACCGACCGCCGCTTTTTCCGTCCCGCATTTCGGGCGGCTGGGTGCGCTCCTTTGCCACGGTGGGTACGGCCGTGTTTGTGATTTTGGCGCTGGCTTATTTTCTTATCGTAGGACCCGATGCGCTTTTTCTTCAAAAAGAGATCCTGATCAAATGGCGCGACCGCGTGCCCGACCGGGTGTACCTGATGGTGGAGGCCGCCATTCGCAGTCCGGTTTTGTATTTCAGCCTGCTGGCCGTGTTTCTGTACCGGCTCCGGCGCATCTCCAAAGGCCATATGGCGCTGGTGCTGGCTCTTGGGTTGCTGGTCAATTTCCCCCTGGCCCTGCAACGCACGATGGCAGCGACCGTCGTCGTCAGCCTGCTGCTTTCCTTCGGCGGCAGCTATTGGCAGCGCCACCGGCAGGCATTTACCTTGTTTTTTCTTTTTGCGCTGCTGGCGGTGTATCCGCTGCTCAACGTAGTGCGCAGCACCAGCAGCCGGATGGCGCCGCCGATCACCCAGCCGGCGCAGGTATATAGCTGGGGGTTGCAGCGGGGTGATTTCGATGCGTATTCGATGCTGTGTCAGACGATCGCCTTTACCGACACCGCAGGCTTTCAGGAAGGGCGGCAGCTGCAAACAGCGTTGGCTTTTGCCGTGCCCCGCTCCTGCTGGCCGCAAAAAGGGGTGGGCAGCGGCGCGCTGCTGCGCCAGAAGGCGGGCGACGAATTTACCAATGTCTCCAGCCCCCTTCTGGCCGAAGGGTATATCGACTTTGGCTGGGCCGGCGCTTTATTCTATTTCGTGCTTTTTGCTGTTCTGGCCCGGCAATACGACTGTTATTACTGGTATTGGCGCCGGCACCGGGCAGCGGCCGGCGACGTGACCTTCCGCGTCTTGTTTTATCCGGTGGTAATGATTCTGCTGTTTCACCTGCTGCGCGGCGATCTGTTGTCATCGCTGGCGCAGCTGGCCGGCGTGTATCTCAGCGCCTGGGTTTTGCACCACTTCCTGCGCCTGACAGGAAAATGGGCGTTTCCCAAAACCATTTCCTGAATGCGCTGTTGGAAGGAAAGATCTATCTCTTCTCCTTATGGCCGTTTATCGTCTTTACCGGCAACAATGGATGCCGGCACCCCTGCGCGAAGTATGGGATTTTTTCTCTGATGCCGGCAACCTGGCCCGCATTACACCCTCCAAAATGGGCTTTCGGGTCACTTCCGGCGAATTGCCGCAGCGTATCTATCCCGGACAGATTATCACTTATAAAGTAGCGCCCCTGCTGGGCATTCCGCTTTTCTGGATGACCGAAATCACCGCTGTACAGGAAGAGAAGATGTTTGTGGATGAACAACGCCGGGGCCCGTATGCGCTCTGGCACCATCAGCACCATTTTGAGGAAAAAGACGGCGGCACGCTGATGACCGATATTGTGCATTATGAAGTACCGCTCGGCTTTCTGGGTCGTATCGCCAACGCGGCGGTGGTGCGCCGCGAATTGCAACGCATTTTCGACTTCCGGACCGAAGTGATCGCACAGCAGTTTGGCGGCGCAGCCGAAAACCGGGTGCGCGAACTGAAACGCGTCCACTAAACCTTTGTAGAAGGAAAGACGTTGTAAGCCCGGACCCCTTAAACAAGAAAAGGGGCCTGTTTCCGGAAGGCCCGTCCTTTCCGGATCCGGTCGGGCCCGGTGTGCGGCAACCGCGTGTACCCCGGCTTTTATTTCGTACTTCCCACCCTTCCTCTCCCCAGCCTGCCCTCCCCGAGGACCGTTATGAATCGTTTTAGCATTAAAGACCTGGAAAACATTACCGGCATCAAGGCCCATACCATACGGATCTGGGAGCAGCGCTATGGCATTTTGCAGCCCAAAAGAACGGCTACCAACATCCGCTACTACGACGCCGACGACCTGAAGCTGGCCCTGCGCATCGCGCTGCTCAACAATTACGGTTTCAAGATTTCGCGCATCCACGAGATGACGCCTGAGGAGATGACTACGCTGATTGGCAAGATTGCCGACCCGGCTTTTCGCCTGCAGCTACAGGTAAATGAAATGATTGAGCATACGCTGGAGCTCGATGCTTGTGGACTGGAAGAAAAGATTGATGCTTTCATTCAGAAAAACGGTATCGAAGCTGCGGTCGAACGGCTGATGTTTCAATACCTGGAGAAGATCGGGATCATGTGGATTACCGACCGCATTGAGCCGTTGCAGGAACACATGGCGGCCAACATTATTTTCCGGAAAATAGCCGCTGCTGCCGACGCACTGGAGCCTTGCAGGACGGGAGCCACCGTGTTGCTGTTTTTGCCTGAGGGCGAACTGCACGACATCAGCCTCATGTATGTTTTTTACCTGCTACGCAAGGCCCGGCAAAACCCGGTGTATATTGGCGCAAACACCCCCCTGCAGGAAGTAGAGCGGTTTATTGCCTGCCGCGAAGTCCATTGCATCTATACACATCTGACGTCGGTATCCAATCCGCAGCACATGCAGCGCTATCTGCAAAAGATGTCTGAGAAGCTGCCCGGGACCATCCCCTGTTATGTGTCAGGCGCCATTCTGAAAGGGCTGGAACTGCCGCAGTTTCCCAACCTCCATTTTCTGTACAACCTGGCGGAAGTACGTGACAAAATCGCTTCCCTATGACGTTTTGACACCAGATGCAGCAGCGCAGGAATCCGGTTTTGTACGCTCCAATTTAATTAACACTTCCTTGCTGTCCACGGCCTGTGCGGAATCACCGCACAAGTCGATACATAAAATCCCATTTCACCTGTAAGCGGCTGTTTATCAAGTGTATGCGTTCCTTTTTGAATGCCTGATTCGGCGTTTGCAGCCCTAAATATTGTTTAACCCTACCCGGAAAAAGAATCAACAAATCTGATGGTTTTCTGGCACTGTTTGTGTACCTTTAGAGTGTAAAAAATTAAACAGAAGATGACTAATCCTGAGTTCGACAGCCTGGTATTGAATAGTAGCGACTTCCTGCATCCTTATGCGCTTTCTCTTACAAACAATGGCGAGGACGCCAAAGATTTGTACCAGGAGACCATGCTCCGCGCCCTGAGCAACCGGGACAAATACACCTGGGGCACCAATCTGAAAGGGTGGCTGTGCATTATTATGCGCAACATCTTTATCAATCAGTACCGTCGCAACAAGCGCTTTACCAAGGTCAGCAGCGAAGCGCCTACCGAGGTGTTTCAGTTCGACATGGGCGAGATTGCCCGCAACGACGGCTTTTCCAATGTGCGGCTGGGCGAAATCAAGGCAGCCATCGAAACCCTGCCGCCGGTGTTCCGCCTCTGCTTCGAGATGCACCATGCCGGTTATAAATATGCCGAGATTGCCGACTTCCTCGAGGAGCCGCTCGGCACGATCAAAAGTCGCATTCACTTTGCCCGGAAGGCGCTGGTGAAAAAGCTGGACCGATAAAAAAACCGCGAGCATTCGCGGTTTTTTTATGCCCGGCCGGCAAGCCTTCCGGTGGGTTGGATGAATTCCGGGAAAGGGTAGTGTGTTAACGTGAATCTTGCTTTAGAAGCCTTCATTTACAATTAGTTATAGTTGAATAGAGGCCACAAAAGGCACAAAGAAAGCACAGAGGTCCACAAAGACCTAACGGGTGTCTCTGTAGACCTCTGTGAGC
>JAEVZP010000091.1 GCA_023392185.1 Bacteroidota bacterium
GCGAACCGCGTCGGAAAGATTGCGCTGAT
The DNA here is from genome assembly GCA_023392185.1 of Bacteroidota bacterium. Taxonomy (GTDB): domain Bacteria; phylum Bacteroidota; class Bacteroidia; order Chitinophagales; family Chitinophagaceae; genus UBA1952. Next base: position 30 of record JAEVZP010000091.1, read on the forward strand.
TGGCTTCCACTTCCAGTTGCTGCGCCTGTGCCTGATGAATGGCGTTTTTGGTTTTCCAGATGCTGCTCAGGTTGTATTGCAAGGCCAAGCCGCCGTTCAGCGCGTTGCTCACGTTGAGAAAATTGGGCACATCCACATAAAAATAACCGGCGGTGGCAGCCAGCGTCGGCAGGTAACCGGCTTTGGCACTTTTAATGCCCACGGCAGCGGCTTCTTTCTGAAAACCCAATGCTTTCAGGTCGGCGCGATTGCTCAACGCCTGTTGCAGATACGCTTCGTAGGAGCCATCCGGCAGCTGAATATTAGCGTACGCCTTGCTGACTTCCAGGGGTGTATTTTCCGGAAGTCCGACCAGCAGCGCCAGGGTGCTTTTGGCAATTTCATAATTGCTTTGCGCTTCCAGTAATTGCAGTTCGGTATTAGACGTTTGCAGGGCCGCTTTCAGCCGGTCGTTGCGCGGAATCACGCCGTTGGCTTCCAGCCGGGTAAACGTAGCATCGCGTTGCTGGGCCGAGCGCAGATTTTCTTCAATCACGTCAATGGCCTGCGAAGCTTTATACACATTGTTGTAGGCCTGGGTGATGGTGTAGGCCACCGCCGCGCGATCGTTTTGCGCCGAGAGGCGAACGGCTTCGCGCAGCAAACGGGCGCTTTCCTTGCCGTAGCGGATTTTCCCGCCGGCATAGAGCGGCACCGACAGCGACGCGTTGGCCATAAAAAGCCGATTCACTTCCACCGGTGCCGGTTTTTCGCCCGTCGTGTTGCCGTCGCTTGTTTGCAGGGGCACTTTCAGGTCCACCGTCGGCTTGTTTAAAAACAGTTGCTGGGCCGAAACGGAGGCTTCCGGAAGAGCCGCCTCGCGGGCCGTTTCGTATTGCACCTGCGCCTGAATGATGCGGGCAGAGTCAATTTGCAGTTTGCCGCTGGCCTGCAATCCCAGCTGAATGGCTTCGGGCAAGGTGAGTGTCCGGGTTTCGCCTGCGGCAAAGGCCGAAAAGCCCAGAAACGAAAGCGCACCGGCAGCGAGCGCGGTGCGGATTTTATTTTTCATGGAGAAGCAGATACTTGAGAAGGGATTGGGTATGTTGGAGAATGATCTGGTTGTACTCTTCGTTGAAGGTGGCTTCTGCCGTACCGCTGATTTTATGGTAGGATTTGTAGAAATCGCGGTTGCCGACAAGGGAATTGACCGTGCCGATCAGGGTGCTGGTGAGCAAGACCACGTCAATATTTTTGCGGATATGGCCTTTCCGGGCCGCCAGCTTCAGCAGCGTTTCCAGGTGGCGGGCCATGGTGGTGCGCAGTTCGGTGATGATTTCGGTAAAAGCTTCGTTGCGCTTCAGGGTTTGCTCGGTCGTCAGGATACGCGTGAAGTGCACATTCTGAATTTTATGTTCTATAAACCGCCCTACGAAGGCTTCAATCTTCCCGACCGGTGATGTCTTTTCATCGGCCATAACCGCATCCAGCAGCCGGACGGAATCGTCAATCCGTTTGCGGATAATGGCTTTCATCAGTTCTTCCTTAGAACCGAAATAGTAAGAGATCATCGATACGTTGGCACCGGCCGCTGTGGCAATATCGCGGATGGACGTGCCGTCAAAGCCTTTCTCGGCAAAGAGCACTTCGGCTTCGCGCAGAATGCGGATGTTTTTGGGAGCAGCCATGATTTTTTCGGGTTGCAAAATTCAAACAAACGTTTGATTTATTTGCTGAGGCAATCTTTGTTTTAAGATTTTATTTGCAGGCCAGCCAGGCTGGAATTAAGGATCCCTACTGCCTGACCCATCCTTTTAGCAGTGGTTTTTCCCGGAAATCAGCCGTTCTTTCCGGGAAAAAAGAATCCCCTGTCCGGCATTTCCGGACAGGGGAGGGGTTATTTAAAAAAGGAGAATCCTTCTAGACCGATCCGCGACGGATAAAGCCCAGGAGAAGGGAAATAATGGCCAGCACAAGCAGAATATGGATAAGGCTGCTACCGGTACCAAAGAGGTTCATTCCGCCAAACTGGCCCAGGAGCCAGCCTATTATCAGGATAACGGCGATGATATAAAGGATGGAACGCATGGTTGAAAGGGTTTTTTGAGGTGAAAAAAGAGGTTTTTAAGAGTTGAGATACCTTAAAAAACACTATGCCACGGTAAACGCCTCTGCTATCGATGTGCGGTTCTGCTTTAAAATGAGGCGGCTGTTTCAGCCGATGGCTGAAATAATATAGTATTTCCTGCCTTTTTGCGTAGAAATACGCTTGTAAACCTCACCTGCTTAAACCACTTTTGTCTCTTCAATATTTCTTTAATACCTCTACACCTGAATACGCTTTTATAAAACTAAATCGTCCGTCTTTTAAGCAGACTTTATTCAAATACAGAAAAACAGGTTAAGCTGTTCTATACGACCTATACTTTTTTTACAGAAGAATCGCAGCTGGTAAACAGGGAAATTTATCCTGCGATAAGGGAGCGCCGGTGAGTATCGTCTCACCGGCTTTTTTTTGGAAACAACTTGTGTCCGGCGACCCGGAAGAAACCTGCTCCCAAGAGCACGTAGGGGCACAAAAAACGCGCCTTGTTTAGAGGCGCGTTTTTGTTTAGTTGGTGAATCGGCTGGGACTCGAACCCAGGGCCCATACATTAAAAGTGTATTGCTCTACCAACTGAGCTACCGATTCGTCCACCGGCTTAATCGCTAAGCGGGGTGCAAAAATAAGCACCTTTCCGGAAATGCCAAATCTTTTTTCGGGGTTTAGAAAAATTCTTTTCCACAGTTCGTTTAAAGCACTTTAACCCAGGCCGGAAACGGCTCTTGTAAGCGGCATCGTGAATGCATTCAGCCGGTTTAGAAACAACACCGTTTGGGTAGGCGTATTTTCATACATCGGCACAAAAGAAGCGTCATACACAATCTCGCTGTTCACATAACTGGTCCGTGCAATTACGTTGCTGCTAAACTGCTCGTCGAAGGCATTAAGGTGCACCAGTAGCTCTACGCCCCGGTTTTCATAATCGGCTTTGCTTAGCCCATAGAGCGGACTTTCCGGCGTCAATGCGTGTGCCACGGTCCAGCTGAGGTAAAGCGCATTAAAGGCGTCTTCGCGCAGGGTAAGCGGAAAAAAACGGTAACCGCTTTCAGTGGTCTTATCCCGCAGGGCCACGCTCACCCGGATTTTCAACTCATGAATCCGGGCCCGCTTGCTGGCCACCAGCCGGAAAGTCAGCACCGGTTCTTTTCCGGAAAAATCCACCAATGCATAGTGGCTGAACCGGATATAGGCCTTCGGGCGCACAAACCGTCCGTAGAGCGTACCGGTAATGATGGCCAGCGTCAGGATGCCGATCAGCGCCTCAAAAGCGGCAATGGCATTGGTGAGCAGTCCCACCGGGCTGATGCGCCCGTAGCCCACCGTCGTCAGCGTTTGGGAGGAAAAGAAAAAAGCTTCTTCAAACTTCTCGAACGGCGTTTCGTAGATAATACCTTTTAAATGGTTTGAGCTGAACAGAAAATAAAAGGTGGCAAACAAAAAGTTGATGGTTGTATAATACAACAGCACCAAAAGCAAAAACTTCCAGATGGGCAGCTCCAGCAGGTAGTGGTAGATGTTGAACCGGTCGAACCGGCTTTCGCCTTTGCGGACCACGTTGGGCCGGCCGTCTTTATGGACAAAACGGTGGGGCTGCGCCTGTGCCTGGCGGCGAAAAAGCTTTTGAGCAAAAAGCGGCATAGAAGAGAAAACCGGTATTTTCTTTTTTATAAAGACCTTACCGGCGGCTGTTTCTGTTGCGGTAAAATAGTGCCCCCAGCGGGGGTTTAACCCGACCTTATCAACGATTTGGGGCTTTCCGGTGTTGCTTTGCACACCCCGGCGTTGTTGGCAGCATCTTTTTGCGCAAAAGAAGTTGGCGCACGTCTTTTCCAGAACATTTATGGCCTCTATCTACTCCCGGAAATCTTTCATTTTCCGGCTTTTTCCTTTAGTGCTCTTCATCCTTGGGCTGACTGCCTGCGGCAAAAACGAAACGCCCGGCAAGGGGGATTCCAAAACGCCCAATACTTATAAGGTGCTTTCTGTGAAGCCGGGCTTTATCACCCTCTACTCCGATTATCCGGCCACTTTGCAGGGCCAGAACGTAGTGGAAATCCGCCCCAAAGTAGACGGCTTTATTGAGCAGGTCTTTGTGGATGAAGGCGCGGCGGTGCGGCGCGGTCAGCCCCTTTTTCGTATCAACAATCCGCAGTTTCAGCAAGACCTCGTAACGGCACAGGCCGGCGTCAGCAGCATCGAAGCCCGTGTGGCCGAAGCGCGCCTGCAGGTGGTGAAGACAAAACCGCTGGTAGCAGAAGGTATCATCAGCAAATACCAGCTGCAATCGGCGCAGCTGGCCCTGCAGGCGCAGGAAGCCGCCCTCGCTCAGGCCAAAGCCGCTGTGGTAAATGCCCGCACCAACGTAGGCTACACCACCATCACCAGTCCGGTAGACGGCGTGGTCGGTCTGTTGCCCCTGCGGCAGGGAAGCCTCGTGAGCGCCAGCATGACCACTCCGCTCACCACCCTTTCTTCGACCGGAAATATCTATGCTTATTTTGCCCAGACCGAAAAAGAGCTGCTTCAGTTTACCCGTTCCCATGCCGGCGCTACGCTGCAACAAAAGCTTTCTGCGCTGCCGCCGGTAACGCTGCTGCTCGCCGACGGCACCGAGTACGGGCAAAAAGGCCGGGTTCAAACCGCCAGCGGGCTGATTAGCAACAACACCGGCTCGGTGAGCCTGCGCGCCGTTTTCCCCAACCCACAAGGCGTGTTGGCAACGGGGGGTAGCGCGGTGGTGCGCATTCCCCAACACCTGGAAAACGTGGTGTTGATTCCGCAGGCCGCTACCTACGAGCTGCTCGACAAGCGACTCGTGTATGTGGTAGATGCGCAAAACAGGCTCCATAGCGTGCCGGTGCAGGTTACTCCGGCGCCGGGCGGCGACCTCTTTGTGGTCAACGAAGGGCTGCGCGAAGGCGACCGCGTCGTGACCGAAGGGCTGATTGGCCTTAAAGACAGCATGACTATTAAGCCGGTGCTTATCGATGTCGACAGTTTTCTTCAACACGTTCAATCCCAATAATCCGGCATGAAAAACCAAAAGCCGGGCGTCCAGACCGGTAAGAAAGACACCTTTCTTAAAACTTTTATTGAGCGGCCCGTTCTCAGTACGGTCATCTCTATTCTGATTGTGCTGCTCGGTATCCTGGGTCTTGTTTCGCTGCCTATTGCCCAGTATCCCGATATCTCGCCGCCTACAGTGCAGGTGTCGGCGGCCTATCCCGGTGCGAGCGCCGACGTGCTGCTCAAAAGCGTGGTGGTGCCCCTGGAAGAACAAATCAACGGGGTGGAAGGCATGAGCTATATGACGTCTTCGGCCACCAACAACGGCGCAGCCAACATCAGCGTGTACTTCAAAGTGGGCACCGACCCCGACATGGCGGCGGTAAACGTCCAGAACCGCGTGTCCAGCGCCACGAGTCAGTTGCCGCAGGAAGTCACCCAGTCGGGCGTGACGGTGCGCAAGCGCCAGAGCAGCATCCTGATGATTGCCTCTATCTACAGCGACAATCCGGCCTTTGACGCCACTTTTTTGCAGAACTACGCGGAGATTAACATCATTCCCCTGCTCAAACGGGTGAACGGCGTGGGCGATGCCAGCTCGTTTGGCCAGTACCAGTACGCGATGCGCATCTGGATGAAGCCCGATGTTATGGCGCTCTATGGCCTCACGCCTGCAGATGTGACCGCTGCGCTGAACGAGCAAAACATTGAAGCCGCCCCCGGAAAATTTGGTGAAAACAGCAGCCAGAGCTTTCAGTATGTAATTAAATACCGCGGGCGGTTGCAGTCGGCCGAGGAGTTTGAAAACATTGTGGTGAAAGCGGCCGAAGGCGGCAAACTCCTGCGCCTTAAAGACATTGCCCGCGTAGAACTCGGCGCGCAGGACTACAGCACCATTGGCAAACTTAACAACCGCCCGACGGTCAATATCGGCATCAACCAAACGCCCGGCGCCAACGCCCGCGACGTGATTAACGAGTGTAAAAAAGTGCTGACAGAAGCCGAAAAAACCTACCCGGCAGGCCTGCACAATATCTTTCTCGTAGATGCCAACCGCTTCCTAGACGCGTCTATCGAGCAGGTGATTCACACGCTGGTGGAGTGTTTTATCCTCGTGTTTTTGGTGATTTTCCTGTTTTTGCAGGACTTCCGGTCCACGCTGATTCCGGGTATTGCAGTACCCGTTTCCATTATCGGAACCTTCTTTTTCCTGTATCTGTTCAACTTCTCCATCAACCTCCTGACGCTTTTCGCCCTCGTGCTGGCGATTGGTATTGTGGTGGATGACGCGATTGTGGTGGTGGAAGCCGTGCACGCCAAGCTGGAGGAAGGTTACACCTCGGCGCGGCGCGCCTCCATCGACGCGATGAGCGAGATTTCCGGCGCTATCTTTTCCATTACGCTCGTCATGGCGGCAGTGTTTGTGCCGGTGGCGTTTCTGGGGGGCTCGGCAGGCGTTTTTTACCGGCAGTTCGGCATCACGCTGGCCATTGCCATTCTCATCTCAGCCGTAAACGCCCTGACGCTTTGTCCGGCGCTGACGGCTGTGTTCCTGAAGCCCCACATGGCTCCGGACGCCAACGGTAAAAAGCCCAATTTCATGAAGCGGTTTCAGATTGGGTTCAACGCCGCCTACGACCGGATGCTCGGCCGATATGTAGCCTCCATGCGGTTTTTGCTGAAGCGAAAAGTGATTGCCCTGGTGGCCGTCGGCATTTTCGGGGTAGCACTTTTTGCTTTGATGAAAACCACGCCGTCGAGCTTTGTACCCAACGAAGACATGGGCACGGTATACGTCAACATCATGATGCCGCCGGCCACGTCGCTGGAACGCACCACCGAAGTGGCCGATGAAGTGGCCAAAGCAGTGCGCACCATTCCGGAAGTGCAAAGCTCAATGCGCATGGCGGGCCGCAACTTTATGGCCGGAAACGGCAGTGCCTACGCGATCATCTTTATGCAACTGAAGCCGTGGAAAGAACGCAAAGGCCGGGATAATGAATACGTCATTGCAGAGTTGCGCAAGAAAACGGCGCACATCCGCGAAGCCAAAATCTTCCCGATTTCCGCGCCCACCATTACCGGTTTCGGGCAAAGCGGTGGTTTTGAGTTTCAGCTTGAAGACAAAAGCGGCAGTTCTATTGACGAGTTCTACGCCGTGTCGCAGCACTTCCTCGAAGCCCTCAACCAGCGCCCGGAAATCCAGTACGCCACCACCTCTTTCAACCCCGGCTTCCCGCAATATCAGCTGGATGTAAACGTAGAGCGGGCGCTGGAAGCGGGCGTGAGCGTCAATGACCTGCTGCGCACCATGGGGGCTTATTATGGTTCGGCCTACGTAAGCAATTTCAACGAGTACGGCAAGCAATACCGCGTCATGATTCAGGCCGATACCGGCTACCGCGCCTCGCCCGAAGGCCTCGCCAGCGTGTTTGTGCGCACCGCCAGCGGCGCCATGGCCCCTATCAATTCCTTTATCACCCTGAAGCGCGTATATGGCCCGGAAAGCATTTCGCGGTTCAACCTCTACACGGCCATGCAGGTGACCGGCGCGCCCGATCCGAAGTACAGCACCGGACAGGCCCTGGCGGCGATTGAGGAAGTGGCCGCCCAAGCCCTGCCACCGGGTTATGGCTACGAATTTTCCGGGATCAGCCGCGAAGAACAGCAAAGTGGCAACCAGTCGGTCTACATATTTGCGCTTTGTATTGTCTTTGTGTATTTCATTCTGTGTGCACAATATGAAAGCTACCTGCTGCCCTTCGCCGTGCTGCTGTCGCTGCCGCCGGGCCTTATGGGCACCTTCCTTTTTATCAAGCTGTTCGGGATTGACAGCAACATCTACGTGCAGATTTCCCTGATTGTATTGATCGGGCTGCTGGCCAAAAACGCCATTCTGATTGTGGAGTTTGCCTTGCAGCGCCGCCGGCAGGGCCTCACGCTCTTCCGCGCAGCGGTAGAAGGTGCCGAGGCGCGGCTCCGCCCCATTCTGATGACTTCTTTCGCCTTCATCTTCGGCTTGTTGCCGCTCTTGTTTTCATCGGGCGCAGGCGCGCACGGCAACCGCAGCATTGCCTCCGGTGCGATTGGCGGAATGCTGGCAGGTACCCTGATTGGCGTGTTCTTAACCCCGGTTTTGTTTGTGGTTTTCCAAAGTCTGCAGGAGCGGATTTCCGGAAAACTGCGCAACCCGGAGCCGGAAGAAGAACCCGAACCGAAAAACGTAGCATTAGCCCAGGCTTAGAAGCACCCTTCTCGTGTCTTGCTACTTGCTACTTGATACTTACTACTTGATTCTTTCGTCTTTTTTCTCTCGTCTTTCGTCTTTTTTGGGCGTGCCCCTTCGGGTCAGGCTTTCGGCTTTTTGTCACCCTGCGCTTGGCGCAGGGTCGCGCCGCCTCTATCCCTCACGCGGGCATTCCACCCGTGAGGTTTCAAAAACCTCACGGGTGGAATGCTTTCCGGAAATTTCCGGAAAATCGCACCGTGCTCGCTTGGCGAAAGCTGTGCTTTCGTCGCATCATGGCATTATGGTGCAGGCTGTGCCTGTTGGTTGCAGGTACAGCCTGCGAAATAGCACGACACGGGTAAAGCCTATGCCGAACAACGAAACTGCCGGACAACGAAACCGCGTAAAATACTTTTCTGCTTGTGAATCGCTCTTTCTTTTCTAAAAATATCCAACGGCTGTTACCGGCAAGCGTTTTGGCGGTGCTCCTGCTGGCCGGCTGCGGCATCACCCAAAAATACAATCGGCCCGATGTCCTGCCGACAGAAGGCGCGCTGTACCGAGGCGCCGGGACCGGCGACACCACCACAATAGCCGCCATTCCGTGGACGGATTTTTTCCCCGACCCGCAGCTGCAAAGTCTCATCCGGCGCGGCATCGACAGCAACCTGAACCTGCGCATTGCCATTACGCGCATTGAAGCCGCCCAGGCCGCTTTGCGCCAAAGCCGCGACGCGTTCCTGCCTGCCCTTTCTGTAACGCCGGAGGTGCGCCGCGCCCGCGGCTCGCTGGCCCAGATCCGGGCGACCAACCCCAACATCGCAGTGCAGCCCAGCGACTACACGCTCTACAGCCTGTTGGGCAACGCCAGCTGGGAAGTGGACGTGTGGGGCCGGCTGCGCAGCAACCGGCGGGCTGCCTTTGCCAACCTGCTGCAAACCGATGCGGCCCGCCTGGCCGTGCAAACCCGGCTGATAGCCGATATCGCCAACAACTATTTCGCGCTCCTGGCCTACGACCAGCAGCTGCGCATCACCGAAAGCACCATTGCCAACCGGCAGAGCTTTCTCCAGACCGTTCGTGCCCTTAAAGAAGCTGCCCTGCTCACCGGTGCCGACATCGCGCAAAGCGAGGCCAATCTCTATGCCGCCGAAGCCACTTTGCCGCAGCTAAAGCAAAATATCCGCGAAACTGAAAATGCCCTTTCCATTCTGCTGGCCCTGCCGCCCGACACCATTTACCGTGCCACCCTTTCGCAGCAGATCCTGAACGACTCACTGGCCACCGGCGTGCCGGCCCAGCTGCTTTCCTACCGGCCCGACGTGCTGGCCGCCGAGCAGGCGCTGCGCAACGCCTTTGAACTGACCAACGTGGCCCGCACCAATTTTTACCCGCAACTGGTGCTTTCGGCGAGCGGCGGTTTTGCTACGGCCAACACGCTTTCCGGCTTTTTCAGCAACAGCTTTTACGGCGCGCTGATTGCCGGCGCAACGGCTCCGATTCTGAATCGGGGCCTTTTCCGGCAGCAGTACCGCACCGCGCAGGCGCAGCAGGAAGAAGCCTTTTTGCGGTTTAAAAACGTGGTGCTGGTAGCCGGGCAGGAAGTGAGCGACGCCTTGTTTTCCCGCCAGATGGCCACCGAGAAAGCCGCCGCCCGCACCAGGCAGATTGAAGCCCTGCTGCGGGCGGTGGACTACACCAAAAAGCTGCTGGACTACGGCCCGAATATCAACTACAACGACGTGCTCCTGGCCGAGCAAAACCTTTTATCCGCCCAACTGGCCGGGGTGAGCGACACGCTGCAAAACCTGCAATCGCGAGTGAACCTTTATAGGGCGCTTGGCGGTGGGTGGCGGTAAAAGAAGGATTCGACTGTGGGAGAGATGAGCGCCTCCATACCAGACGGATAGCAGGCCGGTGGCATTTTCCCGGATACGATAAAAGCGAAGCCCCGGAGGGCGACAGCAGGGTTATCAATACCATAATGTCGTTTCTGCGGGGCTTTTCTCTTTAAATAAATATTGCAGTCTTTTACCAGAAGGGGCGCTCATCAGACCTTGACGCTTCTGGCAGATCGCTTTGGCTCAAAAAGCCTAAGGGACATTGGGTTAGAGAGCTGGATTTCCGGAAATCAGTTGCTTTTTCCGGGATTTTCGGCCCCTTCCAGGAGGCGTTCCATACGGCTGCCGCGCGAGCCTTTCAGCAGGATCTGCCGGCCCTGCAGAAGCGGTTCTTTTTGAAGTGTGGTCAAAGCGGCATCTACATGAGGAAACCAGCGCTCCGAAGCCGTCATCCCCTCATATTCAGTACCCACCAACACAACGGATTCCCACGGCCATTGCCGCAGGAAGTCGATCAGCGCGCGGTGTTCCCGGTTGCTGTCCTGGCCCATCTCCTTCATAGCGCCCAGCCATAAGATGCCCGTGCCGCCTGTGCGACGGGCAAAGTTTTCAATGGCAGCGCGCATGCTGCTCGGGTTGGCATTGTAAGCATCCAAAACAAGTGTGTTTCCGGCCCAGGTGATCAGCTGCGAGCGACTGTTGTCGGGCTTGTAAGCAGCTACGGCATGCGCAGCGTCCGCAAGCGGGATGTCGAGGGCGTGGCCGACCGCCAGGGCAGCCAGTGCATTGGGCAGGTTGTAGTCGCCTACCAGTTGCGTTTGAAGCTCGGCCTTTTGACCGCCGGCTTGGGCTGCCAGTCGCAGAAAGCCTTCGGAAGAGGGCAGCAAAAGGCCCTGCACTTCGTTGTTTTTCCCCGTCCCGTAGCGGATGATATCGCTAATGCCCGCAGCCATTTCTTCCAGATAAACAGCATCACTGAAAAGAAACGCTTTCCCCTGGTGTGTGCGCAAATAATCATACAGTTCTCCTTTGCCTTTTCGCACCCCTGCTTCCCCGCCAAAGCCTTCGATATGCGCCTTGCCGCAGTTGGTAATCAGCCCGTGTGTAGGTGCAGCCACCTTGCAGTAGGAAGCGATTTCTCCCTGATGATTGGCCCCCATCTCGATGATGGCTACTTCATGATTTGCCTGCAGGCGCAGGAG
>JAEVZP010000097.1 GCA_023392185.1 Bacteroidota bacterium
TACGCGGCTGACCCGGACGGCGCCCGAAACGGGATTGCCAAAAAAGCACGACTGAGCGGCCCCCAAAAAAACTTTGTGTTGCAGTTGGAAGCCGACCTGAGCCACGTGGCCGCCACCGAAACCGACAAGCTGGACACGGCCCATTATGAGGTAGCGCCAGCCAACTACCGGCTTTCCATTCGCCCCCACCCCCGGCCGGGGCGGTACACCCATGTGCTGACCCTTACCAGCCCGTCGCTCGGTGCCAGCCATCAGGTATCGGTAAAAATGAAAAACAGGCTGCCAACGTGGGTGATGCAGTACAGCAGCACTTACACCGGTCCAATCCAAAAGAAGCCGGAGGAACACGCCAAAACCTATGGCCTGCAATACCTGATCCGCGGCCTCGCCGAAGGCTTGAACCCAACGCCTTATGTATTCGAGCTGAAGCCAGTGCAGGTGGTGCGCTGAGGAAGCACTTATTTTTTATTTATATCATTTATTAAAAGTTGCGCTCGGTCAGTACCTTTCGGCGCTTTTTTTAAGCAACGCCCCTTCTTCCAACTTCTTCCTTTCTCCGTGCTCATGCCTTTTTTCTATTATATCCCCGGGCTGCGGCCATCCAATAACCTCGAACAACACCTGATGGGCATCGACCGGGTGGACCTGGTCAACGGTTATACTCACAGCAACGAGTTTGTGTTCATGGCGCTGTGGATTGTGTTGCTGAATTTAGCTGCTTTCGGAAACTACTATTATGGTCTTTTCAACCGGCCCGGCGCTGATAAGGTGAAATGGTGGGTCGTCCATATTCTGGCGGTTGCAGCGGTGATCTACCTGATGGCTTTTATGAAAGGCTATAATATGGTGCACAGTGGCAACATCAACGCAGCGATGCCTTTCAGCGAGAGCGATTGCCATGCCTTTGCCACCGAATCGGCATTGTTTTCGGTGCTGGCGTCGGTTATTTGGAGTTTTATCCTCAAGTGGGGCAGCCGCATCAACCGCTATATTCCCCTGTAGCAACCCTTCCGGCAGGCTTTTTGACCTCTTGATTTCCGGAAATTTCCCTAAAATCTCTTCTTCGATTCTTACAGATGGCTTTATACGTTTTCGGAATTGGCGGCACCGGCGCACGGGTGCTGAAAGCTTTTACCTTTTTGCTGGCCTCGGGGATGCAGGTAGAAAATACCGAAGCCGTTATTCCCATCCTGATTGATCCGGACACGGCCAACGGCGACCTCACCCGCACCATCGAGATTTTAAAGTCCTACCGGACGATTCAGCAAACGGCCGGTAGCACGAGCGGCTTCTTTGGCACCCCTATCAAATCGCTCAATGAGCAGGGCGAAGAAGGCGGGGCAGAAGATCAGTTTCGTTTCGACCTCGAAGGCGTTACGGGCAGTCGTTTTAAGGAATTTATCGGCTATGAAGGCATGAGCCGGGCCAACCGGGCGCTGACCGCACTGTTGTATTCGGAGAAAAATCTGGCGTCCGATATGCAGGTAGGTTTTAAAGGCAATCCACACATCGGCAGCGCCGTGCTCAACAAAATGCGAGACAGTACCTTGTTTCACAAATTTGCTGCAGCCGTCAACGAAACCGACCGCGTCTTTATCATTTCTTCCATTTTTGGCGGCACCGGCGCAGCCGGTTTTCCCATTCTGGTGAAAAACATCCGCAGTGCCGATGCCGGCATTCCCAACCACGCCCGCCTGCGCGAGATTCCGATGGGCGCCGTGACGGTGTTGCCTTACTTTGACGTAGATAGCACCGGTGGGCGCACCGTCATTGACAGCAATAGTTTTATTGCCAAAACAAAAGACGCGCTTTCCTACTACGCCCAAAACCTCACGAGCGAAGCCGCGCCGCGCCTCAACGCGCTGTACTATATCGGCGACAACTTAGGCAACACCCAGACCGGTGCCGACGGCGCACAGCAGCAGCGCAACAAAGCCCATTTCATTGAACTGGCCGCTGCCCTTTCAATCTTCGATTTTATGCGCATGGGCAAGGAATCGCTCCGCGTGACGGACGGCAAAGTGCAGGCACCCCGCTATCTGGAATATGGACTGAAAGAAGCAACCTCGCCGGTACGGTTTGGGCATTTCGGCGCACGCAGCCGGGCCACGGCTGCCAAAGCGCTCACGCAGTACTACTTGTTCCTGCGTTTTTTCCGGGATTTCTATACGCCCCAAAATGAAGGCAGCTGGGCCAAAGATGAAGACGGCAAACTGCGCCGCGGAAATCTTGGCGCTTTGTTCTCGGAACACCTGAATGCTTTCAACGGCTATTACGAGCAATGGCTCGAAGAGATGGAGCAAACCGGCATTGGGTTCCGGCCTTTCCGGCGCACGGTAGGCGAGGCTGAGATTCTTAAAATCGTGGAAGGATTTGAGGAAAAACCAGGCTTCCTGGCGCTGAAAGGACTCAAAAAATACCTTGATACGCTGAGCGGCACCGTGCAGAAAGAAAATAAAGGCATGAATGCTGCCGCCAAGCTGCTGTCTTTGTTTCACAAAACCACTGCAACGCTGGTCGAAGAGCGCGTGAAACTGTAGCCCGGTTTCCTTTCCCCGGAAAAAAAATAACGCCGCCTGGCCGCTGCAACGCGTTTTGCCTGCCATTTTCTGCCGGTTTTCCGGGGGCCGCTGCAACCTGCCCGCATCAATGGCTGTTGGGTTCTGGAATCGTTTTTATACCTCTTGCAGGCACCTATGATGAATCCGACCGAACACACGACACAGAACGTAGAAATAGCCTTACTGAGCATTGCCGACTACGAAGAACTGAAGGAAGCAATGATCTCTTCCTACCCCAGCATGGCCAGCATGTACTGGCGCGAGCATCAGGTGCAGGCTTTGATCGATAAATTTCCGGAAGGCCAGGTGGTGGTGAAGATCAACGGACAGATTGCGGGCTGCGCCCTGAGCATTATCGTGGACTTTGAAGCCTTTGGCGAAACCCATACCTACCGCGACATTACCGGAAACTATACTTTCGATACCCACAACCCCGACGGCGATACGCTCTACGGCATCGATATTTTTATCAAGCCCGAATTCCGGGGCCTGCGCCTCGCGCGGCGGCTCTACGACTACCGCAAAGAACTGTGTGAGCGCCTGAACCTCGAAGGCATTGTCTTTGGCGGGCGCATCCCCAATTACCACACTTTTGCCGACACGCTTTCGCCCAAGGAATACATCCGGAAAGTGCGGCAGCGCGAAATCCACGATCCCGTTCTCAGCTTTCAGCTCAGCAACGATTTTCACCCGCTGAAGGTGCTCAAAGGCTATCTGGAAGGCGACCAGGTGAGCCGCGAATACGCCGTGCTGCTGAAGTGGGAAAACATCTACTACGAAAAAGACCGGGCAAAGCTGCGCCGCACCAAAAATATCATCCGCCTCGGGCTGGTGCAGTGGCAGATGCGCGCCTACCGCGATGTGGCCGACCTGATGCATCAGGCCGAGTTTTTTGTGGATGCACTCAGCGGCTACCAGAGTGATTTTGCGCTTTTCCCGGAGCTGTTCAATGCACCGCTGATGGCGCCCTACAACGACCGCTCGATGCCCGATGCCATCCGCGCCCTGTCTGGCTTTACGGAAGAACTCACCAACGAATTTTCGCGGCTGGCCGTGGCCTACAACATCAATATCATCACCGGCAGCATGCCGGAAATGGTGGACGGCGTGCTGTATAATGTGGGGTATCTCTGTCGCCGCGACGGCTCGCGCGAGCGCTACGAAAAAATCCACATCACACCCAACGAAGCTGGTGCCTGGGGCATGAGCGGCGGTAAGCAACTGCATACCTATGACACCGACTGCGGCCGGATCGGCATCCTGATTTGCTACGATGTGGAATTTCCGGAACTGCCGCGCCTGCTGGCCGACGAAGGCATGCAGATTCTTTTTGTGCCGTTCCTCACCGATACCCAAAACGCTTATGGAAGGGTGCGGCATTGCGCGCAGGCGCGAGCCATTGAAAATGAGTGCTTTGTAGCCATTGCCGGCAGCGTAGGCAACCTGCCCAATGTACAGAATATGGACGTGCAGTATGCGCAAAGCATGGTGTTTACGCCCTGCGATTTTGCTTTCCCCACCAATGGCATCAAGAGCGAGGCAACGCCCAACAGCGAGATGATTGTAATCTCCGATGTGGACCTCGACCTGCTGCGTGAATTACACAACTACGGCAGCGTAAAAAACCTCAAGGATCGCCGTCACGACGTGTATGAACTGCGGAAGCGGGAGCCGTAGGGGATTGTTGCGCCGTCGGGTAGTCCGGTAACCGCTTCGACAACCCTTTGTCACCCTCAGCTTGTCGGATGTCACCCTGAGCTTGTCGAAGGGCTGCCCCATGAATATCACTTGTGCTTGCTTAGGGGTTTCGACAAGCTCAGCCTGACAAATATTTGTAGAAAAAATTTGCTTGCTCTGGCATAACTCTTTTGAAAAGACCCGTACGTATGAATACAGAAACTGCAATCCTGGCCGGCGGCTGCTTTTGGGGGGTGGAAGAATTGATCCGCCGGCAGCCGGGCGTGATTTCCACCGTGGTGGGCTATACCGGCGGCAATGTGCCCAACGCAACCTACCGCAATCACGGCACCCATGCCGAAGGCATCAAAATCGAGTTTGATCCGGCGAAGACTTCCTACCGCAAACTGCTGGAATATTTCTTTATGATCCATGACCCGACCACTAAAAACCGGCAGGGTAATGATCGGGGCACCTCATATCGGTCCGCCATTTTTTATTTGGATGAAGCCCAGCGCGAAACAGCCGAAAAAGTGATTGCCGAAGTGAATGCCTCCGGAAAATGGCCGGGCGAAGTGGTAACGGAAGTGGTTCCTGCGGGCGATTTCTGGGATGCTGAAGCAGAGCATCAGGATTATCTGCAAAAACACCCGAATGGCTATACCTGCCATTATGAGCGGCCCAGCTGGAAGTTGGCATAAGCGCTTTCGAATCCATTTTTTGCCTGTTGACGTGAATTTTGTTTGGGGACGATAGTGGCCACAGAGAACACGGAGGTGTTCACAGAGGTCCACGGAGACTCCCGGCAGGTCTTTGTGGATCTCTGCGCCTTCTTTGTGGCCTCCATTCAACTCTAACCAATTGAAAACAAAGGCTTATAAAGCAAGATTTACGTCCTGTTATATCAAAGCATGGAGCAGTTTGGATTCACGGCCTGCTTTTTCTTCACAAACGGCTACATGCAGAAGGATTCTCTAACGCCTTTTCCCTGGAAGCGGAATATTCTGGCGCTCTTCGGACTGACGGTAGTGCTGTATTCCGGCTATCAGCTCAGCAACCGTTTTCACTTCACCGCGCCGCACTACCTGCCCCTGACCGCGCTGGACTACGCCATTCCGTTTTCCCTGTGGACCGTCTGGCCGTATTTCGCCCTGGTGCTGCTGGCTTTTCTGCCGGTGGGCATTGGCGACACGCCCTTATTCTGGCGCACGCTGGTTGCGTTTTCCGTGGCCATCACGCTCAACATCGCCGTCTGGATCCTGTTTCCTACCGTTTACGACCGTCCGCCGATGCCCGAAGGAGCTGATCTGACCACCTTTGCCTACCGCTGGCTGTGCAGCATCGACACGCCGGCCAACTGCCTGCCGAGTGGGCACATCACCTTGCCCGCGATTGGCTGCTGGGCCATTGCAAGAGCCTATCCCCGCTACCGCTACCTGATCTGGACGGTTTTTGCCTTGCTCAGCGTCACCATTCTGACCACCAAGCAGCATTATATTTATGACCTGCCCGCCGGGCTGCTGACCGCGTGGATCGGCATCCGGGCGAGCGGTCCGCTTTATGCCCGGTTCCGGAAAAAGGAAAAAGCGTAACTTTCTTTTGGTTTAAATACCTCCGTGATGATTGCTTCCCACCGCCCGGGTCCGTGGCTGCGCTTTTGGCAATACGCCTTCTACCCCTTGTTTATTGCGAGCACCTTTGGCGTGTGCATTTTCCTGCTCCACCGCCTGCCCGAAATCTACTGGTTTCTCATTCCCCTGGGCGTGACGACAGTTGTATTGCCCTTGGTGTTGCTGTCGGAAAAGCTCTTGCCCTACCGGGCCTCCTGGCAGGGAAGGGGCGAAGACAGCTGGGCCGATGT
>JAEVZP010000102.1 GCA_023392185.1 Bacteroidota bacterium
CCCGACGTGTATGACGGGCGCAGTGTGGCCGCCGCTGCCGTAGCTGCCCACGAAACCGGCCATGCCGTGCAACACGCCGTAGCCTACGGTCCGCTGAAAATGCGCAGCGCGCTGGTGCCCATTGTGCAGGTTTCCACCACGCTCAGTCAGTGGGTCTTGCTCGCCGGGATTGGGATGCTGGGCTTTGGCGGCGGCAACCAAACCGTGCTGCTAATTGGTATTCTGATGTTTGCGGCGTCCACGATTTTCTCGCTCATCACGCTGCCGGTAGAATACGACGCTTCCAATCGGGCGTTGAAATGGATGGAAAGCTCCGGACTGGCACGCGGCCGCGAGCATGAAGGCGCGTCTGATGCGTTGAAGTGGGCTGCCCGCACCTATGTGGTAGCTGCCATTTCTTCTATCGCTACGTTGCTGTATTACGTGATGATTTTCCTGAACCGGAATCGGGATTAGAGGCCTCCCCCAACCCCCTCCGAAGGAGGGGGCTTTTCCGGAAAACGGAGTGGGTTTTTCCGGAAATGGAACACCTGGGTGAGAGCCTATTCAGAAAATCGGCATTAGACTGTTTGAGGCCTACTCTTTTAGCTGCGCTGCTACTTCGTGGTGTCATCCCCGAAGGGGAACTTGCCGGATGCAAGCCGCAAAGACCCCGTTCCGCCCAGACAAAAGAACCGTATAAAAAAAGGGAGTTTCTTTCACAATCTTTTTTTAGGATAGGCGCTAAGTTTCTTGTCACCCTTCGCTAGCTTCCACAACCCTCCCCGGAACTGCTTTTCCGGAAATAAATCCACAATTTCTGTCACCCTTCCCCCTCGGGGAAGGGCCGGGGATGGGGCCAAAACCGTACTTTTGAAACACTATAAAAATCCTTTCTTATGGCTGTAGAACAGCTTTATACCAAATGCCTTTCCGAGGCCGCGTATTTTATCTGGGACGGGGGCGAAGCCGCCGTTATTGACCCCTTGCGCGATATTGACGAGTATCTGGAGAAAGCCGAGGCGCTGGGCGTTAAAATCAAATACATTTTTGAAACCCACTTTCACGCCGACTTTGTGAGCGGTCACCGCGAGCTGTCCGAGAAAACCGGTGCGCCGATTGTGTACGGCTCGCAGGCCAAAGCCAGTTTTGATTTTCACAAAGCACAAGACGGCGAGCGTTTCGGGATCGGCGACCTGACGATTGAAGCCATACACACGCCCGGCCACACGCTGGAAAGCACCTGTTACCTGTTGCGCGATGCTTCCGGAAGGGCGGAAGGCATTTTCACCGGCGACACCCTGTTTGTAGGCGACGTAGGCCGTCCCGATCTTTTTTCCGGAAATCTAAGCAAAGAAGAGCTTGCCGGCATGCTCTACGACTCGCTGGAAACAAAGATTAAAACGCTGCCCGACCACGTGGTGGTGTATCCGGCGCACGGTCCCGGCTCGGCTTGCGGCAAGGCGCTGGGCAAGGAAACCACCAGCACCATTGGCATTCAGAAAGAAACGAACTACGCCCTGAAAGCCGAAAGCAAGGAAGCGTTTATCAAGGAAGTGACGACGGGCCTCAATACGCCGCCCGCGTATTTCCCGCTCAACGCCAAGCTGAATCAGCAAGGGCCGGAAGCGCTCGGCAAAATCATGGAAACGGCGCATCAGGCGCTTTCCATTAGGGAATTCAAGCAAAAAGTAGATGATGGTGCCTGGATTATCGACACCCGCGATTCCAAGGTTTTCACTGAAGGCTTTGTGCCCGGTTCGGTTTCCATTGGGCTGGATGGCCGCTATGCCGAGTGGGCCGGTTCGCTGTTGCCTTACGACAAAAATCTGGTGCTGGTAACGGAACTCGGCAAGGAAAAAGAAAGCATTACCCGCCTGGCCCGCGTGGGACTGGACAAGGTGATTGGTTACCTGGACGGCGGCTACGAAGCTTGGCAGGCTGCGGGCGAACCCACCGATATGATTATCGATATTGAAGCCGACGAGCTGCTGATGGACTTGCCGCACGACCCCAAAATGGCGGTGATTGACGTGCGCAAGGAAGGCGAGTTTGCCGACGGCCACATCCGCGGTGCCCAAAACCTGCCGCTATCTACGCTTACCGACCCGGCGGTGGTGGCCAACGTTCCGGAAGATGCCAACCTGTACATCCACTGTGCGGGCGGCTACCGCAGCGTGATTGCGGCTTCGCTCTTGAAGCGCGAAGGTTTTCATAACCTGCGCAACGTGCTGGGCGGATGGGGTGCCATGAAAGATTTAAAAGGCCTGCCGGTAGTGCAGGAAACGGTGAAGCTGAATTAAGAAAGCATTATTTAATAGAAAAGCCCGCTGACGTTTTGGGATGTCAGCGGGCTTCCTTTGGGTTATGTGTTAGGAGAAGCTGCCTTAGAAACCGGCTTCATCAGGCAATAATTGTAGTTGGCTGATGTGCATAAAATCCTTTCGGTTTAGGGTGTCAAAAGGTAAATCAAGCGTGACTGCCGTTGCTGCAATAAAGAGGTCGGCAAGTGAAATGGATTTGCGCTTGCGTTTGAGGTCTGCTTTAATTGCAATTGCAGCTTCAAACGTCCGGCTATCCAAAGGCATTATCTGAAACTGAGCAAGAAGTTCTTGCCAGAAGGCAGCCTGTGCCCCAGTTGCGCCTACAAGCACTTCGTACTCGGTGACAACCGAAATAAAAATCTGGTCGTAATGGTCTATCTGGCGGAAAAGACGGGAGTTTTCGCGTTTGGTTTTCCGGAAATGCTCCAACAAAAGCGAAGTATCAACTACTAAAATTTGGTTCGCCATTGATCCAATGCTTTCCGGTTCTGAGCGATCACTTCCAGCTGGCTATCCGTCAAAGCCGGACCTTTTAAAAGAAGCTCTTTCAACCGGGCTTTGGAGGGTTTTGGAGCCGCCGTGTTATCCAGTTTGGCTTGCAGCTCCGCCCGTTGCGCCGGCGTAAGGCTGCCTACGAGATTCAGCAAGTCTGTAAAGGGAATATTGACCGTGAGTTGCATAATTCCAAAGTTAGGGATTTAGGTTTCGTAGGTACTTATGCGTCGGTATATTACGTGCAAGTGCACCTTGCTGCAATGGCTGGGGTGGTTACTTGCGAAGCGGGGCAGTAATGTTGCGATTTTTTATTTGATTTTTATCCAGCGGTCATCGATATACCTTATCATTTCGAGCAGGAATAAGCCGAAAGAACCAATTGCGATTAGTCTACCCTCCCATGTTTTAAGTACTTCGACCATTGCTTTTCTATTGGTTTCCTTATTAAGTAGCCGGCCGGAATAGCTTTCAATAAATTGGATAGTGAGATTAATATCTGAATTTTCCTTTTCAATATCCAACAGGGCATTGATGAATATCTTATTCAAAGTTTCAGCTCCTCGAGTCTTAAAAATCATATCTAACTCGTCTTTGATGTCTTCTTTAGAAAGTTTTTTCAGTCTATTATATAAATCTATATCAGATTCGGGTTCTACGGGTCTTGAAAAGAAGCTCATTTTATGTATAAGGATTTTGCGTGTCAAGATAACGTCTTGGATATAATGCAAGAATAGAATAATAAAACCGCCTCACAAATTTTTGCGCGAATTGTAGCCTATTTTCTGATTAGTGGCAGTTTCTATTACAGTGCTGACATTTGTGTCATGCATACTCAAAAAAAGTAGACTACTTCTGCGCCCACCACCAGTCTCTTTCATTTGTAACATACCGGCAGAGCGTAAACAGAAAATCCGGCAGCCGGTTGAGGTAACTTCAGAACAGGTCTACTGAGCCTTATCAAACTTAGGTAAGCCCACCGTTTTCAGGATGTGATTTGCCCGGTCCACCTTGTCTTTAAACAGCGGCTGATCGTCGTACTTTCCTTGCAACAAAGGATCAATCGTAAAACCTTTGGGCAACTTGCCTTCTGTTGCTTTCTTTTTCTTCTGTTTCATGGTTTACTAAAGCTTATCCTAAAAATGGCGGATTTTGAAAGCGCTTGGGTTTTTCGTACGATTCTTTTGTCTGGGCGGAACGGGGCCTTTGCGGCTTGCATCCGGCAAGTTCCCCTTCGGGGATGACGCCACGAAGTAGCAGCGCAGCTAAAAGAACCGCTCCAAAACAGCCTAATACCGATTTTCTGGATAGGCTCTAAATATACGATTTTCCATCCCCTCACTTTCGCGCCCGCCACGGCGTTTCCACACCGCCTGCTTCGTGCGTAACGTACCGGCAAAGCGTAAACAGAAATCCGGCAGGCAACCGGTTTGAGAAATAGCCATAACCCTGCTACCCGCCGGTTTTTTCTTAATTTTCCACTTGCTTACACTACTTATGAAAAAGATTTTTACCGTGCTGGCGCTCTGGGGCAGCGTTGCAACCGCATTTGCACAGCAACTGTCGCCGCAAAGCGAAATATTTCTCCTGAAATCGGAAGGAAAAGACGAACCGGTTGAAGGCTATGCCTACCGGACCGATGCGGCGGGCCGCCGGTTGTTGCCTGCGCTGATCCTGACCGACGGCCGCCTGAAACCGGCTGCGCTGGAACAGAAAGGCATCCGGGTGAATACGCAGGCCGGCAAGGTCTGGACCGTGGAATTTGAGGAAAAAAGCTTCCGACAGCTGTGTCGCGCCCTGCCCGGCGTGCGCTATATCGAGCTGGACGTACCCCTTGCGTTTTCAATGGACTCAGCCCGTCGCACCACCCGCACCGACAGCGCCCACGCCGGTATCGGTCTGCCCAAAGGATTTTCCGGAAAAGGCGTTGTCATGGGCGTGCTGGATGTGGGCTTCGACTATGATCATCCGGCCTTCTACGACACGGCCTACAGCCACTACCGGGTGCGCCGCATCTGGGAGCAAAAAGCGGCTTCCGGAACGCCGCCGGCCGGCTTTACGTATGGCCGCGAAATCGCCGATACGGCACAGATGAAAACCGCCGGAACCGATAATCCGGATAATACCCATGGCATGCACGTGGCCGGTATTGCTGCCGGCTCAGGCGCGGGTGCCGGCGACTCCTCCAACCAAAAATACCGCGGCATCGCCTATAATGCTGATCTGGTGCTCGTAGGCATCACACCTGCTGCTACCGCCTGGACGAGCACCAGCATGAGCGATATTATCGACGGGATGAACTATGTGTACGCCTATGCCGGCAGCGTGCAAAAACCGGCGGTGGTCAACCTCAGCTGGGGCTGCCCGGTGGGTCCGCACGATGGTGCTTCGCTTTTTAGCCAGGCCTGCGACGCCCTTACCGGACCCGGAAAAATATTTGTCCTCAGCGGCGGCAACAATGGCGACAATGCCATTCACCTCCAAAAAACTTTCACGGCTACAGACACGCTTCTCAAAAGCTATTTCAACTTCCCCCAAACGCCAATTGGCAAGCGTAGCTGGATCGATATCTGGGGCGAGGCCGGACAAAACCTGGAAGTGCAACTCACCCTTTACAACGGCCTGACCAAAGGCGACAGCACCGGTTGGATCCCGCTGGGCACGGCCGCGCGGCCCGTCGTGCTGCGCAGCAGCAGAGGCGACACGCTCGACGGCTTTGTGTCGGCTGCCGTAGCCGCTTTTAATAACAAGCCGCGCATTCTGCTCGACCTCCATTCCCGTACGGCGGGCCGTCTGCTCCTCTCCGTGCGGGGCAGCGCCGGAACGGCAAATGCCTGGGCGGGCTATGTGTATCAAACGACCGGCTACTACGGCAACTTCGCCGGCGGCCTCGGCGGAGCGGTTTCCGGAAATTCCGACATGACCGTCAGCGATATGGTGACCAGCCAGAGCGCACTGGCCGTCGCAGCCTATGCGTCTAAAAACGTATTTACTAACATCAATGGCACGCCGGTGTCTTACCTCAACTATGTACCCAACGGCGATATCGTACCCTTCTCAAGCCGCGGGCCGGCCGCCGATGGCCGCATCAAGCCCGATATTGCCGGGCCGGGCCTCGTACTGTCTTCGCCTATCAACAGCTATGATACAAGTTATGCCGCAGGTGGCAGCGACCGGGGGAGCGTGGTAACCGAATGGACCGCGCCCAATGGCCGCACCCACCGCTATGCCGCCCTGATGGGCACGTCTATGTCGTCGCCGGCTGTTGCGGGCATTGCTGCCTTGCTGCTCGAAGCCGACCCGGATCTGAATCCCTACCGGCTGAAAGAAATCCTACAGGAAACAGCTTTGCAGGACAATTTTACGGGCGTCCTGCCCGCCGGTGGCACGGCTGTCTGGGGGGCCGGAAAGGTGAACGCCTATAGCGCTTTGCAGAAAGCACTGGCCACGCTGGGCATCTCCGAAGTGGTGCAAAACCCGGCGCAGCTGCCCGTGCTGCTGTATCCCAACCCGGTGAGCAACGCCTCGACGCTGGAATATTTCAGCACGCAGCCGGAAACCGCTGTAGTGCGCCTCTCCGACGCAACCGGAAAGCTCTTGCGGCAGCAATCCTGGTCGCTTGCTACCGGGGCCAACACGCTGGTGATCCAATGGGAGGGACTTCCGTCCGGGCTTTACTTCGTGAGCCTTCAAACCCCCCAAGGTGTCGCGCAGGTGAAAGTATTGCGCCGTTAAAGGCCTGGATTTCCGGAAAATGTGACGGTGCGGGACGCTTGCTTGTGCTGCCTAACCGCTCTTTTTTCCGGAAATCTGCCTCGCTTTTGAGGGAAATAACGATCCTGTTGCGGTTCTGCCCCGATGTTCTTTATTTTCGTTATCCGTTTCGCTCTTCCGACCGCTTCCAAAACACCCTGCATGGAATCCCTCAAAAGCCTTTTATTCATCGATATTGAGACTGCTTCCGGTAAGGCGCGTCTCGAGGCACTTTCAGAAGGCATGCAGCGCGAGTGGGATCACAAAGCCCGGCAGCGGTGGAGCGAAGAAGCAGAGCAAAATCCCGGAGCGGTGTATTATCAGCAGGCGGCTACGCTGGCGGAATTTGGCCGTATTGTGTGTATTTCCATTGGCTGGGTGCTCGAAGGGCAGGAGCCGATGCAACTGTTCGTTAAATCGTTCTACGGCGAAGACGAGAAAGCCCTGCTCGATGCGTTTTGTCATACCATCGGCGCTTTTGCCGACAAGCGGGGCGAGCCCGTGCTGGTGGGGCACAACATCCGCGAATTCGATATTCCTTTTATCGCCCGGCGCATGATTTTGCACGGCATGAGCCTGCCCGGCTGCCTCAAACTTCAGGACAAAAAGCCTTGGGAAATTCTCCATCAGGATACGCTGCACCTGTGGCGCTTCGGCGACCGCGCCTTTGTGAAGCTGACGCTCCTGTGTGAGTTATTTGGCGTGCCGACACCCAAGGACGATATCTCCGGTGCAGACGTGACGCGGGTGTTCTGGGAAGAAAAGGACATGAACCGCATCGCCCGCTACTGCGAAAAAGATGTTCTGGCAACAGCCAGGGTGTATTTCCATTTGCAGGGCATGCATGAGGAAGCTAAAAGCCTTTGGGTAAAAGAAGGTGCAACGGTGTAGGGCTTCACTCGCGGCATCTTACAACTTTTTCTCCGTCAGATAGCGCCAGTAGCGCGAAGGTATATGCCGCAGGTGCAGCTTCGGATTTTTGCGCGCCGCAATACCGGTGTGTTGAAAGTAAATCTTCCATAAATCCTGGTAAGCTGCTTCTGTTTCCAAAACAGATCCGGATTCGCCTTTGCCTTCGGTCCATTCCAGTGCCACTTCATTCACCTTTCCGGAAACCGGGTCGTGATGCATGCCGTAGTTGCGCCGCAGGTCGTAGATCAGCCACGCCATATCCGCATACCGGCTCCTGAAGTGCGCGACAATCAGGGGCAGCACGTTGTAATCCGGCTCAATCGGCGCATACCACAGATCATCGGGCAGCCGCTGAAAGCGCACAAAGGCTTCCATACGGTGCTTTTCGCGCCACACTTTCCGGGCCGTTTGCTGTACCTCCAGTATCGGCGCAAACGCATAGTCGGTGGTGACGTCGTGCGCATGGTCAAACACATGGCGCGCGTAGGCCAGCAACACGTCTTCGATGCCCGGTAGCTCGCTGAGGAAGGTTTGAAAAAACTGCTGCTGTCCTTCCGGCCCGGTTTTCCGGCCCAGGCCGTTCCAAACCCGCAGTGCCTTCGCCGGGTGGGTGGTCACGGGTGTGGCGGCCGATAGCAGGGAAGGCTGAAAGCGCGCTTGGGTGCGGATGCTCACGCCTTCCAGCTTCCGGTCATACACGTCGAAGACAGCGGTGAGCAGGCCGGCCATGCTGCCGTCATACACCAGCGTGTGGTGCACGGCGTCTATGGATTGTAAAAGATTCAAGGCCAAGGGATCATTTTTCTAAAACAAAGCGCCCTGTGTGGTGTAATGCGCAACGTATTTGCTTGTCGCGTTGGAAAGGATGCGTTCGCGAATGGTATGCGCCGGCAGGCCCAGCAGGCCGAAGCTGGCGCGGTCGGCCGTGGTGATAAAATACCGGGCGCGGTTGGCGGCAATGCCGATTTTCTTCAGGGCTTCCCAGCCCAGCAGCCGGAACTGCCGGGCGGCCACAATTTTTTTAGCCGAGCCGATTCCAATCCCCGGCACACGCATAATCAGTTCATAATCCGCCGTGTTGATGTCGAGCGGAAACAAGTGTAGGTTGCGCAAGGCCCAGCCGAGCTTTGGGTCCACCGCTTTGTCGAGCGAAGGCGCGTCTTCAGGCAGAATTTCGTCGGCCTTAAAACCATAAAGCCGCATCAGCCAGTCGCTTTGATAAAGGCGATGCTCGCGCAGGATAGGCACCTGACTTTCGAGGCCCGGCAGCCGGTTGTCGTCGGCCACCGGCACATAGCCGCTGTAATACACACGCTTGAGCTTAAAATCCTGATACAGCTTGTCGGCTTTGAGGATAATCTGCCGGTCGTTTTCGGGCGACGCGCCGATAACCATTTGCGTGCTTTGTCCGGCGGGCGCAAAAGCAGGCGTGTGTTGCAAAACCTTTTTCTCTTCGCGCACCGCTTCGATTTTTTCGGAGAGAAAGCCCATGGGCCGCACAATGTCGGCTTCGTTTTTCTCCGGCGCCAGCTTTTGCAGCGACAGTTCCGAGGGCAACTCGATGTTTACGCTGAGCCGGTCGGCCCATAGTCCGGCTTCTTTCATCAGGTCGTCGCTGCAACCCGGAATGGTTTTCAGGTGGATATAGCCGTTAAAATTGTGTTCCAGCCGCAGCGTTTTGGCCACGCGCACCAGCCGCTCCATCGTGAAATCCGGATTTTTGAAAATACCGGAGCTTAGAAAAAGCCCTTCGATATAATTCCGGCGATAGAAATTAATGGTGAGGTCCACTACTTCCTCCACCGTGAAAGCCACGCGCTTCACCTCATCGTTGCTGCGGCGGCTGACGCAATAGGCGCAGTCGAAGATGCAGACGTTGGTGAGCAAAATTTTAAGCAGCGAGATACAGCGGCCGTCTTCGGTATAGCTGTGGCAGATACCCATGCCGGTGGTGTCGCCGAGGCCTTTTTTTTCATTTTCCCGCTTGCTGCCGCTACTCGAACAGCTGACGTCGTATTTGGCTGCATCGGCCAGCACACTCAGCTTTTCCTTCATCCGGTCCCAGTTCATCTGATAAGTCTTTTCTTGTCTTTTTGAGCCTACTAAAATACGAAAAAAGGGCCGTTTTTAAGGAAGGAAAAGGCTGTAATTAGCCTATTTTGTCTTAAAAAAGGATGTTTCTACCCTTTTTCCGGGAAGGTGAATTTTGATCTAAAAGAATGCCCGGACCGGGTCCGAAAAGAAACCATTGAGGTCCTGATTTCCGGAAATTTTCCGGAAATCAGGCCCTCAATGGTTTGGCAAAAATTCTTTCTGGATCTCTTCCCCGGATCAAAAGATACCGTAGGACAAGGCGGCTCCTAACGCCGCACCCGCAGCAACTCCAGATTCAGGTTGGCACTCAGCCAGGCCCAGTGCTGCCAGTCACCGGCAGTTAGGGTGTTTTTCACCAGTCGCAGGGATTCGGTGGTGCGGAAGGCGCTGTAGCCGCCCTGCAGTTCCAGAAAAGGATACGCCTTCCAGCTGGCGTTCAGGTCCAGCTCGGCACCCAGGTCCGACGATTGTTTCGCTCCATTTTGGTAAATGTCGCCGGTAGCGCGGAACCAGTGGCCAGCCAGATTGAGCTGTGCTTTTGGTGAGGCTTTAAAACCAAGATTCAGGTAGGCATCCAGCAGGCCGGTATTGCCGTGCGGATTTCCGGCATAGAAATAATCCATGTGGCCGTAGAACTTGTGGTTGGTACCATACGGAACGGCAAAGGCGCGGTTCTCGCTGTTGCTTTTTCCGAAATCATTTCCACTCAAATAGTCAGCGCCTAGGCCGGCCCGCCAGCGCTTGCCCAACGGCGCGCCCACCTGTGCCGCCAGCAGATAAGCATTTGTGTTGATGCCTGCCAGGTTCTCGCCCATTTGGTAATAGGCCGAAACGGCTGCCGACCAGCGCGGCGCATTCCGGAAATAATGAGCACCCAGGGTTTGCTGTTGGTGCAGCTTCTGGTCCGCCGTGTCGGAAAGAGCATCTTGCAAGCCGGTGTTATAAGCCAGAAGGCTCAAAGCGCCCCACTGACCTACCGGGATTTTACCCCACAGCAATTGCAGGGTTTTATACGCCTGGGCATCGGCCACAGCGTAGCGGTTTCCGGCGGGATTGGCTATGTTGTTGTCGTAATTGACCTTGTAGTTCTGGTTGTAAGCAGCATAAAAGCGACCTTCAAAACCATTTTTCCGGAAAATAATCGCCGCAGCGTCATGTGCGCGGG
>JAEVZP010000172.1 GCA_023392185.1 Bacteroidota bacterium
TCCGGCCTTTTGAGAACGAGGATTTAACCGCCAACGTCGGCGTCCGGTATCTCCACAACGCGCTGAACGGCGAAAACATTTTCAGTCCGCGCGTGCAACTGGCCTGGAAGCCGAAGTGGAAAAGCAATGTGGTGTTTAAAGCGTCCGGCGGCCTCTACGCCCAACCCGCGTTCTACCGCGAAATGCGCGATCTGGACGGCACCGTAAACACCAACCTCAAGGCCCAGAAATCAGCGCACTACCTCGCGGGCGTGGATTACAATTTCCGGGTCAGCAACAAACCGATTAAGCTGACCGGCGAGGTGTATTACAAAAAGCTTTGGGACCTCGTGCCCTACGAATACGACAACGTGCGCATCCGGTATTTCGGGAAAAACGACGCGGTGGGCTACGCATACGGCGGCGAGGTGCGCATCTACGGCGACCTGGTGCCCGACGCGCCGTCGTGGATTTCGCTCGGTGTGCTGAAGACCGCCGAAGACGTTTTAGACGATAAGATTGTGTACAAAAACGCAGCGGGCGGCGACAGTGCCACGTTTTATCCCGGCTACATTCCGCGTCCGTCCGACCAGCGGTTTATGCTGGGGATGTATTTTCAGGATTACCTGCCGCGGAACAAAAACTTCCGGATGCACCTGAACCTGCTCTACTCCACCGGTCTGCCTTTTGGTCCGCCCGACCGCAACCGCTACGGCGACACCCTGCGCCTGCCCGACTACAAGCGCGTAGACATTGGTTTTTCGGCCCTGCTTTTAGACACCAAAAAGAAGCGGCTGCCGTCGCACTCGTTTTTCCGGGGGCTGGAAAGTATCTGGGCGAGTGTGGAAGTGTTTAACCTCCTGGGCATCCAAAATACTTTGTCGTATTCCTGGATTCAGGACCAGACCACCGGCGGCAGCTATGCAGTACCCAACCGCCTCACAAGCCGGCTCCTGAACGTGAAGCTGGCGGTGCGGTTTTAAGAGAAAGCTACAAACATTGGGTCGCTAACGCGATCGACCGAAAATCTGACCACCGCTTCTACCGCATACTCCAAAATGGGGTTTAAGCTACTTTTTCAAAGGCGGCAGCGGGGAAAGGCGCGGGTGCTATTTTCCGGAAATTTCCGGGAAACAACACCCCATTGCATTGGCTTTTAAGGCCTGCTCAAGCGAGGCATTCTCCCTGCGTTATGAAACCAGTTTCCGCACCTTTATTTTAGTGCGCTGATTGAAACGCATTCCGATGTTCCGCCCAATTCTCTTTTCTATTTGCTGTACGGTTTCGCTCAGCAGCATTGCGCAAAGCACCTCCTTAAGCCAAAAACTGGATTCGCTTTCGGCCCGGCTGGTGAAAACGCAGGCGGTCGCCGGTGTGAATGTCTTGTTGATTCAGGAAGGAAAGGTGGTGTACAACAAAGCGTTTGGTTACGCCGACGTGGCCACCCGGCAGCCCTTGCAAACCACCGGTATTTTCCGCATTGCTTCGCAAACCAAAGCCGTGACGAGCGTGGCGGTGATGATGCTGGTGGAAGAAGGAAAACTCCGGCTGGACGACCCGGTTTCCAGGTTCATTCCGCAGTTTAAGGATGCGCGGGTATTAGCGGAATGGAATCCTGCCGACAGCAGCTACACAACCGTTCCGGCCCCGCGCGAAATCACCGTTCGCGACCTGCTGCGCCATACTTCCGGCATCAGCTACCCGATGATTACCGGCGACCCCAAAATGACGCCTGTCTATCTGAAAGAAGGCATTCGGGCCGGTGTGGGAGAACGGGGTAGTCTGAAAACCGGCGTGGAAAAGCTGGCCGCGCTGCCCCTGGCGCATCCACCCGGCGCGGCCTTTACCTACGGGTTGAGCACTGATGTTTTGGGCTATCTGGTGGAGGTGGTGAGCGGGCAGTCGCTGGATGCTTTTTTCCGGAAAAGAATCTTTCAGCCATTGGAGATGACCGACACGTATTTCCGGCTGCCGAACGAAAAAGCCCCCCGGCTGGTGTCGCTTTCGGAGAAAAGAGACGGCGGTTTTAAGAAGGTAACGGACCCGCTTTATGGCTATATCCAGCCAAATTATCCTTTAGAAAACGGCCTTTATCTTTCGGGGGGCGCCGGGCTGGTTTCCACAACCGCCGATTATGTCCGTTTCCTGCAAATGCTTTTGGCCAAAGGCGTTTACAAAGGCAAAAGGCTTTTGAAGGCTGAAACCGTAGAGCTGATGATTACCGATCAACTTCCGGAAGGCATTGCGCCGGGGTTTTCGTTCGGGCTGGGCTTTGCGCTGGTTTCAAAGGAAGGGTATTCCAAAGAGGGGCCGGGCGTGGGCACCTTTGCCTGGAGCGGCGTTTTCAATACGCATTACTGGGCCGATCCGGAAGCGCAAGTCATCGGGCTGGTGTATGCGCAGCAATACCTGCCGGCTTCCTACAGCGAGCTGGGCACTGCTTACAAAAAGGTTATTTACACCTATCTGAACGCGAGCGATGCGGCTGTTGAGGGGAAAAAGTAGCCTTGTTTTCCCCAAATTTCCGGGAAAAAAGCCCTTCGCTAGCCCACCTTCCGCGCCCACTTGCCAATCACCGGCATCCGCCCAAGTCCTTCTTTTTCTTTCCAAAAAACGAAAAAGAGAAACACCCCAAACAGCGCCACACCTTCCACCAGCAAGACTGGCTTGGAGAGATGTCCCCTCATAAAAAGATGCACCATTTGCAGCAAAAGCGCCATGCCGAGGTAGCTGCCGATGCGCTTTAAATCATACGGCACGGGGTAGAATTTCTGTCCCCAAACCCAGGAAAGCAACACCATCACAAAGTAGGCGGCGAAGGTGGTCCAGGCGGCAGCCCACATCCCAAAACGCGGGATGAAAAGGGCATTTAAAACCAGTGTAACGGCTGCGCCAGTAAGCGTAATCGCGGTGCCATACCCTAATTTTCCGGTATTTTTATACCAAACCGACAGGTTGTAATAAATGCCCAGACACACATTGGCCCAGAGCAAAATGGGAACAATGCTGAGGCCGGACCGGTAGGGCGCACCGACCATGTATTTCCAGACATCCAGAAACAAAACCGTGGTGAGCAGGGCGAGGCACAGGGTAATCACAAACCAGTTCATCACGCGGGCGTAGGTTTTATGCGCATTTTCAGCCCCGGCTTCCCGGAAAAAGAAGGGCTCGGCGGCCATCCGGAAGGCCTGAATGAAAAGGGTAATGAAGATGGCCAGCTTGTAGTTGGCGCTATAGATGGCCACGGTTTGCTTGGCGGCGGCTTCGGTTCCGGGCAGTAATTTTTGCAACAGAATGCGGTCGATGGTTTCATTCACCATCCCCCCGAGGCCGATGATAACGAATGGCAGTGCATAGGCAAGTACTTTTTTCCACAGCGCGGTATCAATGCGAAAACGCAGGCTTTTCCATTCCGGAAACAGCATCAGAAACGTAAAGGCCGAGGCGGCGAGGTTGGAAAGCAGCAGCAGTCCGGTGGCGGTGTAGGGCGCGGCCCAGCGGGCGTAAAGGCTTTCGGGGTGTGCGGCGATGTAGCGCGGGCCGTAGCCAATCACCCAGACGGTGCAGGCGATATTGACCAGAATTCCGGAAACTTTTACGAAGGCGTAGCGGCGGGGGCGGCCTTCCTGCCGCAGGCGGGCAAAAGGCAGAGCAGCCAGCGTGTCAAAAGCGATAATCCACAGGCACCAGGTGATGTAATACGGAAAGGCGGACAGCTCAAAGAAATGGGCGATGGGTTGGCGGAAGAGATACAGAATTCCACAAAGACCAAGCGTGGAAAAGAGCAGCGACGAGAGCGAAGTCTGATAGAGCGCTTCCCTATTGACGTCTTTTTGGTGGGAAAACCGGAAATAGGCCGTTTCCATGCCATAGGTGAAAATCACGTTGGCGAAAGCGATGGCGGCGTAGAGGATGGTGAGCTCGCCATAGTGCTGCATGCCGGAGGCATCGGCCAGCAGGTAGGTGAGCAGCGGGGTAAGCAGATAGTTGAGAAACCGGGAGGCAATATTGCTCAGGCCATACCAAACCGTCTGGGAGGCGAGCGCTTTCAGAGAAGCCATTTGGGGAGATAATAGAGAAGCGTAAAAGTAAGGGGCAGCCGGGGCGGCAGACAGCGACTCAGAAGGTTTTAAAATTCTGTGAATGAAAACCCAACGATTGTACGAAATTTGTCGTCTTGTTGAAACGGAAGTTTAACTGTCAGCCGCTTTTTGACGGCAAGAGTGGCCTGCTTCCGTTCTTTTTCCCAATTTCTCTCTCCCCCATGACATCCTTCAAAGCATTACTGCTATTCCTGTTTCTGGGATGCAGCCTGAACCTGCGTGCCCAAAACCTTCCGGAACAAGAGTGCAACGGTGCTATCCCGGTGTGTCAAAGCACCTATTCGCAGGCCAATTCTTATTCCGGCTTTGGACTGACGCAAGAGTTGAATCCCACGAATCACGGTTGCCTGAATACCAATGAACGTAATGACGTGTGGTATGTAATTACCGTTTCGGTATCAGGGGATTTGGCTTTTACCATTACCCCCAACAGTCCTTCCGACTATGATTTTGCGCTTTGGAATATTACCGGCGGGGGCTGCCAGACGCTCTATAACGGCCTGATGCCAGTGCGCTGCGACTTCGCAGGCGGCTACGACTCGACGGGGATGTCTAACACAGGGCTGTATGCGTTTCAGCCGGTCCTCAGCGTGAACGCCGGAGAAACGTATCTGCTCAACGTTTCTAATTTTAGTCCTACACAGGCGGGGTATCTGCTTTCGTTTGCAGGTTCCACGGCGTCTATCTTCGACAACCAGACACCGCGTTTTGTATCTGCCAGCACTACCTGTGGCGTTTCGGGCGACACGGTAAAAGTGCTGATGTCGGAAGCGGTTTTGTGTAGCAGTATTGAGGCCAACGGATCGGATTTTACGATTACACCAGCCGTTCCGGGAGTCAGTATTCTCTCGGCTTTTTCGCCAACCTGCACCGGCACCAGTTCGGCCACGCTGTCCTTCAACTTAAAGCTGAGCGCCCCCCTGCCCAACGGAACCTATAAACTGAAAGCCCAGGCCGGGAGCGACGGCAATACTGTTTTTGACAATTGTAGCAATGCACAGGCGACAGGAGACTCGGTCATCTTTACAATTGGCACGCCGCCACCGCCGATTTACAATCTACTGCGTCCGGCCCAATGTGGCCGTCGGGCGCTTTATTCCATCACACCGCCGGTGGCCGGAATCTATACCCTCACCATTAAGCAGGGCACAACTACGCTGAATACCTTCTCCAACGTAAGTGGCGCCAAAACCGATACTTTATTTCCCGGAAATTATACTGCCACCCTGACCTCGGCGGGTTGTAACAGTACGGTTGCCTTCACGATTCCGCCGCAGGCAACGACCCCTACCCTTGCTTTTGCCGTAACGCCCACCTGCACCGGCGGTGCGAAGGGTACCATTACGGCGACGCCGAGCAGCACTGCCGGTGTCTGGACCTATAGCTGGAATACAATTCCGGCGCGCACCGGACAGACGATTACCGGGCTGGCAGCAGGCACCTACAGCGTAACGGCAACCAACAGCCTTGGCTGTGTGCTGACCGGCTCGGTTGTCGTAGGCAGTGTTCCGGGATTCTCACTTGGATTTTCACACACAGCGCCTTCCTGCTATGGCGACGCCAACGGCACGGCAACCGTGACGGCAAGTGGCGGCACCGCACCCTACCTTTATCTGTGGGCGACACAGCCTGTACAAACCACTCCAACGGCTACAGGGCTGGCGGCCGGTGCCTACAACGTACTGGTGACCGACAACAGCGGCTGCGTGGCAAACGGAACAGCCCTGGTTTCGCAACCGGCAGCGCTGACAGCTACTTCTTCCAGCACTTCTATTCCCTGCGCGACGGCAGCGAGCGGCATTGCATCCGTAACGGCTTCGGGCGGTACTGCCCCTTATAGCTATTTGTGGAGCAATGGTGCCACCACGGCAACGGTTACCGGACTTCCCGGGGGTACTTATACCGTAACGATCACGGATGCCAATAACTGCACTGCAACGGCTTCGGTACAAATCGCAGTGGGAACAGGCATCGGCGGAACTTTTACCCAAGTCAGCCAACCGCAGTGCTACGGGCAGGCCAATGGCTCAGCAAGATTTGCCCCCACAGGCGGCACGGCGCCTTATACCTATGCCTGGAGCAACGGCCAGACAACGGCCACAGCAACCGGGCTGGCCGCCGCAACCTACACCGTAGCTGTTACCGATGCTGCCGGCTGTACCCGGAATGATACCATAACCTTATCGCAGCCGGCTGCCTTGCAGGCAAGCGTGGCAGCCGGTTCGGTTTCCTGTTTTGGCGGGGCCAACGGCACGGCAACCGTTACGGTTTCGGGCGGTACCGCACCTTATACCTATAGCTGGAACACCACACCGGTGCAAACCACTGCTACGGCAACGGGCCTGGCCTCCGGCAATTACCAGGTAAGGATTTCAGATGCCAGGGGTTGTAAGGATACGCTGAGTGGTGATGTGGCAGGTCCATTGGCCGCGCTTTCCGTAGCCACCGGTGTGCGAAGCGCTACCTGCCCAGGGAGCATCAACGGTGCCGCCTACGCCGTCGTTTCGGGTGGAACGCCGCCTTATACGTATCGCTGGAATACCAGTCCGTTGCAAACGGGCGATACTGCCACTGGTCTGCTGCCCCGCACCTATACCGTGACGGTTACGGATGACAAAGGCTGTACTTTCCGGCAGGCGGTTGCGGTGCCCGGTTTTGCACTCCGGATTGCGAAAACTGCCGTAAGCTGTAACGGCCGGTCTGATGCTTCGGCCACAGTTACGCCCACCGGCGGCATTGCGCCTTATACCTATTCCTGGAATACCCAGCCGGTGCAGACTACGGCCACGGCCACCAGCCTCCCGGCCGGAACTTTTACCACCTCCGTCACCGATGCCAACGGCTGTACGATTGCGGCCAACGCCGTGATTACCCAACCAACGCCGCTCGCAGCCACTTTCACCACCGTTCCGGCAACCTGCGGCACCGCTTCCAACGGCCGGGCGACTGTTTCTGTCAGTGGCAGCACAGGTTCTTACACTTATGTATGGAACACCACACCCGTGCAAACTACCGCTACCGCCACCGGGCTGGCTTCCGGAAATTACAGCGTCCGTGTAACGGATGCCGGCGGCTGCACCGATACTTTCTCCGTAACCGTTCCGACGGGCGGCGGTATTTCCGGAAATTTCACCCGGAAAGCGGCCCCTTCGTGCTTTGGTGGAAGCAACGGGTCGCTGGCATTTACGCCCACCGGCGGCGCAGCGCCTTACACCTACCTCTGGAGCAACGGACAAACAACGGCCACAGCCACCGGACTGGCTGTCGGCAGCTACAGCATCCTTGTAACGGATGCCAATGGTTGCTCCTACCGCGACACCACCGCGCTCGGAGAACCGGCGCTTTTGCAGGTAAGCACGCAAGGCGACAGCACCAGTTGTTTTGGCGGTGCCAATGGGACCGCAACGGCAACCGTTACGGGCGGCACCGCCCCTTATTCGTATAGCTGGAACACCACACCGGTGCAGACAACTGCTATGGCAACGGGCCTGATTTCCGGAAATTACCGGGTCACGGTCACAGATGCCAAGGGTTGCCTTCAGACCGCACAGGTAACGATCGGCCAGCCTACGGCAATCACGGCCACTACCGGCGTGCAGCGGGCCTATTGTGCCGGCACCCGCAACGGTGCTGCTTACGTGACGGCTGCCGGCGGTGCAGCCCCCTATACCTATTCGTGGAATACCCAGCCCGTACAAACAGGCGACACCGCTACCGGCTTGTTTCCGGGTCCTTACACCGTGACCATCACCGATAGCAAAGGCTGCGTTATTTCCAAAACCGTAACCGTTCCGGGTTTCCAGCTGGCCACCACGCAAACCAACCTGCTTTGTAACGGCGCTACCAACGGACGGGCCACAGTAACGGCTACTGCGGGTATTGCCCCTTATACCTACGCCTGGAGCAACGGGCAGACAACGGCCGCCATCAGCGGGCTGAGCGCCGGAAACTACAGCGTCTCCGTAACCGGCTCGGATGGCTGCATCCTTACGAAGAATGTTACCATAACTGAACCCGCTGCTCTTACAGCCACGGCGACCCCTACCAACGCTACCTGTGCCGTTGCACCCAACGGAACGGCGGTCGTAGCTGCCGCCGGCGGCACGGCACCCTATACCTATCGCTGGAACACCACACCGGCTCAAACAACGGCGGCCGTTTCCGGACTCCTGCCCCGCACCTACAGCGTAACCGTAAAAGATGCCAACAATTGTTCTACAACACTCCCGGTAACAGTCCTCGCTGACCCGGGCATAACAGGTACCTTCTCCCAAATCGTTTCACCGGCTTGTTTGGGCAGCGCCAACGGCTCGGCGACCATCGTTCCTTCGGGCGGTATTTTGCCTTACACCTATCGCTGGAGCAACGGACAAACAACGGCCACAGCTACCGGGCTGACGGCGGGCAACTGGTCGGTAACCGTTACCGATAATGCAGGCTGCTCGTTCCAGGACGCGGTCACCCTGACGCAGCCTGCCGCACTGCTGGCTACTACGACAGCCACCAATCTTTCCTGCAATGGCGGTAACAACGGTACAGCAACCGTAGCAGCGAGTGGTGGGACAGCGCCCTACACTTATCACTGGAACACCACGCCTGCCCAGACAACAGCCACAGCCAGAGGTCTGGTTTCCGGGAACTACACCGCTACCGTTACCGATGCCAAGGGCTGTGTGCAAACCACCAACGTGACGGTGAACCAGCCTACCGCTTTGGCGGTAACGGCAACCGGAACAAATGTTTTGTGTCGCGGCGGCGCGGATGGCGCAGCCAGCGTGACGGCTACCGGCGGCACACCGCCTTATACTTACAGCTGGAACACCACGCCTGCCCAAACGACGGCTGCCATTTCCGGCCTGACAGCCCGCACCTATCGGGTAACAGTTACCGATGCCAACCGCTGTACCCAAACCACCCAGCTCACCCTCACCCAGCCGGCAGCCGTGCTTTCTTTGCGCACCTCTCAAACGATGGTTTCCTGCAACGGCGGCAGCAACGGCACAGCAACCGTGACGGCGAGCGGCGGAACAGCGCCCTATACCTACGCCTGGAGCAATGGGCAGACAACACCTACAGCAAGCAGCCTTCTTGCCGGAAATTACAGCGTCACCGTAACGGATGCCAACGGCTGTACCCATTCGGCGACCGCTACCGTCACCGAACCGACGGCGCTTGCCGCAACCGGTGTTCAAACCGATATTTCCTGCAACGGCGGCACCAACGGCACGGCAACCGTAGCCGTTTCCGGTGGCACGGCCCCCTATGCGTATTCCTGGAATACAACGCCGGTTCTACATACCACAACGATCCGCAACCTGACCGCCGGCGCCTACCAAGCAACCGTTACCGATGCAAAAGGATGCAGGGCGGTTTATAATTTCAATATCACCCAGCCCGCTCCGTTAACGGTAACCACCGGTGCGCAAAACGCCATTTGTACCGGCATTTCCAACGGAAAAGCTTTTGCCGTTCCGGTCGGCGGCACTGCGCCATATTCTTATGTGTGGAACACCTCGCCCACGCAATCGACGGATACTGCCCGCGGGCTTTCAGCCGGTATCTACAGTGTAACCATCACCGACAGCAAAGGCTGCCGTGCCAGCCAAAGCGTTTCCGTAAAGGCTTCGCCTGGTGTTCAGGCGGCCATCAATATTATACAGACGCCCTGCACCGGCACTACCGACGGCGAACTGGCCGGCACCGCCACCGGTGGCACCGCCCCTTATAGCTGGAGCTGGTCGACCTTGCCGGCGCAAACCACGCAGACAATTGGCAACCTGGCAGCCGGTCCTTACACACTTATCGTGACCGACTCCAACCTTTGTGCCGACACTGCTGTGGTCAACCTGCCGCTGTTGCCGTTGCCGACTGTAGCTGCCGGAGGTGATAAAACAGTGTGTGTCGGACAGCCGGTGGTGCTCAACGGCAGCGGCACAGCTATTCGCTGGCAATGGAGCCCGTCAACGGCACTGAACTGCGACACCTGCCTCAAGCCCACCAGCAGCGCAACCAATGACCAGTGGTATATCCTGACCGGAACCGGTGCCAATGGTTGCCAAAATCGTGATTCGGTATGGGTGAAGGTCATACAGCGCACACCTGTTTCCGTAGGCGAAATACAGCGGATTTGTGAAGGAGAGACCGCCAACCTGACCGCGCGCGGCGGCACCCAATACGTGTGGAGCCCGGCTGCCACGCTGAACAGCAATACCGTAGCCAATCCGGTTGCCCGTCCCGACACGACGACTACTTATCAGGTCATCATCCATCAGGGAACCTGTTTTAAAGACACGCTCCGGCAGCAGGTAGAAGTTTACAAACAGCCGGTTATCGCCCTGCCCGATCACCTGTCGGCACTCTATGGCACAAAGGTGCGGCTGCCCGCCCAGGTGCAGCATGGGCCTTTCCTGGAATGGACGCCTTTTGAAAATCTGGATTGCAATGCCTGTCCGGCACCGCTGGCCACCATTACCGGTACGACCACCTTTGTGCTGCGCGCGTCCAACCCCGGCGGCTGCGCCACTACAGACTCTGTAACGGTGCACACGGATTGCGATGTTAAAAACTATTTTATGCCGACTGCCTTTGCACCGGAGGGCGTAGATGAGGTTCGCTGGTTTTATCCCCGGAGTAAAGACCCCGGAACCATTCGCAGCTTGCGGATCTTCAACCGCTGGGGCACGCAGGTGTTTGAGCGCAGCCAGGTGCTGCTCAACACGCCGCACTCAGGCTGGGACGGCTACTATGGCGGACAGATTGCGCCGCAGGGTGTTTATGTCTATATGCTGGAAGTGGAATGTACCGGAGGACAGACCCTTAAGATTACCGGCAACGTCACCTTGCTTCAATAGAATCAAGTTGGTTTTTTAACCTGCTAAAAAGCCGGCTCCCTGGAGCCGGCTTTTTGAATGCCGCAAGGGATCTGGCGGCAGTAATTTATTGGGTCTGTAAAGGTTACATTTCGCCTCTGGAAGGTACAGACGCACTCAAAATTCCGGAAATCAAATATCCATTTCCGGGCAGTCGTCGGCAATGACGAGGCGACCGGCGGTCTTGGATTTGATTTCTTCCACACTCACGCCCGGCGCGCGTTCTACGCAGTGAAACCCTTCCGGGGTGACTTCAAAGTAGCCGAGGTCGGTCACGACTTTTTTCACACATTGAATGCCGGTAAGCGGCAGGGAACATTGGGCCAGCAACTTACTATTTCCCTTTTTATCGGTGTGCTGCATGGCCACGATGATGTTTTTGGCCGCTGCCACGAGGTCCATCGCGCCGCCCATCCCTTTGATGAGTTTTCCGGGAATTTTCCAGTTGGCGATGTCGCCGTTGTCGGCCACTTCCATCGCGCCGAGGACGGTAAGGTCCACTTTTCCGGCCCGAATCATACCAAACGAGGTGGCGGAGTCAAAAATCGCGGAGCCGGGCAGCGTGGTCACGGTTTGCTTGCCGGCATTGATGAGGTCGGCATCTTCTTCGCCTTCATACGGAAAAGGCCCCATGCCAAGCAGGCCGTTTTCGGATTGCAGCATCACGCTGATGCCGTCGGGAATATAGTTGGCCACCAGCGTAGGAATGCCGATGCCGAGATTTACGTAGTAGCCGTCCTGCAGCTCGCGGGCAATGCGACGGGCAATTTGGTCTTTGGTGAGCATATTGGTTGGAGCCTTTCAGGCGTTGGAACTCCGTGTTGGAGCTTCGCGTTGGAGCCCTTCGGGCGTTGGAATAAGATTAAAAGAAAGTGCTGACTGGGTTATTGAGCGGGTTTTGTCAGGCAATGTTTTGTGGGATAGACAAAAAGAAATTATCCGGCAGGGTTTGTGAATATTGGCTCTCTAGGATCTGGCCATATTCTGGGACCTCCTCCCCAACTTGGTGAAGCGCAATTGGCGTTGGTTTTTCTTTAATAGCCGTGCGCGACAGGTAGCCAATGAAATGGTGGAGCTTTATGCTCAGCTGTTCGGATTGCGTTCGGAGTGTTTCAAATTGCGTTGGGCTGATCAGACTTCGTTCGGCTGCCCGGTACAGCTGGGAACGAAATTCGGCATTAGAACCGCGGGCCATTACCAGAAAATGCCGGAAATCGGCTTTGGTATGCCGGTCAAAGCCTTCGGCAATGTTGTCCATCACCGACGCGCTGGAGCGGTCCATCTGGTCATGAAGCGGATAGTTTCCTTTAAAAACACCGGCGGCAGCAAGCTTGTAAAATTCGCTACATTGGCCCTTTGCCAATTGCCAGACCTCCAAATCCTCAAATCGTCTTATAGTCGCCATAAGTTTAGTCGCCATAAGTTGCAGTTTTTACTTTCGAACTTGAAAAAAGAAACGGCTTCAAACTTCAGAAAAGGAACAACGCCCGAAGGGCTCCAACGTGAAACTCCAACACGAAGTTCCAACGCCATCTGCTCCAACTCTACCCGCGCGGCCGCACCGTCCGCTGCTCAATCCGCTTTTCATAGCCTTCGCCCTGGAAGATGCGGTGCACATAGATGCCGGGCGTGTGGATTTGGTTTGGATCCAGCTCACCGGGTTCGACGAGTTCTTCTACTTCGGCCACGGTGATTTTTCCGGCCATCGCCATCATGGGATTGAAGTTGCGGGCCGTGTCTTTATAAATCAGGTTGCCGGCCGTATCGCCCTTCCAGGCTTTTACGATGGCAAAGTCGGCGTCAAAAGCGTCTTCCAGCAGATAGGTTTTGCCGTTGCGCTCCACCGTTTCCTTACCTTCGGCTACCTCGGTGCCAACACCAGCCAGCAGGGGGACAAACGGAATTCCGTATCCGGCAATCAGGCAGCGGGTGGCCAGTGTACCTTGCGGAATCAGATCTACTTCGAGCTCGCCGGAAAGCAGCTGGCGTTCAAACTCAGCGTTCTCGCCCACGTAGGACGCAATCATTTTTTTGATTTGCTTTTGGTGGAGCAGGAGGCCAAGGCCAAAATCGTCCACCCCTGCGTTATTGGAGATGCAGGTAAGGCCTTGTACATTTTTGCGCACCAGCTCGTTGATGC
This sequence comes from Bacteroidota bacterium, assembly GCA_023392185.1. Lineage (GTDB taxonomy): Bacteria > Bacteroidota > Bacteroidia > Chitinophagales > Chitinophagaceae > UBA1952. The sequence goes on from JAEVZP010000172.1 coordinate 13,092, forward strand.
ACATTTCCGGAATGCCACACAGCCCAAAGCCGCCCAGCATCACCGTCATGCCGTCGGTAAGGTCGCGAAGGGCTTCAGTCGCGTTGGCAACACGCTTGTTGATCGCCATAATATTAAAAAGAAGATATGGGGTTGGTAAAGAAAAGAACAGATGCGAAGGTAAGCTGCCGGCCGGGGTAGGGGAGGGGAGTAGTGGCAATGTTTTGGTAAGGAAACGAGAACCGATTTTCTTTGTCCCATGATCTTAAAGCAACGTTTGTTTCTGGTACCGGCCTTTTTGCTGGCCGCTGCCGTTTTGCTGTTGAGCAGTTGCTATCAACAGCGTCGCCTCGTCAATGGCATGAATAACCTGAAGCCCGAAGACTGGGCCGGAATCTATACGGGCAAGTTGCCCTGCGCCGACTGCCCTGGAGTAGACACCCGTATTGTGTTTAATAATGACGGAACTTTTGTGCGCACGAGCCGCAAGCCCGGTGGGGAATCAGAGCCTTATACGACCGCCGGCAAATCGTGGTGGGATCAGGATAAAGGACTTATTATTTTACAGGATGAGGCATCGGCGCTCACCGTACCTTACCGAATGAATAAAAAGGGTCTGATAATGATGCATCTTGGAACCGGTGCACGCCCGCGTGAAGAGCGGCCGGAATACACCCTCGTCAAGGAAGCTGATAAGAATCCAACAGAGCATTATTGGTCTCTGGTAGAACTTAACGGCAAAGCCGTCGCCAACAATATGCCCGACGGAAGGCCGCATATTTTGTTTCATGGCAGCACCGGCAAGACCGACGGCAGTGGCGGATGCAATACTTTTTCCGGAAATTTCACCCTTCGGCCCGGCAACAAAATAACCGTTTCGCCCCTGGCTGCTACCCGTAAGGCCTGCCCTCCCGGCGGTGTCGAAAACGACTTTTTCCGGACCATAGAAGGCAGCTCTACCTATGAAGTAAAAGATGATAAGATGACCCTGTGGCGTTCCGGAAAACCCATTGCCCGCTTTGAAGCAATCTGGATGCACTAAGGCTTCCCGACCGCAGAAAGCGCCCCTCCCCTTTCTTTTTTCAGCAGTCGGCGGCCCTTGCCTATATTAGCATCCTGAAAAACGCTTTTTATTTTTATGAACTTCCCTGACAACCTCAAATACACCAAAGATCACGAGTGGGTTCGCCTTGAAGGCAACACCGCAGTTATTGGCATTACCGATTTTGCACAGCATGAGCTTGGAGATATCGTTTTTGTCGATATCAGCGTTGTGGGTCAGCGGCTGGAAGCCAATGATGTATTTGGAACCGTAGAAGCGGTAAAAGCTGTTTCCGATCTGTACCTGCCGGTCACCGGAACCGTTACCGAGGTGAATCCCAACCTGGAGAGCGACCCTGCATCGGTAAACACCGATCCATATGGCCAGGGCTGGATGATCCGCCTGGAGTTGGACAATCCGGCCGACGTAGACGCGCTGATGGACGCAGCTGCCTACGAGGAGATGGTAGGCTAGCGACTGGGGCTTTCACAAAATGACCCGTTCTTTCAACAGGCAGGTATGGGCCGGAAGGGCCGCCTGGATCTGGGCGTTGTTGCTACTGGTCGCCTGCCTGTTGCCTTCAGAAGAAGTACCACAGGTAAAGGTTCCTTTCGCCGACAAGTGGGTTCATTTTCTGCTCTTCGGTAGCCAAACCTTTCTGGCGCTCGCTGCACTGAAACGGCCTACCCGTGGGCACATCGCTGCCATAACGCTGCTGTGTGCCCTGCTGGGCGTAGGGATCGAGTTGCTGCAGCTGGCGACGCACCGCTGGCTGCACCGGGCCTACGAGACGATGGATATAGTAGCCGATGTGGTAGGCGTCTTGCTGGGCCTTTGTCTTTTTCTGATTTTCCGGAAATATTTCTTCAAGCCGGCTTCCAACCGGTAGCCGGCGCTTTTTTCTCCCAAAAGGCCGGCTCTTTAAGCGCAAGAAACGGTTTTATGATTTTTCGATCCAAAGCGCCACTGCGTATTGGCCTGGCCGGTGGCGGCACCGACGTATCGCCCTACTGTGATCGCTATGGCGGCGCTATCCTCAACGCGACCGTCTCGCTTTACGCCTATGCGTCTATAGAACTTTTGCCCGACAACCGGGTGGAGTTTGTAGCCGTGGACCGCAACGAGTGTGCGGCGCATCCTCTGACAGAAGTTTTGCCCGTAACCGATACGCTGGCTCTGGCTACCGGCGCCTACAACCGTATTGTCCGGGAATGGGGGCTGCCGCCATCCGGGTTCCGGCTTACCACTTCGGTGGATGCGCCCGCCGGCTCCGGATTGGGCACCTCCTCTACCCTTATGGTGGCGATCCTCGGGGCCTTCAGCGAGTGGCTGCGCCTGCCGCTGGGCGAATACGATCTGGCGCACCTCGCGTATCAGATTGAGCGCGAAGACCTCGGTATGGCCGGCGGCAAGCAGGATCAATACGCGGCAACCTTCGGCGGAGTGAATTTTATGGAGTTTTATGCCGACGACCGGGTGATTGTCAATCCGCTGCGCGTGAAGCCGCGCTACCTGCATGAACTGGCCCACAACCTGCTCCTGTATTTTACTTCTACAAGCCGCGAAAGCGCTGCGATTATCAAGGTGCAGAGCCAGAACGTGAAAAGTAACAATCAGCAAAGCATTGATGCGATGCACGCCCTGAAAGAGCAGGCCCAGATGATGAAAGAAGCCCTCCTGAAAGGCCGGGTAGACGATATCGGCAGCATCCTGGATTACGGCTTCCGCTTTAAAAAGCAAATGGCACAGGGTATTTCCAACGATGCTATGGATGACGTCTACCAGAAAGCACTGGCGGCGGGTGCCGCCGGCGGCAAGATTTCCGGTGCCGGCGGCGGCGGCTTTATGATGTTTTATTGTCCCGGTAATACAAGTCATGCCGTCAAGGCAGCGCTTTCCGACCTGCCCGGCAGCTTCCGGTCTTACAATTTCGTAGAGCACGGGCAGGTGGCCTGGACGGTATAAATTTCTCTGCCAGACAACAGACAAGCACGTATTAGCCTGCCATCGGGAGTCCTTCGACAAGCGCCTGGTGACAAGCTTTCCAAAGGGGCTTTTTCTGAAGGAATGCCAACCCCAATTCCTTTGGAGCAGCCTTCAAACAGTACCGTACTCCGAACGGACTTCAAATTTTCCCACCTGCCGGAGGCCTTCCTGCTGAAAAGACACGGTCATTACCAATGGCACTTTATTTGTGCAAAAATGGCGGCTCCGCGGTTGTGCTTTCGCTACCGCAGCCGGCCTTCTTAACTTTACCTTTTTCACCCTAAAAAATCCCAAAATCATCATGGCTTATACCCTTCCGGATCTTCCCTACGATTTTGCTGCCCTCGAACCCCATATCGACGCCGAAACCATGGAAATCCACCACGACCGACATCACAAGGCGTATGTGGACAACCTGAACAAAGCCCTTGAAGGCTCCGGCGATGCCGATCTGCCCCTTGAGGAGCTGATGTCCCAAATCGATAAATACCCGGCAGCCGTGCGCAACAACGGCGGCGGTCACTACAACCACTCCCTTTTCTGGACCGTGCTGGGCCCCGACAAGGGCGGCGAGCCGACAGGCGCTTTGAAGGCTGCAATTGACCAGTCTTTCGGTAGCCTCAACGCGCTGAAAGAACAGATGAATGACGCCGGCGCCAAGCGTTTTGGCAGCGGCTGGGCCTGGCTGATCGTTCAGGACGGCCAACTTGCCGTAACCTCTACTCCCAATCAGGACAACCCATTGATGCCGGTTGCAGAGGTACAGGGCACCCCCATTTTCGGTATCGACGTGTGGGAACACTCCTACTATCTGAAGTATCAAAACAAACGCCCCGATTACTTAAAAGCCATCTGGAACGTGGTGAACTGGCCTGAAGTGGCCCGCCGCTACGAGGCAGCCGGCGGCCGGTAATCTTGCCTGAAGGCAAGACTGTTTTAAGCGGAGACGCACCGCATATTTCTACCGGAATTCAACCTGTGGATCTCCATAAGTATCAAAAGCACCAAAAAAAGACGCATCTCTCAGACGCGTCTTTTTTTAGTGGCAGAAAGCGCCGGATTTCCGGAATCTGGCGGCTTTTCCGGTTAATGATCGTGATGCTCGTCGGCTTTGCACAAGCCCGCGATCTTATGAAACACTTCATGGGTTTCGGTCAGCGCCTTCATTAGCTCATCGTTGCCGGCCTTTTCTTCGGTCAGCTTCCAGATATAAATGGTACCATCTTCCAGCTTAGCTACCAGCACTTTCATATCGGACGACCGGTAGGCTTCCGGGAATGGAGTACTGATAAGGGCTTTGGCCGCTTCCATCAGTTCACCGCTGCGCTTCCGGATCGGCTCGAAGTCGCCTTTTTCGGCCGGATGGTAAGTTTGGGCCATGATTTTGTGGAAAGCAGTCAGTTGCGGCCACTCGGCTGTTTTTTGATCTTTTTCGGAAGCGGCCACCACAGCCCGTGCGGCGGTCGCCTCGGTGGTTTTAACCAATTTCTTAGTGGTTTGGGCATCTGCCTGTGCGCTCAGCAAACCGCACAAAGCAACCAGAATTACTTTTTTCATAAAAAAAGGAAGCGTGAGAATGGGGGGATTTAAAGATGCGGAAAATTAAGCATTAAAAACCGCAAGCGTGTAATCTTTTTTGCCTTTCTGGAAAAGCAGATATTTGCCGGAAAGCAACAGCCCGGGCAAAAGCAGGTAATCGACACCAATTTTTTCCTTGTTGACGCTGAAGCCACCGGCCATAATCATCTTCCGCGCCTCGCCCTTGGACGCAAAAATGCCTTTGTCAGCCAGGAAAGTAAGCAGGTCGGTTTCGGTCATTTCCGACACAGAAGCTTCCACGCGGGGCACACCGGCGAGCGCGCCGAGCAGGTCTTTTTCGGAAAGACTTTGTAGCGCCTCCACTGTGGATTTGCCAAACAAAATCTCCGATGCCCGCAAGGCACTTTGCAGGGCCTCCGCGCCATGTACCAAGGTAGTAATCTCGCGGGCCAGGCTGATTTGCAACCGGCGCTCGTGAGGCGCTTCGCGGTGCTGCGCAACAAGCGCTTCAATTTCCCCGGTTTCCCGGAATGAAAACACATACATCATGCGCTCGGCGTCGGCATCGGGCAGGGCAATCCAAAACTGGTAAAACTGATACGGCGACGTCCTTTCGGCATCCAGCCAGATATTGCCGCCCTCCGATTTGCCGAATTTGTTGCCGTCGCTTTTGGTGAGCAGCGGGCAGGTAAAAGCAAAAACCTGCGGCTTGTCGTTTTCCGCACCGGTCTCGTGAAAGGCCTTGCGACGGATGAGTTCGGTGCCGGTGGTGATATTGCCCCACTGATCGGCACCGCCCATTTGGAGCGCCACGCCGTGGTTTTTGTGGAGATAGTAAAAATCGTAGCCCTGAATGAGCTGGTAGGAAAACTCGGTAAAGGAAAGGCCGGTTTCGAGCCGCTTCTGCACCGATTCTTTCGACA
>JAEVZP010000084.1 GCA_023392185.1 Bacteroidota bacterium
CCTTAAAATACAGCTTGATTCTTCTCCACCCCACCGGAAAGGCTTAACTTTAAGGCCTTTGTATTCCTATCCATTCATGAAGAAATTTGTATTTGCTGCGCTGCTGGCAGTGCCTTTCGTTGCGTCCGCGCAAGACAATCTCATTAAAAAAATTGAAGCCAACAAAGCGGCCGATACCGGCAAAAAATGGCATTTCACACCGGTGATTGACCTGACTACAACGCCGGTGAAAAACCAGGGCTCTTCCGGAACCTGCTGGAGCTACAGCGGCAACTCGTTTCTGGAAAGCGAAATGATCAAGGCCGGCCGGCAGCCGGTGGAGATCAGCCAAATCTATACTGCCCGCAAATCTTACGAAGACAAAGCCGACCGCTACGTGCGCCTGCACGGCAACCTGGCCTGGGGCGACGGTGGCGCGGCACACGATGTTATCAACATGTACCGCAAATACGGTGCGGTGCCGCAAAGCGTTTATACCGGCCTGCAATACGGAACATCCAAAAACAAATTCGGCGAGATGCAGGCCGCCCTCAAAGGCATGCTCGACGGCGTGGTGAAAAACCCGAACGGCAAGCTGACGCCCGTCTGGAAACAAGCCTTTACGGCAGTGATCGACACCTACCTCGGTGCCGATCCGAAAAACTTTACCTGGAACGGCAAAAAATACACCCCGCAAAGCTTTGCCAAAGAAGTGGTGGGCCTCAACGCCGACGACTACGTAGAAGTGTCTTCGTTCACGGACGCGCCGTACTACACGCAAACCGAACTGCTCGTGCCCGACAACTGGAGCAACGACAAGGTGTATAACGTAAAGATGGCCGATCTCACTGGTATTGTTGACAACGCCCTTAAGAACGGTTATTCGGTGGTGTGGGCGACGGACGTGAGTGAGAAGTATTTCTCCTGGAAAAACGGTGTGGCTTTCGTTCCGGAAAAAGATTGGGAAGACATGGAAGAAGCCGAGCAAAAGGCCCTTTTCAATGGCCCGCAAAAAGAGCGCACCCTGACACCGGAAATGCGTCAGATGGCATTCGACAATTATACCACCACCGACGACCACGGTATGCACATTGTGGGTATCTCCAAAGATCAGACCGGTCAGGAATATTATAAAGTCAAAAACTCATGGGGCGACAAAAACGACAACAAAGGCTATATCTACGTGTCGAAGCCCTATGTGCAATACAAAACCACAGCCCTGCTCCTGAACAAAGCCGGCATCCCGAAAGAGATCCGGAAGAGCATGGGCATTTAAATATAACGATCGCTGTTCGGTATTGGACTTCGCTTCGCGAAATCAAATGGTGCCAGCCGTCCAATACGAAGTTTTATGAAAATCGGATTACTCTCCGACACGCATGGATGGCTCGACGAAAAATTGTCGGGCCATTTTGCGCTGTGCGATGAAATCTGGCATGCCGGTGATTTCGGGACGACGGACGTGGTGGAACAACTGCGCAGCTGGGGCAAGCCCCTGCGTGGGGTATGGGGTAATATCGACGGCGGCGCGCTGCGCCATGATTTTGAGGAAACAGAAGTCTTTATAGTGGAAGGCGTTAAGGTGGCCATGAAACACATCGGCGGCTATCCGGGACGGTATGCGCCGGGCGTGAAGGCGTGGCTTCAGGAGGAAGCGCCGAAGCTGTTTATTTCCGGGCATTCCCATATCCTGAAAGCGCAATACGACCCGGCTTTGCAGTGCCTGCACCTGAATCCCGGAGCGGCGGGGCGGCACGGCTGGCATCAGATGCGCACGGCCATGCGATTCGTCATTGAGGACGACACCATTAAAGACCTCGAAGTCATCGAGTTGGGCAAGCGAAGTGCGCTTCAGGCATAGCAAAGCGCCCGCAAGGGGTCCTGAAAAGGTCCCGGATTTCCGGAAAAAAGCCGGCGTTTCCGGAGCTTATAAGGTTTCCACCAGCGCCGCTACGAGCCGGGCCAGCTTCGGCGCGGCAGCATTGGCCGCTTCGAGCACTTCTTCGTGGGTAATCACATTGTTTTCCTCCCGGATGCCGAGGTCGGTCACGATGCTGGCCCCGAACACCTTCAGGCCGCCGTGTATGGCCACGATCACTTCCGGAACGGTACTCATGCCCACGACGTCGCCACCAATCACGCGCAGCCAGTTATACTCGGCTTTGGTTTCGAAAGTGGGTCCCTGCAAGCCGATATATACTCCTTTGTGCACCGTTAGCTCCTGCGCGGCAGCAATGGCTTTTGCTTTTTCCAAAAGGCTGAGGCTGTAGGGCTCGGTCATATCCGGGAAGCGGGTGCCCAAGCGCTCATCGTTGGGACCGCGGAGCGGATGTTCCGGAAACAGGTTGATGTGATCGCGCAGCAACACGATATCGCCTACCCGGTAAGACGGATTCATAGCACCGGCTGCATTGGAGACGATCAGCGTTTCGCAACCCAGCGCCTGCATCACCCGCACCGGAAAGGTGACCACTTCCATCGGATACCCTTCATAGTAGTGGAAGCGACCCGCGAGCAACACCACCAGCCTGCCACTCAGCCGCCCGATGATCAGCGCGCCGTCGTGGCCTTTTACAGTTGAGACCGGAAATTGCGGAATGTCTTTGTAGGGAAGGCGGTGCAGCACCTCTACAGATGCCACCAATCCGCCCAGCCCGCTGCCCAGGATAATGCCGGCGACAGGCTTTTCGGGCAGATAAGGTTTCAGAAAAAGAGCCGTTTCCTGAATGCGGTCGTAGAGGGAGGAGGCAGCGTTTTGCATAAGAAAGAACGAAGGTAAGCGAAAGCGGCACGCTTCGCCGGGCGGGTGTGCAGTGGAGAAAAGAGCTGGTTTAAAAAGGAAAAAACGTTTTTCGAAAGGCGCTTGCTTGCCCAAGGAGTGCCGGAATAGGCCGCCTTCGAGCAAGGCTTAAACTGCCGCCACCGGCCGGGTTCCGCTTTTTTGCAGCCAGCTTTCCCAGTCCTGCAACTGCTGGCCTTTGAGCACGCGCGGAAATTTGTTCATCGCACCTTCTTTGCCTTTCGAGCGCATGTATTCATAAAAAACCTCGCCTGGATAAATATCCACAAACACTTCTTTGAGTGCAGAGGTGCGTTCTACGGCATAGTCGTCGTTCACTTCCCGCAGGGTTTCGTCCAGGATCGCCTTTACCTGCGCCGCTTCGATGCCGGGTGCATCTGTGCCGATTGCCCAGCGGTGTGCAAAGCCGTTTTCATAGTTGAAACCGCTCACCGTAAACTCGCGGACGGTGATGCCGAGTGCGCGGTTGACGCGGGCAATGGCTTCCGTCAGATTGTCGATGCTGGTGTGTTCGCCGCAGATCGACAGAAACTGCCTGGTGCGCCCTACGATCACGATTTCGCCTTCAGCTGCATCGGTAAAGCGCACCACATCGCCGATGAGATAACGCCAGGCGCCCGCTGCCGTGCTGAGCAGCACGGCGTAGTCCACGCCTGCTTCTACCTGATGAATCAGCTTGGTTTCCGGGAAAGAAACACACTGCCCGTCTTCGCTGAAGTTGGCGCTGTTGAAAGGCACAAACTCATAAAAAATACCGTTGTTGAGCACCAGCTTAATGCCCGGTTCGCCCGGCCGCGCCTGATAGCCGAAAGACCCTTCCGAAGCCATATAGGTTTCAATATAGGTAATCGGCTTGCCAAGCAGATTTTTAAAAGATTCCCGGTACGGTCCGAACGATACGCCGCCGTGGATATAGATGTTCAGGTTGGGCCAGATGTCGTGGATGGTTTTCACCTTGTGGTGTTCCACAATGCGCTCCAGCACGATCTGCACCCAGGCCGGCACGCCGCACACCGTTCCTACATCCCACTTTGGCGCCAGCTTTACGATCTGGTCGATGCGGTCTTCCCACTTGGGCACTTTAGAGATTTTCTGGCCCGGTTTGTAAAGCAGATGGCTCGCCCAGCGCGGAATATTCTTGGCAGAAATGCCGCTCATATCGCCCTCGTAGTAGCCGTCTTTTTCAAAAAGCGAAGTGGTGCCGCCCAGCATCAGGAGGCCTTTGGTAAAGGTTTCTTTCGGCACGTTGAAATCCACCAGGCTGTAGAGCTGCCGGAAACCCATACGGCGGATAGAGCGGATCATGTCGCTCGTTACCGGAATGTGCTTCGAAGCCGAGCCGGAAGTACCGCTCGAAAGCGCAAAGTATTTCACCTTGCCCGGCCAGCTCACGTTTTCCTTGCCTTCCAGCGCCAGCCGCCACCACTGGTCGTGCATCTTATCATAGTCGTGCACCGGCACGGTTTGCTGGAAAGCCTTGACGAAATCGAGTTCCTGCTCGAGGATGCCGTCGAAATTGTAATGCTTGCCAAACAAGGTGTATTGGCCGCGCTCCAGCAGCTTGCGCAGTTCGCGGCGCTGATAGACCTCCGGCGTGGCGGTGTTGCGCGCCATGCGCTTGCGGAGCTTGATAGAACGGGCAATAAGGGAACCGAGAAGAGCCATAGGGAAATATTGGGCGCTGCCGGCGGCAGCCTTGGAGGATTGGATGCCCGCTATGCGGGAAATAGACGTCGCCTGTAGCAACATCGGAAACGGAAACATCGGGCAGCAAAAGCTTATTTAGAAAGCCCGGACGGGAAGTGTCGTTTGGGATAAACTAAAACCGAACCAGTCCTGATGAGCGGGACCCAAAAACAAAAAAGCTTTTTAAAGGGTTCATTTCCACTGAGAAATCAGTTTTCCGGAGGCAATATTCTCCAATTGCCGTAACCCGTCCAATCTGGCTAAGTACCGGCATATTCTTTCAGATAACTGAACTGCGGGGTCAGTTTTCCGTCTTCGCAAATAGTGGCGCGGCGGATAATGTCGTTGTCCTGCTCCAGGAGAGCCGGTACAATATATTTGATGAGCTGCTCGCCGAAATAAGCCGAAGCGTCGCGTGGCAATTCGTTGGGCAGGTTGTCCACCGCCATCACGTCGATGTTGTCATCGGTATCCTGGAACGGCGTTGTTTTTTGAAGCGTTTTCCGGGAAATACCATAGACCGGGTCGGCAATGGTAGAAGCACCTACGTTGATCGGCACAGAGCCATCGGCATCGCAGGTCACGTCGGAGATCACGCGGATGCGGAAATCATCGCGCTGCACATCTTCTTTCCGGAACAGCCGGTCGATGCTTTCCTGCCAGTAGATGCCGTTAATAAGAATATCGGTGTTGGAAAGATAAGGCTCAAAAGTGCAGTCGTAGCCTTCCGGCGCAGCGTGAAACTCGTCGCGGTCGTAACCGCCGCCTGCTTTCCGCTGGTACAGGTCGCCGCCTTTCAGGTGGGTAAAAACGGCTTCGTTGTAAGTATTTGTCCGGAAATCTTCCGGGCTTATTTCCCGTATCTGAAGCAGGCGCAACACTTCCAGTCCGCCCTGGGCCACCCGGCCCGAGCCGGTCAGCACAATGCGGAGCGGCGGCAGCTGCACGCTTTTATACAGGTCTTTCAGCGCTTCATAGTCATGCACCTCGTAGGCCGCCGGCAGCGACAGTTTGCCCGTGCGGTCCCCCCAGGTTTTAAAGGCATTGTGGGCGCCCACGATGCCCGCCCAGGTGCCAAAGCCCAGCACGCGGCTGCCGTCGGC
>JAEVZP010000003.1 GCA_023392185.1 Bacteroidota bacterium
CCTGCTGTGGCCAGAACGGGCTGTTGCCCAAGAGGCCCGGGAAAAAGAGCAGTATTCCGGAAAGCAGGGCCGTACCGGCAGTCATCTCCCAGAAAACCACACTGCGCGGCGGGTAGCGCACGGCCAGCGGTTTGTTGAGCACCGTAAACACTGCGGAGAGGATGGCGGCTACCACGCCCCACAGGATGCCTTCGCCGAAGTGCAGCTGCGTGCGGTAAATGAAAAACACACCGCCAAGCGCGAGCAGCCCCAGCAGCACCTCGCCGATATCGAAGCGGGCCTGCCGCGCCAGAGGAGCGAGCAAGGCTACAAACACCGAAGCGGTGGAGAGACAGATGAGCGCTACCGAGGCATTGGCCAGCTTGATGCTGCCGTAGAAGGCTACCCAGTGCACGGCCATGAGCGCGCCGACAGCGGCCGTGCGCAGGGCGTCTTTTCCGCGAATGCGCACCCAGCTTTTGGTCACCGTCAGAAGCAGCGCCAGAAGGGCGGCCGTGAGGGCTACGCGCCACCACACCAGCGAAAGCGCTGAAAGGCTGATGGCCCGCCCGAGCACGCCGGTAAAACCCCAGAGAAACACGGCGAGGTTCATGTAAAGCAGCGATTTTTTCATGGCAGACGATCCCAAAAAGCAACGGGGGTGCAAAGAAAGGTTATTTAAAGCGGCGCTGCGCTGGCAGAGGGCCTTATAATCTGTTTTAGCCGCTACTTTTGCACCCGGAAATCTAAACCGCAAATCCGTCTTTTATCCCGCAGCTTTTTGCCGCCGCTAATGAACAATTCCTATCTCGATCTCGTACAGCAGACATTCGACTTTCCGCAGGAAGGCCTTGAAGTAAAAGACAATCAGCTTATTTTTAATGGCCTGGACATTAAGAAGCTGATTGATAAGTACGGCACGCCGTTCAAGATGACCTATCTGCCCAAAATCGGAATGCAGGTGGCCAAGGCCAAAAAGCTGTTTGCAGACGCGTTTAAAAAGCACCGTTACGCCGGCAATTATTATTACTGCTACTGCACGAAGTCGTCGCACTTCTCTTTTATCGTTGAGGAGACGTTGAAGCACGGCGTACACCTCGAAACATCTTATGCCTACGACATTGAGCTGATCCGTCAGCTGTATCGCCGGCGGAAGATTACCAAAGACGTGCGCATCGTATGCAATGGCTTTAAGACGCGGCAATACACCAAAAACATCTCCCAGCTCATCAACTCCGGCTTCAAAAATGTGATTCCGGTCCTCGACAACAAAGCCGAATTTGAGGATTATAAGAAAAGCATTCGGGCCACCGAGCCGGTGCATATCGGCATCCGCATTGCCACCAACGAAGAGCCGTCTTTTGATTTCTATACCTCCCGCCTCGGTATCAACCACCGGGAGATCCTGGAGTTTTACGTCGATAAAATCAAAGGCAACAAACGCTTTTATCTGAAGATGCTGCATTTCTTTATGAACAAAGGCATCAAAGACGATATCTACTACTGGAGCGAGCTGAACAAGGTGGTAAATCTCTACTGCCAGCTGAAGAAGATTTGTCCGGAGCTGGATTCCATCAACATCGGCGGTGGGTTCCCGATCAAGCACTCGCTGGGCTTCAACTACGATTATGGTTATATGATCAACGAGATTGTATCCACCATTAAAAATGCCTGCAAACGCAACAAAGTGCCTGTTCCGGATATCTACACCGAATTTGGCTCCTACACAGTAGGGGAAAGCGGGGCAGTGATCTACGGTGTGCTGGGCGAAAAACAGCAAAACGACCAGGAAAACTGGTATATGATCGACTCTTCGTTTATTACCACCTTACCGGACACCTGGGGGATTGGAGAGAAGTTTCTCATGCTGCCCATCAACGGCTGGGACCGGGAATACGGCGAAGTGCACCTGGGCGGGCTGACCTGCGACTCACACGACTATTACACGAGCGAAGAGCATGTAAACGCGGTATTTTTACCCAAAAACACGACCGACAAGAAAACCGACGAGCGGCTGTATATCGGTTTCTTCCACACCGGCGCTTATCAGGATCAGCTGGCGGGCTATGGCGGCATCAAGCACTGCATGATTCCTTCGCCCAAACACGTGGTGGTGGAATATGACAAGAACGGCGAATTGACTGACTGGCTGTATGCCAAAGAGCAGACGGCGCAGAGCATGCTCAAGATTCTGGGGTATATCAAGTAGAAGAGAGACTTGACAAGTCCTCGGTCAGCGTACGGTTGACTTGTCAAGTCTAATCCGGTTGAACCAGCGTAGCACCTACACTTTCCGTGGTCATTTCCGGCGAAAGCCAAACGTCGAAGGGCGCATGATACCCCCGACAAACCTTTCCGTGCAAACAATGCCTGATACTGTAAGAGATATTTCCGGAAATATCCTGGTGGGCGCGGAGGGCCGCGGGGCTTATCCGCATGATCTTTCCCAGACATAATTCTACACACTCCTGGAGCTGCCGTTTGAGGGAGTTGGCGTAAGAATAACGCTTGTTGAGGTCCAGCCGGCTGCTGTCAGTAATGGCTTCTATAATGCTCGCTTCACTGGGCTACAATTAAAACGGCAGGTTGTACAATGAAGTACACCCTGCCGTTTTCGTCTTAATTCCGGAAATAAGGTGGGTACATCTGATACCTGATACCTTTCCTCTTAGGCGCCCAGTTTGGCTTTCAGGCCAGCGTCCAGTGCGTCCAGAAACTCCTCGGTGTAGAGGTAGTGCTCGCCGTGCTTTACGTCGGAGCCATGCACCGCAACCGCGAGGTCTTTGGTCATCTTGCCTTGTTCCACGGTTTCGATGCAGACCTGTTCCAGCGCATTGGCAAAGTCGATGAGCGCCTGGTTGCCGTCGAGCTTGCCGCGGAAGGCCAGGCCGCGCGTCCAGGCGAAAATAGAAGCAATCGGGTTGGTGCTCGTCGGGCGGCCTTTCTGGTGCTCGCGGTAGTGGCGGGTCACAGTACCGTGCGCCGCTTCGGCTTCCATAGTCTTGCCGTCGGGCGTTACAAGTACGGAGGTCATCAGGCCGAGGGAGCCAAAGCCCTGCGCTACGGTGTCGCTTTGCACGTCGCCGTCGTAGTTTTTACAGGCCCACACAAAGTTGCCGTTCCACTTCAGCGCCGAGGCTACCATATCGTCGATCAGGCGGTGTTCGTAGTGTACCTCCGGGTATTCCTTCGACACTTCTTCGAAAATATCTTTAAAGCGGCCGTCGTATTTCTTCAGAATGGTGTTTTTGGTGGACAGGTAAAGCGGCCATTCTTTTTGCTTTGCCATCAGGAAGCAGCTGTGCGCAAAACCGCGGATGCTGTCGTCCACATTGTACATGGCCATAGCAATTCCGTCGCCTTTAAAGCGGTACACTTCATGTTCAATCACGGTGCCGTCTTCGCCCTCAAATTTGATCGTGAGCGTGCCCGGTCCTTTGGTTACAAAATCGGTAGCGCGGTACTGATCCCCAAACGCGTGACGGCCTACGATAATCGGCGCGTTCCAGTTTACTACCAGGCGCGGTACGTTTTCAATCACGATCGGTTCCCGGAAAACGGTTCCGTCCAGGATGTTGCGGATGGTGCCGTTGGGAGATTTCCACATCTGCTTCAGTCCAAACTCTTCTACGCGCTGCTCGTCGGGTGTAATGGTGGCGCATTTAACGCCTACGCCGTATTTCTTAATCGCTTCGGCCGCATCGATGGTTACCTGATCATTGGTTTCGTCGCGGTGCTCAATGCCGAGGTCATAGTATTTCAAATCCACGTCCACATAGGGCAGGATCAGTTTTTCTTTGATGAATTTCCAGATGATGCGGGTCATCTCATCGCCGTCCAGTTCCACAACGGGGTTGGCCACTTTAATTTTCTGCATAAAGAGATTTTAAGAGGATTGTGTTTTTTCAAAAGAAAGTGTCAGCGCGAAAGTAACGCCTGCGTAGGGGAATTGAGGTATTACCAATAGGTTTTCCCGTTTTGGAAAAACATGTATCCTTTCTTTGGAGGGATAGGAGCCGCCGATATGCAAACAAGCCGGATCAGGGTGTTGTAGAGACAAGGCATGCCTTGTCTCTACGGGAAGCAGATTCCTTTTCTTCCGGAAATTTTACCCTTTAAATATCCGCAGGTCGAATGGAAAAGGCACTACCGAAATAATCCGAATCTGGTTAAAATCCGGGTGCTGTGGGTGGAGCAGGATGTTGCAATCGCCCTCTACCCCGGCAGACGGCAGCCGGTAACAGTGCGTTTTTTCCGGAAAGCAGCAAGATCCGGCATATGGGTCCGGTGGGCTTCGGTGAGCGGCGCATCGTCCTGTATTGGTTCAAAAAACCAGTAGGGCAGCTCGTTGCGAAAGAACTGCACCAGCAATATTTTGGTAGCAAGCGTCCCGGTGCGGGACACCGTTTTGCCCAATGGTGCAAAGTATAAGAGCCTATCCTAAAAATAAAGGATTGTGAAATAAGCTGGTTTCTCGTACGATTTTTTTGTCACCCCGGGACGGGGTCTGCGTGGATGCAAGCTGCACAGTTCCCGTTCCGGGATGACAAAAGATTATGCCCGAAACAGCATCCTAACGATTTTCTGGATAGGCTCTAAGTCTCGGCAGCAGGCTTTGCACCTTCCGATCCGGTTTATATTACAAGGCTACTGCAGCATCGGAAGCCATAGGCATCTGTCTTCAAAGACAAGACAGATTTCCGGAAATAGCCTTATTTTTTATCCCAAGACTGCCCCTTAACCACCCGCATCAGGAGTCCGGCATCTGCAGAAATATCTTTTGAAACATTGGAAAGCACGATTATGCCCGCTTTTGCGGCTGTATCAATTGCCAGGTAAGAAGCGTAGCCGCCCGACAGGCCGTTGTGCCACAGGATGTTTCTGTTGCCCATAAAACGGTCGAAGCCGTCGGGTTGCATCCAGCCAAGCGCCGTTTTCTCACCGGGCTGCAGGGCGTGTGTCCGGGCCATCGTCGGGTACAGCGGATGACTTTGATCTACATTGGCGCGGATAAAAAGCAGCATATCGGCCGCGTTGGAAAGAAAAGAACCTGCGCCGGTCAGTACCGTATCGGTCCACATCGGATTGGGCGTTCCGGCCTCGGTGTAGCCCTGTACAATGTCCGCTACCTGAGTGCTGTTGGGCGTCACAAACGTATGCGTCATGCCCAGCGGACGCAGCAATTCCTGCTGCACTGCTGTTTCATAAGGCATTCCCAGGCGCAGGGCGAGAACGTGGCCGAGCAGGCCCATGCCAAAGTTGGAGTATTCAAATGCGCCTTCAGGGCGCTTGCCTTCGCAGGTTTTAAGGTAATTGTAAAGATCGGCAGTCGTCAGGTCTTTGTAAGGGTTGGTCGTGTCCTGCATTTTTTGCAGGAAGGCGTCCGGCAATCCCGGAAATCCGGAGCGGTGGGTGGCCAGGTGGCGGAGCGTGGTGTTGGCGGCCGCGGGCGGCAGGGCAACCTGATCCCGGAGCAGATCGCTGATGCGGTCATCGAGGCGAACAATGCCTTTGTCCACCAGCATCTGAAGCAGGGTGGTGGTAAAAAGCTTGCTTGTGGAAGCCAGCTCAAAAACGCTGTTCGCATCCGGCAGGACGGTTTCTCCTTTTACAGTTGTTCCGTAACCTTTAATGGTGCTGCGACCGTCCTTATAAATGCCTATTACGAGTGCAGAGCCACTGGCGTCCATTTCGAAAAACCGCTTAACATTCCGGTCGATTTTAGCCTCCAAATCGCCGGTGTCGGGCATGTGGTTGAGCTGATAGCGGATATAAAAGAAAATGCTCACCAGCAGGAGTACCAAAACGAGAAAAACAATTCCGGTGATTTTAAGTGCCTTCATGGGGTGAAGATAACCGGAGAACCTACGATTTTACGGGGCCGGCTAACACGAGGCTTATTTCGCTTCGAACGGATCCGGATCTTGTCTTCTGTTTTTTATACCACTTTAATAGCCTTGCTGCTTACCCCGGAAAATACCGGGTTAAAAGTTCGTTTACTTCGGCCTGAAACTGTTTTTTCAGCGCTTTCTTTTTTACAATCCGGCTTTTATTAATACTTTTTATTGGGTCTAAAGACATGCACCGGCCTTCGTAAGTGGTTGGATACCGGAACGGGTAGCCTTTGAGCTGTGAGCGGGATCATGGTAACGCCACGCATCAACCGGTTTACGGCCTCCGGGCTGACAATCAGCACCGGGCGCGTTTGGACTATCTCTGCGCCTATGATGGGGTCTAAAGACGCTAAAACAATATCCCCTTTTTTACTTGGGCATTTTCCGGATCATGGCCTACTCTTCCCACGGGTCTAATCCATCCGATAAAGTAACCTCCCATTCTGCCCATTCCGGTTCTGCCCAAACGGTCATTTTTTCCATTAGGGCCGTCCATTCGCTCAAAGGCGGTGTCTTGACGGCAGGTTTGATCCGAATGCCTTCGCTGTTGCCTATGGGGCTTATTGGGGTGTGAAAGGAGTTTTGCATACTTTGAATGTAATAGCTTTTGCGATTACAAATAGCGCGGTTCTATTTTGAAAGACAAGACGTTAACTTTCCCGCTCGTAATAAATTTTGTAAAACTTTCCGTTCTGGTCTTCACCTTGCTCAATAAGGCTTCGATCTCCGTGAATGTGAATGTCGAAGTTTTTATCCAGTTTGATAATGGATTTATAGCTGCGTGATTGCCGCTTCACAGCAGCATCTGAGATAACAAAGCTGTCTGCGATTTCGATATCGCGCTCGGCCTCGTAATTTTTTTTGTACTTGCCAAAGCTTTCTATATAGTCTGAATGTTGCAGGACTTCCTGTTCAAATTCCGGAAGATCGAACTGGTTTTTGTCTTTAAAAAAAGCCATAGTCCGGTTCAGGAAATCAGCTTGGTCGGCTTTGGTAACCTCGTATTCTTGCGGTAGTTGTTCTACCACGTAATTCTTGTAAAGATTAAGCGCGTTTTCGGTGTTGAAATACTTGTCCTGCTTTTGGCGAACGTGCAGGAAATCGTCAATCCAGTATTGAGCTTCGCTTCCTTTGTTGGTATTGTCTACGACGGACACCAGGTAGCCTTCTTCGCGATCGGTATTAAAGATAAGGCAACCTTTATCAAGCTTGTTGATGTTGATGCCCTGCTCGCTTTCAATCTCGAAATTGTCGCCGCTGGGATAAACTTTTAAAAAAGTGTCTTTGTTCTCTGATTTAAAAAGCCCGACCGCATCTACCGTTTCGCCGTTTACAACGCAATCCCGGAAATACACCACATACAACTCCCCGCCTTTCACCTTCGGGTGTGTGCTTTGGTTGTACAGGTGCTTCGCCAGATGTACCGACTGCTCATGCAACGCTTCCGGATGCTCGAAAATAGCGGAAACGTAGGTATAAACCTCGTTCAGCGACAAAGCGGAATCGTGGTAGAATTGGTAGTATTCTTCGGATTTGAAGGGGGAGAGGAAGTAGTTCGATAATAATATTTTTGTCTCTAATGGAAGATTAGGTGCGCTTCCGGACGGCGTAAAACTATCATCGAGCGTCTTGTTCCCTACATAATGAAGAGAAAGTACTAGGGTTGCGTTATTTATCATTTGTCGCGGTTTATGTCCTCAGAACTCGCTCGTGCATGTTTGCAGCGCAGGCAATTGTAGTACAGTGCGCTTACATGAAGGAGCAGACGTACAAACACGCCACCGCACATAATCATTGCTACATGATTGCGCGAACGAAGGGGTATAAGCTATGCTTTCCCGACGAATTAACTTATTTCCTTGAGTTGCTTACACCAATCGTTAAAATGAACGACTATTCTGTCGATGTCATTATCAGACGGCAATTTACCGTTGTGGGCAATGATATTTCTCAAGAGCTCCAGCTCTTCCAATCTATGTTCAACAAATTTTATATTAGGGATTGTCATGGTAAATTTCCCTTCATGATTCCTTATTATTTTTACTAAGTCTCCCCAATCCAAGTAGAACAGAGGACTTGTAGCTCCTCTATTGCTAACCCACCTCTGCTTCATCTCCTTTTCTTTTCTATCTCTGACCTTTCTTTCAAGTTCTGAGTTTTTGACTTTTTCCCACCAGTCTTCTCCAATTTCTCTTTCCAAAGTATTTGAAATGTAATTCCTAACAGAGTTTTCGAAGCAATGAAGAATCTGATATAACTGTGCCATCTTCTTAGCGTCATTTATGTCTTCATTTGATAGGAAGGGTGACATATACAAATCTGCTCTAGCAGGTATTTCAGTGCTATCTGTAGTGAATTTTGTGTATTTAGCATTAAGTATTTCTCTAGCACCAAAAGATAAAGTGTACTCATCTGATGTATTACGCGTAATTTCCCTGCTCTTATTTAATTCGTCCTTTAATCTGGAAGGATTAGCTTTATTAAGATTTACAGATTGAAAATACTCATTTATCTGGCTCACGGTCAAACCATAATGGTTTAAGTGGCAGGTATGAAACCAAATAAAGTTCTTAGCTGCTTCAAATTTTGACATGTTCTGTATTTGAACATGCTTGCAAAAATCAAGAATTGTCATCTCCTGTTTTATTTCTCTTTTTTCTAGCCCGTACTGGCGTTCCTAACTCCCAACCATCAATTTTGTTTTCATCGAAGACATCGTTAAGGTATTTTTTCGCCTGTTCTTTACCAGGAATGTTAAGTGTAACTGTGTCTTCTGTTGAGTGTATAAGATTGCATTTTGCCAACCATTTACGCCAATTTCCATCATACAGACTTGCGTCTGTAATAATCTTGTTTAGAGCTTTCTTTGGCACTTTGTCGGCACTGCTTTGCATATATGCCCATATGAATAGTATCGTTAGCCTTCTAGCGTAGTCGATTCGTGAAACTGCTTTGAGCCTAGGTTCTTCTAAAGTGTAAGAACCATCTTCTTCCTTGAACACCTTATTGATGTCGCTAGTGCTTTCCTTTGACTCGCTTACGTCTTCAAAGTCTGTGTCCTCAATATCACTATTATTTACTTTAGAGCCTAAAGCCTTTTGTGTGGTTTGCTCGCTGTGTTGTCTTTTGCCAGATGGAAGCTTTCCGCTAATTATCATCCCAAGTGAATCGCTAATTTGGATTCCAACCTCGTTAGAAAAGCTAGCCTTAAAAGTGCGGGTATTCTTTGTCTCAGAAAATTCTATAACGTTCTGGTGACGCTCCGTTGTTCTTTTTAACTCCAGCCCACATTCGATACAAATTTCTGAGTCGATTTCAAGAACAGCGCTGCAACCCAAGCATTTTACTTGCTTCTTACATGCTGAGCAGAACTTTGCCCTTTCAGAAATTTCTGTCGTGCAGAAAATACATTCCATAGCGTTCTATTTTTTGAGTTTGTAAATATATTCCACTTTACCCCTCCTTCATCACCTTCCCTACCACCGCATCTATCGCCTTCATCTCCTGTGCCAGGTGCTTTTTTACGGTGCTGCTGCGCCAGCGAAACAGGAAGCGAATTTCCGGAATCGGAAAGTAGATGTCGAGGTTTTTTTGTGAACGTGTAGAGGCTAACAAGGCCTTTCTCCTGAAAGTATCCTATCAGCTCCTTAGGCACAGAGAAGTTTAAGATGGCAGCAAGATAATACGTCTCTTCTACATTTTTGCATGGAGGATACCTTGTAGACTACCAGCGTCATTTTTGCATTCTTTGCAGAAAAATCATGTAGCAGGAGCAACACGATGTTTTAACACTCAAGGCGGCAGTCGACCAAAAAGAGAAAATCCCACAAACGATTATTTATTAATCATTTGTGGGATTTGGGCCAGTGGTCTCGCGTGGAATCGAACCACGATCTGGAGCTTCGGAAACTCTTATACTATCCGTTGTACTACGAGACCGGTAAAGAAAAAGGCAACCCGGAAGTTGCCTCTTGTTTGGTACGGCGTACGGGAATCGAACCCGTCATTCATCCGTGAAAGGGATGCGTCTTAACCGATTGACCAACGCCGCATTTCCCGTTTGGGAGTGCAAAGATAAGCAGCGGTTTCAAATCTCCAACACCCTGCGGGAAAATTTTCTAAGAATTTTTGGCAGCTTCGATAATGCCGTTAAAATCAGCTGCTTTCAACGCTGCGCCACCAATCAAGCCACCGTCCACATCAGGCTGCGAAAACAGCTCCGGCGCGTTATCCGGCTTGGCACTGCCGCCATACAAAATCCTGATTTCGTTGGCCACCTCTGCTCCCAGCGCATCGGCAACCACTTTGCGGATGTGCGCGTGCATATCCTGCGCCTGCGCTGCCGAAGCCGTGCGACCGGTTCCAATCGCCCAAATCGGTTCATACGCAATCACCAGATGCTTCCAGTCAGAGGCCGGAAGCGTCAGGATGGTTTCGCGCAGCTGCGCCTCTACAAAATTGTTTTGG
The DNA here is from genome assembly GCA_023392185.1 of Bacteroidota bacterium. GTDB lineage: Bacteria > Bacteroidota > Bacteroidia > Chitinophagales > Chitinophagaceae > UBA1952. Next base: position 10,341 of record JAEVZP010000003.1, read on the forward strand.
TCGTTACCATCGCGCACCGCCAGCGGCTCACCGCAGCAGAAAATCACTTTCAGACCTGCTGCCAGCGCAGCCTTGGTTTTGGCCAGGAGCAATTCGCCCGATTCTTTCTGGTATTCCCGGCGCTCGCTGTGGCCCAGAATCACCCATGTGCAACCCACGTCCCGGAGCATTTGCGGACTTACCTCACCGGTGTAGGCGCCGTTTGCCTCGGTGTGGCAGTTCTGCGCGGCCAGCTCAATACCCGATTTTCCGGAAATCGCTTTCGCCATCTCACTCAAATACACAAAAGGCGGGGCAATAATCACCTCAACAGCTTCTGCCGGTCGGATGCCTTCTACCAGTGTGGCATTTCCGGAAACCGAACCATTCATCTTCCAGTTACCGGCAACAATTTTTTTTCTGTTCATGACAGCTTTTAAATACAGTTAAAAAAGGGGTTTTAAAAAAGACTATTCTGCGCTTTTGTCCGCTTTGGCGTGCTGGGCGGCACGCTGCGACGCGGTGGCCTCAAAAATAGCCCCTAAAACGGCACGTTCTCCTTCCGCAAGGCTTTTCCCGCGCCGCGCCATCATCCGGTCGGCTGTATCCAGCGCTTTATCCAGCGCGTAGGTCTTGAATCCGGCGGCGCCGCCCCAGCTAAACGACGGAATGTAGGAAGGTGGAAACTCCCCACCATAGATATTACACGAAACACCCACCACCGTTCCGGTATTGAACATGGTGTTGATACCGCACTTGCTGTGATCGCCCATCAGGAGGCCGCAAAACGTAAGACCCGTCGCCAGGCGCTTGTCGGTGGCGTCGTCGTGGATTTTAATCTTGTCGTAGTTGTTTTTCAGGTTGGAGGCATTCGTATCCGCGCCGATGTTGCACCATTCGCCAATCACAGCGTTGCCCAGGAAGCCGTCGTGGCCTTTGTTGCTGTTGGCAAAAAACACCGTGTTGCTCACCTCGCCGCCCACCTTGCAGCCGGGGCCAATCGTCGTATCGCCATAAATCTTTGCCCCCATTTTGACCACCGCGCCTTCGCCCAGCGCCACCGGCCCGCGCACAATTGCGCCGTCCATAATCTCGGCATTTTTACCGATATAGACAGGCCCGTCAGCCGCATTGAGCAATACGCCCAGACCGATTTTGGCACCTTCTTCCAAAAAAATCTGCTCATTTTTCTTCATCTGAACGCCCGCCGGAATAAGCACCGAAAGACGCTTGCGGGTCAGCAGGTCAAAGTCCTTTTTAATCCAGGTGCCATTGAGGGAAAAAATATCCCAAATGCGGTTCAGCAAAACGGCTGCTGAAACCACGATTTCCCCAAAATCGGCTGTGAATTTCTCAAAATCAACCCGGTTGCGGGGCATCTCAGCCAGCCGGGCCGCCAAAAACACACCTTCTGCACTGCGCAAAACAATTCCGCCGGGCAGCGCCTGAACCGCTTCCAGAACACCTTCACCGCCCATCAGACGGCTGTTAATCAACAGAACTTCACCCTTGTTTTCGTCAATAGGGTACACAGCCTGCAGCGTGTCGTTCGTAAAAGTTCCGGAACCGGAAATGCCCAGCATTTTCTCCCACCGTTCCCGGATCGTCAGGATGCCACAGCGGAGATCGGCGGCGCTGCGGGTGCGGGTAAAAGGGTAGAGTTGTGCGCAAAAATTGTCGTCTAGAAAAGCAATATGCATAAACTTTAAAAAAGTGTTGGTGCGAATGTGAAACAAAAAACGCAGCCGAAGCTGCGTTTGAAAATAAAAAGCGGTAAAAAAGCTTACGCTTTTTTCGCATAGCGCTTCTTAAACTTGTCGATACGGCCGGCCGTATCCACCAGCACGTTTTTGCCGGTGTAGAACGGGTGGCTGGTATTCGAAATCTCGACTTTCAGCAGGGGATATTCGTTGCCGTCTTCCCAAACGATGGTTTCGCGGGTGGGGGCTGTAGAGCGTGTCAGGAACGTGTGGTCGTTCGACATGTCTTTGAATACCACCGTGCGGTATTCTTTAGGGTGGATGTTTTCTTTCATCAGGTGGTTTTTAGCGCACGGATTTTGCCGTACAAAAATTTTTGAATGGGCGCAAAGATAAGTAAAAAGCGGCTCAATTTGAAAAAGCGCCATAAGGGCATTGCCGAATTTCAAAAACCGGCAAGCAAGTACGTGCTGCAAACGTCTCGTAGGGCTGTCAGCAACGAAAAATTTCCGGAAATCAAGGACTGATTTCCGGAAATTTCATGAAATAACGGAGTCTGTTTGGGGGCTTACTTGAGCAGCTTCTGCAGATCCGGCTCGGCCTGCTCGGCAGTCATGTATTTGCCAACGATTTTTCCTTTCGGGTCAATGAGGAAAGCCTGTGGGATAAAAGCAACGCCATAGGCAGCGGCAGGCTTCGACTCCCATCCGCCCAGATCGCTTACGTGGTTGCTCCAGGTAAGATTGTCATCGGCAATGGCTTTTTTCCAGGCTTCACTGCTTTTATCCAGCGACACGCTAAAGATTTCAAAACCTTTCGTAGCGCCTTTGAGCTTTTTGCCTTCCATTTCTTTATACAAAGTCACCAGTTTTGGGTTGGCGCGCCGGCAGGGGCCACACCAGGAAGCCCAGAAATCGACGAGCACATAGCGGCCCTTGTTCACCTCAGAAAGCTTTATTTCCTTGCCTTCGGGCGAGTTGTAGGCCAGCTCCGGGGCCTTCATGCCAATTTTGATAGTGGTGTTTTCATATTGCGCATGGGCAACCGTGGTGGTTGCAGCCATGGAAAAGAGAAGGGCAGAAAGGGCCAGTATTTTTTTCATTCGGAAGTTCTCTAAAAAGTGGGTAAATATAGGATTATAGACTGCAAAAAGACCTTAAAGGTTTAGTCGCAGCCTGTCAAAAGCCAGTGCCATATGCGACGGTAGCTCCCGGCTCACGTCGGCATGCCGGCCCAGCTGATGACTGATGTGGGTGAAGAGAACCTTTTTCGCGCCGGTTTGCCGGCCCAGTGCAATGGCCTCCGCCAGCGTAAAATGCGAAACATGCTTTTCCTTCCGCAGGGCATTCAACACCAAAACATCCAGGTTTTGCAGTTTGGTTATCTCTCTTTCCGGAATCTCATTAGCATCGGTGATATAAGCAAAATCTCCGGTCCGGAAGCCCAGCACTTCCATGCGGGCATGCAGGGCGCGGATGGGAATAAAAGCTTTGCCGGCGGCCGTAAAAGGCGCGTCGGCAATCCGGTGCAACTCCAGTTGCGGCACACCCGGATAAGAAGGTTCCGCGAAAGCATAGGCAAACTCGCGGCGCAGGGCTGCCTCCGTCTCGGCGGTGCAATACACCGGAATGGCCTTTTTTTGCAGGAAATTAAACGCCCGGATGTCGTCCAGCCCGGCAATATGATCTTTATGGGCGTGTGTCAAAAGAACCGCATCCAGCCGGCCTACCTGCTCCCGAAGCATCTGATACCGGAAATCCGGCCCGGTGTCAATCACAATTGTGGTGCCGTCCGGCCAGCGCAACAGCACACTGCTGCGCAGCCGGTTGTCGTGCGGGTCTTCAGAGGCGCAGACCGCACAGCCGCAACCAATCATGGGAACGCCGCTCGAGGTGCCGGTACCCAGGAAGATCACTTCCGGTGCGTCTCTGGGGTCAGGCATTTTCGACTGCTTTCGGGTTTGTTTTCCCATTTTGGAGGGTCAGATAAAACTTTAGCAATTCGGGGTTCATCTTTTCGGTATCGGGAGCGACATTTGGCACCATTTCCAGCAGTGCGTTGATGCGGCCTTCGGTAGACAAAAATCGGTTGACGACTGCCACTTTGCGGTCTTCCAGCAGGCAGCGGCCCGACTGAAACGTCCCTTTTTCGTAGCGCACGACAAAAGCGGCCGCTTCAAAAACCTGTTCCAGCTTCCGCAGCGTCGCCGGTGTATATTTGAAACTCATTTTCTCCAGGACAACAAGATGATTAAAAGTAGGGCAGCCCGCGCAATAATGACAACCCTTTTGGCGGTTATGGGCTATTTGGGGGCCAGCGCGCAAAATTCGGCCAGCTATTATGAAGAAGTGCCCCGTACTTTCTACGGCGGGGTGCTGGTGGGCGCCAATCTGAGCCAGGTAGACGGCGACGCCTATGCCGGATACAATAAAGTAGGGCTCAACGTGGGCGGCATTGTTTATACCCGACTGGCCCAGCACACGGCGCTTTCGCTGGAAATTCTGTTTTCGCAGAAAGGCGCACGCGGCAATCAGGTGCAGCAACTCCGGGCTTCCGACAGCTTCCTGACGGCCTACGCCATCAACCTGAACTATGCGGAAATCCCGGTCATGTTCAACTATTTCGATCGGCGGCGCAGCCATTTCGGCGCGGGCTTTTCGTATTCCCAGCTCATCAGCGGCGAAGAGCAAATTGAGGTGACACGCGGGAATGTGGTGAGCGCGATCGACGCGAGCCAGTATCCTTTCCGGAAAAGCGACGTCAATTTTGTAGCGGGTGGCAACCTGCACCTCTGGAAAGGTCTTTTCCTCAACGCCCGGTTCCAGTATTCGCTGTTCAGCGTGCGCAAGCAGCATTACCCCGGCATTGGCCGTGCCGAGCAATACAACAACCTGTGGACCGTGCGGCTGATGTATCTTTTTTAAGAAGGACTTTCCCCGGATATCTTGCGACTGCGCCGCTTTTTGTTTGAGTGGGAAGACCTTCCCGGTTTTCCCGCCCCGCTGCGCGCCTATATGCTCGACTTTCTTACTTTCTTCCTGAAAGCCGGAAAGCTTTATGCGCCCATTGCGCCGCTGCTGTTGGAAAAGGTGCGGGGAAACCATTCAAAACGCGTTCTGGACCTGGCCTCCGGCGGGGCCGGCCCGCTGGAAAGCCTGCTGCCGGAACTGGTGAAGGAATTTCCGGAAATCCGGGTTCTTTTATCCGACCTGTATCCCAGTCCGGCCTCCTGGCAAAGGCTGGAGGACCAGTTTCCGGACAATGTGAAGGGGGTGTCAGCGCCTGTGGACGCCCTTCGTTTGCCCGCGAATAACGGCGCGCTGCTGACGATGTTTTCAGCGCTGCACCATTTTTCGCCCGAAATGCTGCGCTGTTTGCTTTCCCATGTAGCGCAGCAGCGGCAACCGGCGTTTTTCTGCGACGGCGGCGGTATCAAACCCATTCTTCTCGGCGGGGTAGCGCTGATGCCTTTTTTGTTTCTGCTGGCCACCCCTTTCCTGCGGCCGTTTCGGGCCGGGCGGTTGCTGCTCACCTACCTGTTGCCGCTCGTGCCGCTGTGCACCCTGTGGGACGGTACTGTTTCGGTGCTCCGGCTGTATTCGTTTCCGGAATTAAAGCAATTGGCAGCTGCCTGCAGTACGCCGCAATATGGGTGGCGGGCCGGAAAATTCCGGAAATTTCCGGGGGTGTATGTATATTTTCTGGAAGGCAGCCCGGTGAGATAAGCAGTTTTTTTTGCAGGTTTTACGCACCCCGCTCCTGTGTAGTATTGAACGGCTTCGGGACGACGCATGTACCCTGCAACCGTGCCGGAGCCTCCTCTACATAGTTCCACATCCGCAGCGCCGGACGGTAGAGGGCGAGCACAGCCAGCAGCACATATGTCAGCGGTTTATAGCGAACCGGCACCTGAGAAAGCAGCACTGCTACTACCATACAGAGGCACAGCAGTGCTACCACATGAAGTCCTATAGACCCATTGAAGCGAATCGGGTCGAAAGCACCCCGGAACAGAATCGCAAACGTAGTCCAGGCCCCAGCTAAAAGAGCTGTGAAAATGGCAAATCGACCCAGGTGAATGGGATAGCAAAAGCGCTCCCGGAAAGGGAAAAGCAGAAAAAACACCCCAATGATACCGGCATTGATAAAAGTCCACGCGCTTATTGAAAAGCCCGTGCCCGGCGGCAACCCGGTCAGCAGCAGCGGCCGGAGACACAGCCCGTATACAAGTGCTGCTGAAATCATTTGCGGCAGCAGAAACAGGAGGAGGTGCGACCAGAGGCGGTTGTCTTTCTTTAAAAGGATCTTGCAGAAGATAAGTCCGCAGGTAATGCCCGCAGCAACTGCAAAAGGGTAGCTTATCCATAAAAAGCAAGAAACGGCCAGGCCGGTCCGCAGCTTCCACCAACCCGTTTTGCGGGGCGAATACCGGTACAGAACCGAGAGTGTATAGAGGGTTCCCCAAGCCTCGTACGGGTCGGGATGCAAAACGGTGGCCGACGGTGCCAAAAGTGGCGAAGAGGCCAATAAGGCAACCAGCAGAAGGGCTTCTGCCTTCGGTATTTCCGAACAGCGCAGAATGCGGTAGCCCGTAGCCATCATGCCTGAAAAACCGGCAACAAGCAGCAGCGGTCCCCAGACCGCCGAGGTATTTACAGCTTGCCAGGCACGCAGTAAAAGCGCATGGCCGGCAGGGGCATACAATTGTGGACTGCTGCCAGGCAGCGGAAGGCCGGAAGCGCCGTGCTGCCCGGCAAAAGGCGCGGGGCCTGGGAAGATGTCCTGCGTGAAAGAAAACGACCGGGCCTCTTCCGGCCGCAGATACGGAGCGGCCAGCAGCCACCCCATACCCGCCAGGGTCGCCAGTAGAACAAAGAGGCTGAAGAAGACCCAGCCTCTTTGTTTCTGTACATCTGGTTTCATGCGCAAGTCATTCAAAGCGGAAGGCAAGCCTACAGTGCCGTTTCCGGACTTCTATTCGGCCATCATCGCCTCTACTGAAGCGGCAATATCTTCGGCGTTGGGCTTGGAGAAATAGTCGCCGTCGGTAGCATATGCCGGACGGTGTGACTGGGCAGCAAGGGTCCGGGGCTGCGCGTCCAGATAGCGGTAGCCGCGCTGCATTTCAATCACCTGCTGGAACATATAGGCGCTTGCGCCGCCTGGCACGTCTTCATCCACAAAGAGGATGCGTCCGGTTTTTTTGAGGCTTTCTACAATCTTTCCGGAAACATCGAAGGGCAACAGTGTCTGCACGTCTATCAGCTCTACCGAGATGCCTTCCGGCGCCAGGTATTGCTCGATCGCCTCGGCAATCACCCGCAGGGTTGAGCCGTAGGAGACGATGGTGATATCTTCCCCTTCCTGTAGAATTTCCGGAACGCCCAGAGGCACAGTGAAGTCGGAGAGGTTGGATGGCAGTTTTTCTTTCAGCCGGTAGCCGTTAAGACATTCCACCACAATACCCGGTTCGTCGCTTTGCAGCAGTGTGTTGTACATACCGGCGGCCTGCACCATGTTGCGTGGTACACACACATACATGCCGCGCAGTGCGTTGAGCACCACCCCCATCGGCGAACCGCTATGCCAGATACCTTCGAGCCGATGGCCGCGCGTCCGCACAATAAGCGGGCATTTTTGGCCACCCCGGGTTCGGTATTGCAGCGTTGCCACATCGTCGCTGAGCGGCTGCAACCCGTAAAGCAGATAGTCGAGATACTGGATTTCGGCAATGGGCCGCAGGCCGCGCATGGCTGCACCGATGCCCTGACCGATAATGGTTGCTTCCCGGATGCCGGTATCGAAGATGCGGGCCGCACCGTGTTTTTCCTGCAAGCCGGCAAAGCCCTGGTTAACGTCACCGATCTTGCCGAGATCTTCGCCAAAGGCAATGACCGCCGGATTGCGGGTAAACAGTTCGTCGAAATACTGATTCAGCACTTCGTAGCCGTTGAGTTGCTGATCGCCGTCGTAGCGGGCGGGCACGACCGGCACTTTCAGGGCGCTTTGGGCCGATTGGCTGTAAAGATGAGAATTGAACTTATCGGCTGCTTCCTCGCGCAGGCTGCGGGAGTAGTCGTGCAACGCAGTGATGGCCAGTGAAGTTCTTCCGGAAACGGCTCGCAAAACCCGTGTGATGGTTTGCAACACGTCCTTTCGGATCGGCTCGCGGGCGGCGGCCAGCTGCCGGACCCGCTCTTGCAGCGAAGCGTCGTCGCTTCCGGCAATCACGGCATTCATCAGCTCTATGGCTTTCTCCCGTTGTTCCAGAATGGGCTTCTGGAAAGCGGCCCAGGCACGGCCTTTGGCTTCGCGGGCTTCGTCTTTGGCTTCTTCTTCTATCTTTTTCAGCTCGTCTTCACCGGCCAGTTCGTTTTCGAGGATAAACTGGCGCATCTTCACGAGGCAGTCCATTTCTTTTTCCCACTCCAGCCGCTCGGGGCTTTTGTAGCGCTCGTGTGATCCGGAAGTGCTGTGGCCTTGGGGCTGCGTGACTTCCTGAATGTGAAAAAGTGCCGGCACGTGCGTTTCCCGCACTTCATCGATGCCTTTCTGAATGGTGTTGACGAGCCCGGCATAGTCCCAGCCTTTGGCCGTATGAATGCGGATGCCACCGACGTTTTCCTCATAGCTCATGCCTTTGAGCGCCTCGCTGATCGAGTTTTTGGCGGTTTGCAGGTTGCGCGGCACCGAGATACCGTAGCCGTCATCCCACACAAAAACCGCGAGCGGTACTTTCAAAACCGCTGCTGCGTTCATCGTTTCCCAGAAATGGCCTTCGGAGGTGGAGGCGTCGCCGATCGTGCAGAAAACCACTTCGTTGCCGCCATTGGAAAACTTCTCAAAGCCGGTCTGCAGCCCGTGAATCTGCCGGTAACATTTGGAAGCAAAAGCCAGTCCAAGGGCACGCAGCATCTGTCCGCCGGTAGGCGAAATATCAGACGACGACTGCGGTGCGGCCATGAGGTCTTTCCATTCGCCGCGCTCATCGAGCCAGCGCGTGCCGTAGTGGCCGTTCATCATCCGCCCGCCGGTGGCAGGTTCGGCCTCAATATCGGGGTTGGCATACAGCTGCGAAAAGAACTTTTCGATATCGCTCATGCCGGTGGCAAACATCAGGGTCTGGTCGCGGTAGTAGCCGCTGCGCACGTCTCCAGGCTTCATACATTTAGCGGCAGCAATCTGCGCCAGCTCTTTGCCGTCGCCAAAGATGCCAAACTTGGCTTTTCCGGTCAGCACTTCGCGGCGGCCAATGAGCGAAGCCTCGCGCGAGGCAACCGCCAGGCGGTAGTCGGCCAGCACACCGGTCTTAAAATCTTCGAACGACAGTCGGGAGGGAGCTTTTTGAGTCATAACCATGCAGGGGCGAAAATAATTCAGGAAATGTTAAGGTAAGCTGCCGCATCCTTTTAGAGGAGATGAAAAACCAGCCTTCCTGATCTGCAACAGAAATGTCATCGTCAGGAAAACACTTTCCGGGCAGGCTACAGCCGGCTTTTTCCGGAAAATTTTCCCGAAAAAAAAGCCTCTTTGAACGGTTTGTTCAGAAGCTTTCCCGGGTAGGGCGGATTTTCATTGCGGCCTCCATCCAAAACAACAAGCGCCGTCTTTTTAGGGACGGCGCTTGCGTAAATTTCGGGATTCCGGTCGGGGAGTGGTACCCCGGAGCGGCGATTCTGGTTCTTAGGCAGTAGCCTGCGTTTTTTCCGCTACATAGGCCTGCGCCCATTCGGTGGTAAAGGATTTGGGGCGCTCGATCGGGAAGCCGAGGGCGCGATCCCAGCACAGCGAAGCCAGCACACCGAGGGCGCGGCTCACGCCAAAGAGCACAGTGTAAAAATCTTCTTCTACCAGGCCGTAGTGCTTCAGCAGCGCACCGGAGTGGGCGTCTACGTTCGGCCACGGGTTTTTGATTTTTCCGGTAGCTTCCAGAATCGGGGGCGCTACTTCATACACGTTCCAAACGGTTTTAACGGTCGGATCGTCCGGGCAATGTTTTTTTGCAAACTCCATTTGCGCGGTAAAGCGCGGGTCCGTCTGGCGCAGCACCGCATGACCA
>JAEVZP010000030.1 GCA_023392185.1 Bacteroidota bacterium
GGCATGAGCCGCTATCAGCTACCCCACTACATTTTTGTGGCGTTTCCACTGGCCGCCCTGCTGGTGGCGGTATTGATAAAAGATTTTACGGAAGGTCAATTTCCCCGCTGGCAACGGGCTTTCCTAAAGGTCCAAACCGGGCTGGGCGGCCTTTTGCTCGTGGGCGTCCTGCTGATTCTGACCGTGGTTTTCCCTGCGCCCTGGTGGGCTTTGGGCAGCTGGGCGCTCGCGGTAGGGCTGTGGGTCTGGACGGTACGCCGTACGGCAGCCGCGAAGCGGATGGTGTGGGGCAGTGTCACGGCTATTCTGCTGACGAACTTATTTCTTACCAGCGGTTTCTACTGGCCTTTGATGCGCGATTATCAACTGGGCAGCCAGGCCGGGCGGTTTATCCGGGAGCATCAGATTCCCCGTGAGCAGGTGCTGGCCTACCGGGTGGATGATCCGCTTAACAGCCTGCCGTTTTATGCCCGCAGTATTATCAAACGCCTGCCCGATTCGGGCTATGCCATGCAGCGCCGCTTTCCGTATGTCCTGACCGGAGAAGACGGCCTGGAAGAAATGCGCCGGGCGGGCATCACTCCCGATACCCTCGCCCGGTTCAACCGGTTTAAGGTAAGCGAACTCACACCGGCTTTTCTGTCGGTCGCTAAGCGGGCAGAAGTGGTAACGCCCTACTGGATGGTGCGGATCCGGTAAGATTTTTGGGGGATTGTCATAAGATTTTCAATAAAAGCATTGAAATACTTTTATTGAAGACTGCGTACTACCTTTGTGTTCCATTCTTTTCAAAACACATCTGCATGACTACCACATTCCCCGCAAACGATCTCGACGTTACCGTCCTTCCCCCACAGCAAAAGCACCCCACCATATTCAAACGCTTTGACGCGCTGGCCGAAGGTGAAACCCTGACGCTTCACAACGACCACGACCCGAGGCCGCTGTATTATCAACTGCTTGGCGAGCGCGGCAATATTTTCGACTGGACGTATCTGGAGCAGGGCCCCGAATGGTGGCGCGTGGCGATCCGCAAAAAAATGGTTGGCGAAGGGGTCGAAACACTTGGCGAGCTGGTGGCCAAAGACTACCGTAAAGCCCAGGTTTTCCGGAAATACGGCCTTGATTTCTGCTGCGGCGGCAAGAAGACAGTAAAAGAAGCCTGCGCGGCCAAAGGCCTCGACGTCACGAAAGTGGAAGCCGACCTGCAGGCCACCGATCGCCTGCCCGATAATCGCCAGCTGCCGTATCAGGACTGGGAAGCGCCTTTCCTTACCGATTACATCGTGAACACCCACCACGCGTATGTGCGCAAAAACCTGCCCGATGTGCAGTTCTACGCCCGCAAGGTGGCCCGTGTGCATGGCGGCCGTCACCCGGAACTGATTCCCGTGCTGCAATTGGTAGAGAAAATCGCGCAGGAAATGACTTCGCACATGGTGAAGGAAGAGCAGGTACTTTTCCCCTACATCAAAGCGCTGTTTACCAGCAACGGCGAACTGCCTTCGCAGGCCGCATCCTTCGGCAGTGTGCAAAGCCCGATAGCCATGATGGAAGCCGAGCATGAAGACGTGGGCGGGGCGCTGGAAGAAATCCGCAGCCTGACCAGCGACTACACTCTGCCCGGCGACGCCTGCGCCAGCTACAGCCTCCTCTACCGCCTGCTCGAAGCTTTTGAAGAAGACCTGCACCTGCACGTACACCTGGAAAACAACATCCTGTTTCCGAAAGCGCTGGGAAAAGAAAAAAACATGAAAGGATAAGCATTTCCAGGACTTGACAAGTCCTCGGGCGACCTGTAGATCGACTTGTCAAGTCTCATAGGAAAAACACCCGCCACCTTTTAGACTTGTCAGGTCGACCCACATTTTTTCTGAGGACTTGACAAGTCGTAGAATGCACGACTTGACAAGTCCCCGGACAGGGCCCCGATCGACTTATCAAGTCTGACAGGGAAAACGCCCCCTACCTTTTAGACTTGTCAAGTCGACCCACATTTTTTCAGAGGACTTGACAAGTCGGTGGCGTCTCTTTTGTCTTTTGTCTCCAAGCCATGCACCCCATTTCCCCCGATACCAAAATCGCTGCCCTGCTGAAAGCTGAGCCGCGCGCGCTGGACGCGATCGTTTCGCTGGCCCCGGCCTTTGAAAAGCTGCGCAATCCGGTGTTGAGGAAAGTAATGGCTTCGGTAACAACCATTGCCATGGCGGCGAAAATCGGAGGCTGCGAAGTCGCCGATTTTTACCGGGTGTTGCAGCCGCTGGGATTTACTCCGGAAGACGACAAGCCACAGGAATCCAAACCTACCGAAGTGCCCGATAACTTTTCACCCGCAAACCTGCGCAGCGACGAAATTAAAATCCTGGACGTGCGCCCGGTGATTGCTTCCGGCGAAGACCCGTTGCAGCTGATTCTCTCCCACACGCAAAAGTTGCCGGTGGGTCACGCACTCCGGGTTATCAACAGCTTTGAGCCGATACCGCTCCTGAAACTCCTTCAAAAGAAAGGCTTCGAGACCCACTCCGAGCAGGTGGCCGACAACCTGTACCACGCTACTTTCCGGAAAAAAGCCGATGCCGAACCGCCGGCAGAGGCGGCTCTTGCCACGCCGGAAGGCGATTGGAATCAGGTGCTGCAAAGCTTTGAAAACCGCCTGACGACGCTCGACGTGCGTCATTTGGAAATGCCCGGTCCGATGCACGCCATCCTGGAAGCGCTGGAAAAGGCGCCGAAAGGCCATGCCCTTTTTGTGTACCACAAGAAAACGCCGGTATTTCTGCTGCCCGAACTGGCCCAGCGCGGCTTTCAATACCGGATTCTGGAAAAGGCACCCGGCGCTGTGGAAATGATTATTTTTCCGGGATAGAAAAAAGATGATTCCCTCCAACCCAGCCGCTCCCACCACTTCACCCCGCGTCGTATTGCCTTTCTACGGCTACGGCGCGGGGTGTTTCCTCCTGGCCGCGCTGGTACTGCTGCTCCATTCCGGAAATCTGCCGGGCCATTACTTCCAGCCACCGCTGCTGGCCATTACGCACCTGCTCGCCCTGGGCTGGGGCACGATGATGACTTTTGGTGCATCGTATCAACTGATGCCGGTGCTCACCGGAAAGTTGCTTTGGAGCGACCGCCTGGCTACGCTTTCGTTTTGGCTGGCGGGGCTGGGCATTCCCTTGCTGGTGTGGGGATTTTATTCTTTTCAGCTGGGGGCGCCAGCGCAGCTGGGCGGCGTGCTTACGTTTGGGGGCATCAGCTGCTGGTTGTTTAATATGTCGGGCAGCGTGGGCGGCGACTGGCGCAAGCAGGTGCATGCCGTTTTCCTGTTCACGGCTGGTATCTGGCTGTGGCTCACAGCTTTTGCCGGGCTGGTACTGCTGTTCAATTTCCGGTATCCGATTCTGCCGGCCGACTCGCTGCATTATTTATCCCTTCATGCGCACCTCGGCATTGTGGGCTGGTTTCTCCTCCTGATTACCGGGGTGGGCAGTCGCCTGATTCCGATGTTTCTGATCTCCAAATACGAAAACAACCGCTTGCTGTGGGCGCTGTTCGGATTGGTAAACGGCGGGTTATTGGTGTATCTGGGTGGCTTTATGGCCGGAATTTCCGGAACCATCTGGATAGCCATTTTGCTGGTGGCAGCGGCCATTTCCCTGTTCATTCTTTTTTGCTACCGTTCCTATCAAAAGCGACTGCGCCGCGCGGTGGATCTTCCGGTCCGGCTTTCGCTTTTTTCGGCGGGGCTGATGACCCTGCCGGTGGGGTTGCTTCTGATTGCTGTTTTCTGGAAATCCGGGGCAACCGGAGGCGAAACAAGGCTTTTTACAGTCTATGGCATCCTGATTTTTCTGGGCTGGATAACGGCGCTTCTTTTCGGAATGACCTTCAAAACCCTGCCTTTCATTGTGTGGAACAAAGTGTATGGAAAGCTGGCCGGCAAGCAGCAAACGCCTGCACCCAATGCGCTTTTTGAGGAAAAGGTGCTGTGCTGGATGACCTGGGGCTATCTCGCGGGCATGCTCGCACTGCTGGCCGGACTTTTCTCCGCAATAAACGGGCTTCTTCGTTTGGGGTCGTTGCTTTTATTTCTTTCTGCAGCGCTCTATTGCTATCTTGTTTCCCGGATGCTGACGCATAAACCCCCTGCTGCTTTATGACCGTAGAAACCAACAACGAGCTGCGCGCAACGGCGGCTCTGGCAGCCCTTTCCACCGTGCTGGACCCGGAAATCGGCCTCAATATCGTGGACCTCGGGCTGGTATACCGGATTGATTTTGACGATGCCGGCCCAACGGTGCGCTGCGACATGAGCCTGACGACCCAGTTTTGCCCGATGGGCAGCGCCATTACCGAAGCCGCGCGCAATGCGCTTTCCGGCGCCTTTCCGGGCTATGATATTGACCTGCGCCTCACCTTCAACCCGCCCTGGAATGCCGAGCGCATTTCCCCGGAAGGAAAAGCCTTTTTAAACCGATAGAAAAATTATGTTGAGCGTTACCTGCAAGGCAGCCATCAAAGCCGTTATCTACCTTGGCTCTAAATACGAGTCCGGGCAGCGGGCGGGTATTAAAGAGATTGCCGCCTACACCGGCGAAAACGAAAACACGATGGGCAAGCTGCTGCAAAAGCTGGTGCGCACCGGTGTGATCAACAGCGCCAAAGGCCCCACCGGCGGTTTTTACATCACCGAAACACAGCTGGAGCAACCGGTATTTCGGATTATTCAGGAGATTGACGGCGCCGGGGTTTTCAGCAATTGCATTCTGGGGCTTAGCCAGTGCTCCGATATTCGCCCCTGCCCGCTGCACAATCAATACGCACCGGTGCGCAACGCTCTGCAAAGTATGTGCCGGAAAATGAACATACAGCAGCTGTGCGAAGATGTGGCTCAGGGGCAGGCATACCTGCTTTCCTGAGTTTGAGCGCTCGTTTTTTTCAAAGAAAATACCCAACCCATGAACGAAGAACTCCTGTTGTCGTACGGTGCCATCATCAAAACGCTGGAGAAAGGAGAATACCTTTTCTACGAAGGCGAACGGGCGCGCAACTATTTCCAGATTGCAACTGGCCGCCTCAAAATGTTCAACATCAGCGGGGAAGGCAGGGAGTTCACCCAGGGCTACTTCGAAACCGGCGACAGCGTCGGCGAGCCGCCCCTGATGCTGCACGAGTGTTATCCGGCAAGCGCCGCTGCCACCCATCCCACAACGGTTTACAAACTTGGCAGGGAGCATTTTCGGAAGCTGCTCAAAGAGCACCCACAGGAGCAAAACGCGCTGCTCGTGCGCCTGGCGCGCCGCCTCTACCACAAAGCCACTGCATTGCGCAACCTGGCCAATAATTGTCCGGAAGAGCGGATCGTTACCTTTCTGGACGATTATAAAAAACAGGCGCAACAAAGCAGCCGCATTCACATTCCGTATACCCGGCAGGAAATCGCCAACGCCACCGGCCTGCGGGTCGAAACGGTGATCCGGACGCTCTCGGCGCTGAACCAAATGAAAAGGGTTTCGATCATTGACCGGAAGCTGTATTACTGAGATTCCCCCAAGTGGCGCGCTCTTTTTCTGATAAAAAGAAGCCGGAAAGGCCCTTTCCCACAATCTTTAAACGCTTACTCAATCTTCTTTGCCATGGCCGACCGAAATTTCCCGCTGCAATTCTGGGCACGTTTTTCCCTCCTGAATCTGGTGGTGGTTGCTGCGCTGGGCGCGTTGATGCGGTATAAGATTGCTTTCAGCCTGCCATGGATTGACCAGAAACACCTGCTGCACGCCCACTCTCACTTCGCCTTTGCCGGTTGGGTGTCGCTGGCCCTCTCGGCAGCCCTGATTTCGACATTACCGGCTGAAATTTCCGGAAAAAAGTTCTATAAAGGCCTGCTGTGGGCCTTCAACATTACCGCCTACGGCATGGTGGTCTCGTTTGCCCTTCAGGGTTATGGCGCCGTCTCGATTCCTTTTGCCACGCTGTCCATACTATTGGGCTTTGTGTTTGCATGGCGTTTTTCAAGCGATCTGCGTCGCATCGGTCCCAGCCCGGCGAAGCCCTGGTTTTATGCGGCGCTTCTTTTTCTGGTAGTCTCGGCGGCCGGAACGGTTTCGCTCGTGCAGATGATGGCTTCCGGACACATGGATCAGCACCGTTATCTGGCTTCACTGTATGGATACCTGCATTTTCAGTACAACGGCTGGTTTTTGTTTGGCTGCATTGGCCTGCTGGTGAATTACCTGCACCGGAAAGTGCCCGGTTTTCAGATTCCCAAGGGCATATTTTGGGCTTTCGCTCTGGCTGCCGTACCTGCCTACGGCCTTTCGGTGCTGTGGGCTCATCTGCCGGTCGTGATCTACGGCATCATCGTGCTGGCGGCGATAACGCAGACCGGCGCCTGGATCCTGCTGCTCCGTCGGGTGTATCAACCGGTGGCGCGGCTGACTTCCGGGGATGTGATGGCGCGCAACCTGTTTATTTATGTAGCGGTTGCTTTTTCGATTAAAATTACGCTGCAACTTTTTTCGGTAATTCCGCAAATCAGCAAGCTGGCCTTTGGGTTCCGGCCGGTCGTAATTGCCTATCTCCATCTGTCGCTGCTGGCAGTGACAAGCGTTTTCCTCATCGGCTATTTCTATCTCGGGGGCTGCATTGCCCGCAACCGAACCGTGAGCAACCTACTGGTTTTGTTTTTGGTGGCTGTTTTCCTCAACGAGCTGGTGCTCGGCGTACAAGGTGTGGCTTCCTTCCTGTATTTCCCGGTGCCATACGTAAATGAAATGCTGCTGGTGGTAGCGGCGCTGCTGCTAATCAGTGCGGCGGGCATTTTCCTGAGTAGTAAAAACCGGGACCTGCCCGGACAGCATTTGTGACTGACGATATGAAACCGGTTTAGGTTGGGTGGTGTAGCATTCAGCCTCCACCTCCATCCGGCCCCTTTCATCTTTCCACCTGTGACGCGCGGCGCAAGCGAAAGAAGCCATTCCCGTAGCACACTCTTTTTTTAAAACGTGCTGCTGCTGCCTTTTATTTTGTCATTCCGCCCAGAGGCAGAATCTCAGACCCTGCAGGACTCTGGAGAGCCCCTGTCTGTCGGCAGGGGGACGAAAGGAAGGCGTAAGCAAAAGAACCCGGGCACCTTTAATGCCGGTTCAATGGAGCGGCATGGCATTCAGCCTCCACCCCAGCCCAATTCGCTTCGGACGGAAGGAATCGACCCGTCTGTAAGCTTCTTACCTTAAAAACGGCATTAAACTGTTTTCAGTTGGGTAGCCGGATACCGTACCTGATCTACAGATACCCTTCATTGCATTAGAAAGATATTATTTCCGGAAAACACCTTCACAGCCACAAAAAACCGGTTTCAGAAGCTGCGGCTTCTGAAACCGGTTTTCCAGATGGGGTCCCAAAGACCCGTTATATCTTTTTATACGCAGAGACGGACTACTTTCTTATTTATCACCATCGTTTTTCCGCATGAATTCCAGAATGGCGCGCGCGTCGTCGTCACCCAGGTTTTGGTCAGGCATCCGCACCAGACAAAGCTCCAGTTGGGATTGCAGATCCGGATCCTTATCGATCATCGCATCTGTGTTGGTCATAAAGTTCATAATCCAGGCGGGCGTATGGCGCTTGGTCACACCAGCCCAGCCCGGGCCTACGAGGCGCTCGTCGGAAGCTTTGTGGCAGGACATACACTTGGACTGGGAAATGGATTCGCCCTTAGCAGCCATAGCCTTGTCCAGCCCGGAAACATTTACGTTGCTCTCATTGAACTTACCTTCACCGCGATGTGGGTCATAGGCCTCTACTGCTGCGGGAGCAGCCACGGGCGCTTCAGCCCCCGCCACTTCAGGCGCAGGCGCACCGCCGGTCACCGTAGTATCGGTAGTGGTGGTAGTTCCGCCGCCGCAAGCCACAAATGCAAGGGTTGAGAAAGAGAGGAAAGAGAGAATGATTTGCTTCTTCATGATCAAATGGTTTTGATGAGTGCAAAGCTATCTTAACAAACTCCTTGCCATTATGATCTTGGTCATAATAATGTCATGCTCCCGAAAGTGCGCATTCGGGTGATTAAATTCTTTCAGCAGTTGCTCATGACCTTACCCTCTCTGAACGGGTTTCAAGAGTCGATTTGCCTGTTTTAAAAGACCCTTTCTTTGCTTTACCCTAAAAAAGTTAACCGCAGCGAGTGCCACAGCGCCGGGCCGGATGCGCCCCTTTTTCCGGAAATTTCCGGAAAAACAAGCTTTATGCTGCGCCTACTTCTTTTTTCAATTTAAACAACTCGTCGCGCAGACGGGCGGCTTCCATAAAGTCGAGGTCTTTGGCTGCTTTCTGCATTGCTTTCTGCGTCTGGGCAATCAGCTTTTCCAGATCAGCCGGCTTTTTGGCATAATCGGTCCCGGCTTCTGCGGCCAGCCCCAGCGGCGTGTCGGGTTGCATATAAGCCGCAGCAATCTTCTTCGGGTCGCCGCCCTTAATGTCAAGCACACTCGTTTGTTTGAGAATTTGCTCCACACTCTTGCGCACCGTCGTAGGCCGGATGCCGTGCTGCTCGTTGTAGGCAATCTGCTTCGCGCGCCGCCGCTCGGTTTCGTCGATGGTCCGCTGCATCGAGTCGGTGATTTTATCGGCGTAGAAAATGACAAGTCCGTTTTCGTTCCGCGCCGCCCGGCCGGCCATCTGCGTCAGCGAGCGTTCATCGCGGAGAAAACCTTCTTTATCGGCGTCGAGAATCGCCATTAAAGAAACCTCCGGAAGATCCAATCCCTCCCGAAGCAGGTTCACACCTACCAGGACATCAATATTGCCCAGTCGCAAATCGCGCAGGATTTCCACTCGCTCCAGCGTATCTACCTCCGAGTGGATGTAGCGGCTGCGGATGTTGATGCGGCCCAGATATTTATCCAG
Organism: Bacteroidota bacterium; assembly: GCA_023392185.1. Taxonomy (GTDB): domain Bacteria; phylum Bacteroidota; class Bacteroidia; order Chitinophagales; family Chitinophagaceae; genus UBA1952. Next base: position 8,905 of record JAEVZP010000030.1, read on the forward strand.
TTCTTCGGCCATGCGCTTGGTCAGGGTCGTCACCAGCACGCGGTCGCCGCTTTTCACCCGGTTGTCGATCTCGTCGAGCAGGTCGTCGATCTGATTGATGCTCGGCCGGATCTGGATCGGCGGGTCGAGCAGGCCGGTCGGCCGAACAACTTGTTCTACTACCACGCCTTCGGTCATGTCGAGTTCGTATTTGCCGGGCGTCGCCGATACAAAAACGGTTTGGTTCATCTGCTGCTCAAACTCGTGGAAGTTGAGCGGCCGGTTGTCGAGCGCCGAAGGCAGCCGGAAGCCAAAGTCCACCAGGTTGAGCTTGCGCGAGCGGTCGCCGCCATACATCCCGGAAATCTGCGGAACGGTGACGTGGCTTTCATCCACCACGAGCAAAAAGTCTTTAGGGAAATAATCCAGCAGGCAGAACGGCCGGGTGCCGGGCGCGCGGCGGTCGAGGAAGCGCGAATAGTTTTCGATGCCGGAGCAGAAGCCCAGTTCCTGAATCATCTCCAGGTCGTAGTTCACCCGCTCTTTAATCCGCTGGGCTTCCAGCGGCTTGTTGATGCTTTGGAAATACGCAATCTGCGCGGCCAGCTCGTCCTGAATTTCGTGGATGATACTCGCCATTTGACCTTTGGGCGCCATGTAGAGGTTGGCCGGGAAAATAGCTGCCGTGTCCATGCGACCGATGCGTTTGCCGCTTTCGATTTCAAAGGATTCAATCTCCTCAATCTCGTCGCCGAAGAAGGTGATCCGATAGCCATAATCCACATACGGCAGGTTGATGTCCACCGTGTCGCCTTTCACCCGAAACGAGCCGCGACCGAACTCCAGCTGGGCCCGCGAATACAGCGCGTTCACCAATGCGTGCAAAAACGCCTGCCGTCCGATGTTTTGTCCGCGGCTGAGCCGGATAATCCCGTTGGCATATTCCGTCGGGTTCCCCATACCATAAATACAGCTTACCGAAGCCACTACGAGGATGTCGCGGCGACCGGAAAGCAGGCTCGAAGTCGCCCGCAGCCGCAGCTTTTCCAGTTCTTCATTAATAGACAAATCCTTCTCAATATAAGTATCTGTCGTAGGGATATAAGCCTCGGGCTGGTAGTAATCGTAGTAAGAAACAAAGTACTCTACGGCATTATGCGGAAAAAACTGCTTGAATTCGCCGTATAACTGCGCCACAAGTGTCTTATTATGCGTCAATACCAGCGTAGGTTTCTGCACCTCCTGCACCACGTTGGCCATGGTGAAGGTCTTACCCGATCCCGTAACCCCGAGCAGCGTCTGATACGGATCGCCGGCGCGGATGCCTTCCACGAGTTGACGGATTGCTTCCGGCTGATCGCCGGCAGGCGGAAACGGACGTACGATATTAAATGCCATAATTTCTCTACAGATTAAAACAAACGGGCCGCCGGGAAGTTCGGCAGCAGGTAAGCACCGGGTCCGGCTTTTTCCCACAGCTTTTCCGGAAAATCCACAGACCCGTCAGGTTTTTGAAACCTGACGGGTTACCTCCGCAGCCCGAATTTCCGGAAATTTCGCTATCCGCAATTCCCTTCGGGGGTGCAGGCCGGTCCGCCGGTCACGTCCAGTTTAGGCTGGGACTGTTGCGCCTCCCACTCCGAGAAAGCGGTTTCCAGCGATTGCAGGAATACTTCTGCCGGCTGTGCACCGGAGACGCCGTATTTCCGGTCGAGCACGAAAAACGGAACCCCGGAAATGCCCAGCTGACGGGCTTCTTCTACCTCTTCGGCAACAGCCTGTGCGGTGCGCACATCGCTAAAAGCAGTCTGCACCGCAGCTTCATCCAGGCCGGCGCTGGCACCCAAATCGGCCAAGATAGCCGGATCGCCGATGTCTTTGCCTTCGGTAAAGAACGCTTTAAAAAGTATTTCTTCCATCGCATCACCGAGGCCTTTTGTTTTAGCCGCCTGGATCAACCGGTGCGCCGGAATCGTGTTGGCCGCCACAGCTTTGTCGAGGTAAAAATCCAGACCGGCCGCGCGGGCCATTTGGGTGACCTGTGCAAACATCCCGGCGACTTGCTGAGGCGAAAAGCCTTTCCGTTCCGCCAGTGCGTCGGCATAGGAAAGGGCCGGCCCTTCGCGCCGCTCAGGCGTTTCCGGAGCGAGTAAAAAGCTTTTCCAGACGATCTGAAGCTTATCCGCATGCTTAAAGTCGCGCAGCGCGGCTTCAAAATGACGCTTGCCGATATAGCAGAAAGGACAAATGACGTCGCTCCAGATTTCGATTTTCAAACGGGAATTCATCCTAAAAAAGGGTTTTTTAAAAGGGTTGGAAAATGCCTTGCAAAAGGAAGGCCTGAGAGCTTTCTGAGGTCCGCCCGCAAGCTGTGTTTTCCGGAAATTTCCGGTTCTCAGGTCTTAAAGGCAATCTTCTCAAAGGCGGCAGGCCGACCTCAAAGGTCCGAAATCCATTTGCTTTAACCTCTTTTTAGCAAGTTTCCGGAAATCCGGCGTATATTGAGGCTTCCCCAACCTTTTCCAATTGATATCATGCCGGTAGATGCCAAGCGCTATATGTTTCTGGTGGATGATGAGCCGATCCAGAATGAAATGCTCAAAGATTATCTTTCCGAACGCTTTCTATATGAACTGAGGGTATTCGAGACCGGCGAAGAGGCGATTCAGAACCTCAGCCTGAATCCGGAAATCGTGATTCTCGACTACCACCTCAACAGCCAGAACCGCGAAGCTAAAAACGGGGTGCAGGTGCTTCAGGCCATCAAGGAAGCCCATCCCGACACGCAGGTGATTATGCTCTCCGGACAGGACAAGCTGGAAGTGGCGGTGGAAAGCATGCGCTACGGCGCCTACGATTATGTAGTGAAAGGTGAAACGGCTTTTAACCGCATTGAGAACGTGGTGACCAACGTGAGCGAGCTGCACAAGGCGCGCACCATCAATCAGGCGTATCGCCGCACCATCCTGCTGCTTTCGGTGGCCATCGGCATTATCACGCTGCTGGCGCTGTATCTTGCTTTCTTCACCGACGCCTACACCCACTAAAGTTCGTTTATAGGGAAAGCCGCACCTTTGCTTCTTTCTTTTTTAAAATAAGGTCCCGCTCGCGCGGGCCTTTCAAAACATTTCTTGGTTTTGTCAACAGAAACGCTTGCGCCCGTGCTGCAACTCGCACAGCGCCTCGACCGCATTCAGGAACCCCAGACCATTAAGATGGCCCGGCTGGGCCGCGAACTGCGGGCGCAGGGCGTGCCGCTCATCGACCTGAGCCTCGGCGAGCCCGACTTCCGCACGCCGGACTCTATCTGCAATGCCGCCACACGCGCCATGGCCGCCGGACACACCAAATATCCGCCCGTAGCCGGTATTCCGGAACTGCGGCAGGCCATCTGCGAAAAGCTGCGCCGCGACAACGGGCTGCATTATCTGCCGGAAGAAACGATCGTCTCTACCGGTGCCAAGCAGGCGCTGGCCAATACCATTCTGTGTTTGATCAATCCCGGCGACGAGGTCATCATCCCCACGCCTTTCTGGGTTACCTATGGCGCGCTGGTATCGCTCGCCGAAGGCGTGCCCGTGTATGTGCAGGCGCCGGTTGCGCAGGATTTTAAAATCACGCCGGAGCAACTCGAAGCTGCCCTTACGCCGAAGACGAAAATGTTTATCTATTCGGCGCCCTGCAACCCCACCGGGGCAGTGTATTCCAAAGCCGAGCTGGCCGCGCTGGCAGCTGTGTTTGAGCGGCATCCGCAGGTGGTGATTGTGAGCGACGAGATCTACGAATACATCAACTACGGCGAAGAAGGCCACCAAAGCATCGCGCAGTTTAGCGCTTTGCGCAACCGCACCGTGGTAGTGAACGGTTTCTCCAAAGGCTTTGCTATGACCGGCTGGCGGCTGGGCTATATGGCAGCACCGAAGGCCATTATTCAGGCCTGCGAAAAGCTGCAAAGCCAGTTTACCTCCGGAGCCAACATCATTGCGCAATACGCCGGCGTGGCTGCGCTGACCGAAGACCTTTCAGCAACGCAGGAAATGACGGCCGCTTTCCGTGAGCGCCGCGATTTTGTGATCGGCAGCCTGCGTAAGATTCCGGGCCTGAAGGTGCCAATGCCGGAGGGCGCGTTTTATGCATTTCCGGACGTGAGCGCTTATTTCGGTTCGGTGGCTCCCGACGGCACCCGCATCGAAAACGATGAAGACGTTTCGATGTACCTGCTCAACAAAGCCTATCTGAACACCGTATATGGCAGCGCTTTTGGTGATGGCAACTGCATCCGGATGAGCTATGCCACGAGCATGGAAAACCTGGAGGAAGCCATGAAGCGTTTTGCAGCCGCTTTTAGCGAACTGAAGCGGAATTGATACCGCCAGGAGCGACCGCAAGGGTTGCCCCACAAAAAAGCCCCGCAAATCGCGGGGCTTTTTTAATTCTTTATCCTTTCAGCACACTGCGGCTGATGACGATCTTCTGCACTTCGCTGGTGCCTTCATAAATCTGGGTGATTTTGGCATCGCGCAGCAGGCGCTCTACGTGGAATTCTTTTACGTAGCCGTAGCCGCCGTGGATCTGCACCGCTTCGTTGGTGACCCACTGGGCAATCTCGGAAGCATACAGTTTGGCCATAGCTGCTGCCAGGTCGTAGTCTTGGTGCTGGTCTTTCAGCCAGGCCGCTTTGAGGCAGAGGAGGCGTGCGCCTTCAATCGCCGTGGCCATGTCGGCGAGTTTAAAGGCAATCGCCTGGTGGTTCATGATCTCGGTGCCAAACGCCTTGCGCTCTTTGGAATATTTCAGCGCCAGCTCGTAGGCACCGGAAGCAATACCCAAGGCCTGAGAAGCAATACCGATCCGGCCACCGGCCAGGGTTTTCATGGCGAACTTAAAGCCGAAGCCATCTTCGCCAATCCGGGCCTCCTTCGGCACCTTCACGTCGGTAAACATGATCGTATGCGTGTCGGAGCCCCGGATACCGAGCTTGTTTTCTTTTGCGCCTACGGTTACGCCGGGCGTGTCTTTATCCACAATCAGGGCGTTGATGCCTTTGTGGCCTTTATCGGCGTAGGTCTGCGCAATCACCAGGTAAGTAGAGGCGCTGTTGCCGTTGGTAATCCAGTTTTTGGTTCCGTTGAGCAGGTAGTAATCGCCCATATCTTCGGCGGTGGTGCGCTGCGAAGTAGCGTCCGATCCGGCTTCCGGCTCGCTCAGCAGGAAGGCGCCGATTTTCTCGCCCGAGGCCAGCGGCCTGAGGTATTTTTCGCGCTGTGCGTCGTTGCCGAAGGTCTCCAGCCCCCAGCACACCAGCGAGTTGTTGACGCTCATACACACCGAAACCGAAGCGTCGATTTTGGAGATTTCTTCCATGGCCAGCACATAGCTAATGGTGTCCATGCCGGAGCCGCCCCACTTTGGGTCTACCATCATGCCCATAAAGCCCAGTTCGCCCAGCTTTTGAACCTGCTCTTTCGGAAATTTCTGCTGCTCATCGCGCTCAATCACACCGGGAAGCAATTCGGTACGGGCAAAGTCGCGGGCAGCGGCCTGCACGGCCAGTTGCTCTTCGGAAAGCTGAAAATTCATAGGCTGCGAAGATAATATGCTACTGTGTTATTTTACGAATTCCCAGACGGCCGGAACCACCTGCAATCTTAAAAAAACAAGGCTGTAAACCCCGGATCGGGGGAATTTCTTTTTCTCAAAGCTCTCTTTCAGCCGCTTGCAGGATGGCATGCATCTGCGCCAGCATAGATTCAATGGTGCTTTTTCCGGCATTCATCTTTTGTTGCAGCGCCTCCAGGCGCGGCTCGTAGCGGCTGTCGAGCTCGGCCAGGGCGCTTCGCTTTTGGGCCAGCTGCGCCTGCAAATCGGCAATTTGTTTTTCCATTCCCGTCAGCTCTTTGCTAAGCGATTCGCGCTGCCGCGTCTTTTCGGCCTCCAGAGAACGTTGCTGCGCACTCTTTTTCTCTAAATCCGACTGTAGGGCTTTTTGAAGCGCGTCGATATAATAGCGGCCAGTGGTCACCACTTTCTCCCGCGTGAGGCTTCGGTCGGCAAATTTGAGGGCGTTGAAAGCGGTGCGCACGCCGGCAGGACCGCCGCTTTCGGAGGCAGCATTCCACACTTCCAGGAAATCCACTCCCGGCTGGTTGATGCTTTCGAGCAGCTGATAGGCCTTGGCACGGGTTGTGTCGTCTGTTTCTGCATCGCCTTCGGTTGCAGACGGCCAGGAGCGCGTTACCGGTGGGGGCGGCGCTGCCGGACTGACAACCGGCTTTTCCGGCGTTGGCGGTGCAGGCAGGGGCTGCGCCGTGTTGCCGGCTTCGGGGCTGTCTTTAAAAATCAACTTTTTCAGTCCTGCAAAAAGGGGATTTCCTGCGGCCATAATTTTTGGGAAAGATACTGTTTTCAGAAAAGACCAGCTGTAGGAGCGGTGTAGGGAAGGGCTAAAAAGAA
>JAEVZP010000025.1 GCA_023392185.1 Bacteroidota bacterium
CCATGACAGCCCGCGCACCTGTCCCGGGAAGATCGGCCGGAACATGTGGATGCACCGATCCGCCGGAACCCGTACGATCTCATAGGAGACGGCGAGCGGCATGCCAGGCTGATCGCGGCGGACATGGAACGCCACCTTCCTGCCGTCGGCGTCGAACTCGACGCCCTGCACGATTCTGCCGCCGCCGCTGGTCGCCTGGGTGAGGTTGCGATCGACCTGCTCGGGGTCGATCTGACGGAGCTTGCCGTTGCCGAGGATGAGCGCGAAGGCCTCGCCACTGACGACCATACTGCGGGCCATGGTGCCTTGAAGCCCATAGAAGTCCGTCAGACCGTCGGCGTCGGCATCATCGGTCCAGGCCTCGAATGCCTGCGCCAGCCCGGGCCTGCTGGCCTGGACCTTCAGCCCGGTCCCGACGAGAGCGCTCGTCCACGCCTCGGCGCCGCTGGCGGCATGCCCATTGTTCGCGACAAGGCCGCGACCCCGCCGCGCCAGCGTTCCGCCGCTCGCCAGCATCGAGGCGACGGCGCTCGGCATGTCAGCAAAGCCCGACCAGCGCCGGCCTGCGCCTGCGCCTTCAAACGACCGAAGAGCGGGTGGTGCCGGCGAGCGGCGGAACAGTGACAAGGCCTTGCTGAGCACCGCCACCATCAGTTCCCTCCGTTGCCGTACAGGTCAGCGAGGGTCGAGATGCGTGCGCAGGCGGCTTCCGCTGCGGCCAGATGGTTCCGTGCCGCGAAAAGAGCGATCTCCATCTGCTGGTATTCGCCTGCGACAAGCGAGCGGGCCTTTCCGGCCAGCGTCGAGCGGCCGTCTGTCGCAGCGCCCAGTTTGCCCCGAAGGCTACGGGCTTGTTCGCGCATCAACTCGATCTCGGCCGCCAGCAGCGGGAGATCGGAGAAGTCGGCGTCGGTTGTTGCGTGATCATGGGCGCTCATCGGGCCATCTCCTTCCGGCGGACGGCGTGATCGATCGCGGATTGCAGGTAGGGAACGGCCTTCTGTAGGCGCAGCAGCTCGTCGATCGAGCACCGATCGAGCCGCCACCCCGGGTAGCAGTGTTCGTTGACGAACCTGGTCCAATGCGGCCTGACCAGATCCTGGCGGTCGCGCTGCATCATCACATCATCTGCGTCGGGCGCGTTGGTGGCTGCCATCACTCCCGATCCTTTTCGACCTGGCCAAACTTGCTAGCCAGCAGGTGGATGAGCTTTTCGGGCAGATGCGACGCCTCCCGATGCATGTCGATGACGATCGCGCGCGTGATGGAGTGATCTACTAGGCGGTTGAGGTCATTGAACCGCATCGCCTGAATGGCGCCGTCGACCCCGCGCCAAACGGCAAGGAAACGACGGTCGATGAGTGATGGGACGAGCTCACTTTTCATCGCAAACTCAACGACATGCGGAGCTGCAAATTCGGCAATCGTGAGCTGCGTCTCGATATCGATCGTCAGGTCGCTGAAGCTCCGGGCAAGCGAGAGCAGGACAGCGTCGCCAAGCGCATATTGCCAGGCGGGCCGAGCTATCCCCGCCTCGCGGGCGCGCTCGACGTCGGACGTCACCGAGCCATCAGGCAGCGCGATCTGACCGATACGCTTGAGAAAACCTCGGCGCCGCCAGTCGCGGAGAATGTCCGGCGTAAAGCCGGTCACCTCTTCGATTTCGCTGGGGGATAGGTTCATGATGCCTCTTCGATCATGTGAGAATGCCATGATCATTACCGTGGGAATCTCACATGGTCAAGAGCTCTCGTGTTTTTCGTTGGCTGTGGCTTTTGCCGCCTCGATGATCGCGCGTGCCCGCTCAATCGGGTCCGGGCGTTGAACGAGCGCTTCACGGCCAGCGATCATCTTTTCTAGAAAGGGAGAAAAGCGCTTGCCGTGCGCGACAACGCATTCTGCTAGGTAGAGAATCACGGTGTCGTAATCTTGGATCGTCAAGGGTTTGCTAGAGCGTGACATCAGGCGGGCCTCCGAAAATCAGCGCCAGATCGTCGCTTGAAAGCTCGCGTCCCGCGCGCACCCAATCGAGGAGGAAGATGTTCTTCGTCGCGACTTCGTCCAGCGTCTGCGGCTGGTAGCCGAATATCTCGGCCTTGAGGTTCCGCGCCAGGTCATCCGCCAGACCCGCCTCTTCGTCGGCTGCTGTGAGACCGCAAGCCAGTTCCGCGGCGATCAGAGCATCCTCCTGTCGGAGTAGATCTCTGACGAGTGCGTCGCGCTGTTCCGTCAGGTGCTCGACCACATCGCGCGGCTGCGGGCCTCGGTCGTCACCGTCAATCCAGCGGTCGAATAGACCATGGACCTGATGCGGGTACCGGCACCGGTAAGGGCCGACCTCAACGCAGACCACAGGAAGATCGGCCTCGTGCAGGATGCGATCCGCGTGATCGTTGAGCGCTTTCGCCCGCACTTCAGCGTCACGCCAATCCGCGACAAGCCTGTCGAGGCGCGATGCTGGCTGAGCCGAGGTCGGCGCGACCATCACTGCGGCGGCGGCGGCCATGCAGGCCCGCCGGCTAGGGTTGCGAGCAGAGTGCATCAGCCGATCCTCAGGAGCGTTCTTCGGGATAGAGCTCGGCGACGGTCTCGCCAGGATCGCTCCATGCGTCGAAATGCGGATCGGCGAGACGGGTAATCCCGTCGCGATCACAATCAAGTCCCGCATGGTCGACCATCACACTGAGCGCGGAATGAAGCATGCGCTCGATCGCTCGAACTTCTTCGGGGTGCTCGCCTTCGAACATCCGCGTGAATTTATAGAGATTCACCGCCGCGGCGACCTGGACGGCAGCGCCGGCGAGTGTGGCGGCCGGAGACGTCGACAGCGTTCGGATCAGGATATCGTCGCGATCCATGAGATGCTCACCGGCGCGGCGCATGTAACTCGCGCCATGCTGTCCGCCGGCTTTAAGAGACGCCTCCTCAACCTCGACGCGATCGATCTCGGATTGAAGGATTGCGATCTGACGGCCGATGGAGAGGTGGAAATCGATACCGGGTTCAATAGGCAAGCCGGGGGCGGCTGCCGCAGCGCGCGTGCGGGGCATGATGCATCTCCAATCGATCTAAAAGCGACAGATACATTCATAGTCGACGCCTTAAAGTCGATCAAGCTATTTTCGATGCTTCTGGCGTTATTGGATGGAGTGTGTTATGCGCCATCCATGATCAACTCTGCCCAATGCCGGGCCGCACGTGCCCTCCTTGATTGGTCTCAGCAGCGCCTCGCTGACGCGGCGCGCATAGGCGTCGTAACTGTGCGCCAGTTTGAGAACGGGGGCTCAGAGCCGCGCAATGCCACACTCGATGTGATCCAGCGCGCACTTGAAGGGGCAGGTGTGATCTTTGTAGCCGAGAATGGTGAAGGCCCTGGCGTAAGGCTTCGTAAGGCTACAAATGAACGGAGCTAATGAATTCGCCACCGAGCCCGTAGAGAGGCTGGCTTGTGAATTTCGCTTTATTGTAGAATCAATTTACCGTCAGCATTTGATGGAAGAACTCTCCGAGTTTCCGCGCGGATCCTGCGAACTAGGCCTCGTGGACAAAGCTTGACCTGAGACACGCGGATTGATTCAAGGCTTCTTTTTGGAGGAAGCCTTGGGCGAGCGGATCGGTCTGACGGACGAGGAATGGGCGTTGATTGGGCCTTTGCT
>JAEVZP010000103.1 GCA_023392185.1 Bacteroidota bacterium
AATTTCCTGCAATCATGGCAGATCTGAAACAATTCGCAGAACAACTCGTTAACCTGACTGTAAAAGAAGTTAACGAACTGGCTACTATCCTGAAAGACGAGTATGGCATTGAGCCTGCTGCTGCTGCAGTAGCAATGGCTGGCCCGGCTGCTGGCGCTGGCGCTCCTGCCGCTGAAGAAAAAACTTCTTTCAACGTAATGCTGAAGGCTGCCGGCCCGAACAAGCTGAACGTGGTAAAAGTGGTGAAAGACCTCACTGGTCTGGGCCTGAAAGAAGCGAAAGAACTCGTTGACGGCGCTCCGAAAGCCGTGAAAGAGAACGTTTCTAAAGCAGAAGGCGAAGACCTGATGGCCAAGCTGAAAGAAGCGGGTGCTGAGGTAGAACTCGCTTAATTGCCTTTTGTTCTTAAAGAGCAAAGCCGCTTTCCTTCCGGAAAGCGGCTTTTTTTATTGCATAATAACTAATTCGATATTCGGGTTCCCATATTCGTAATTACAAAGCGGTATAGATGCACCTGCCTGCTGACCTAAAGAGGCTGCACAGAGCAGGAAAAATAAGGCAGATATTTATGTTGAGCTAGATCCGCTCCGCCCGCTCGGCAAACACCCGCGCCAGCTTTTGGGCCCAAATCGCGTATTCTTTTCCGGAAGGATGCAGCCCATCCGGCGCGAGGTATTCTGCCTGGCTGCCGTTTTCGCGGGTGCTGCACGTGATGTCCAGGAAATCTACGCCGCGCTCTTGGCAGATGTCGCGGGCGGCGCGGTTGAAATGGTCAATCTCTTCGGCAATTTTCACGCGGTCGCGGCCTTCGGCAAACGGCGTCACGCCCCAATCGGGAATGGACAGCACCACCACGCGGCTGTGCTCCAGATTGGCAAAGCGAATGGCTTTCTGGAGCAAGCCCCTGAATTCTTCCCGATAATTCTCCACGTGTCGCCCCCGGTATTGGTTGTTTACGCCAATCAGCAGCGATACAAAATCAAACGAACCTTTTGGAGCCGCAGCAGCAATGCCGGCTTCCAGTTCGTCGGTCGTCCAGCCAGTCACAGCCACGATTTCCGGATCGGCAAAGGGCTCGCCTTTTTCCCGCATCCGGGCCGCCGTTTGGTAAGGAAAAGACTCTTCCACAGGTAACCCTTCGCCAATGGTGTAGGAGTCGCCGAGGGCGAGGTAGCGCACTTTATTGGACATAAATCGTCTTGATGTTTACAAATTCACGAATGCCGTTTCCGCCCAGCTCCCGGCCATAACCGCTTTCTTTGATTCCCCCGAAAGGCAGGCGCGGGTCTGAATGTACGGCGGCGTTTACAAAGCAACTGCCGGCTTCCAACACTTCGCGGGCCAGCCGCTCGGCGCGGTCGCGATCCTGAGAGAAAACAGCACCGCCAAGGCCGTAATTCGTGTCGTTGGCAAGGCGAAAGGCATCGGCTTCATCTTCCGCAGGGATAATAGCGGCCACGGGTCCAAACAGCTCTTCGTCAAAGGCGGGCATACCGGGTTTCACGTCCGTAAGCAGCGTTGGTGGATACCACGCGCCGGATTTTTGGGGAATTTCGCCCCCTAAAACCAGCTTGGCACCCGTAGCAATACTTTTCTGAACCTGTTCGTGCAGCTCGTCGCGCAAATCTTCGCGGGCCATCGGCCCCATCGCGCTGTCTTCTTCTAAGGGGTCTGTGAAGGAAAAACCTTCCAGCGCAGCGGCCATTTTTCCGGAAAATTCTTCATAGTAATCCTTTACCACAATAAACCGTTTCGGGCTGATGCAGCTTTGGCCACAGTTGCCCATGCGGGTCTCGGCACACAGCTTCACGGCTGCGTCTAGGTCGGCATCGTGAAGAATCACATAAGGGTCGGAGCCGCCGAGTTCCAGCACGTGGGGTTTCAGCGCGTGACCGGCAGCTGAGGCGATTTTCCGACCCACGGCGGTGCTTCCGGTAAAGGTTACAGCAGCAATTTCCGGACGGGCAATCAATTCACCCGCATCGGGACCGGAAAGGAAAACAACCTGCAACAGGTCGCGCAGCTCGTTATTCTCTTTAAACAACGAACCGATGATCTGCGCACAACCGCTCACGTTGGCCGCATGTTTCAACACCATGACGTTTCCTCCGGCGAGAATGGGCGCAAGTGCCCGGAACACCTGCCAGAACGGATAATTCCACGGCATAATCGCCAGGACCACGCCGAGGGGTTGATAGCTCACATACGATTTCCGGGCTTCGGTTTGCACCCTTTGCGGTTGCAGAAAGCCTTCGGCATTATCGGCGTACCAGCGGAAGGTGCGCACGCATTTTTCCACTTCTGCCCGGCCCTGCGTCACCGGTTTGCCCATTTCCAGTGCGGCTTCGCGGGCGCATTCGGGAATTTTCGCTTCCAAAACATCGGCGATCCGCCGCAATACCTCACAGCGCCCGGAAACGGGCCTTTGCGCCCATACTTTTTGAGCGTTTACGGCGTTGGAAAGGATTTGGGAAACCTCGTTGGCAGGGGTGAGAGTGTAAGTTGCCAACGGTTTTCCGGTGGCGGGGTTGATGGTTTCAAAAGAAGTCTTCATTCAGCAAAATATTATTCTGTTTAGGCTTAAAAATCGGCGAAAAGAGGCTTGTATCTTCGCGGTCTCTCCAAAACATCAATTATACTGCCACAAATGCCCCAACCTATCAAGATTAAGTTTGGCACCGACGGCTGGCGCGCCCTTATCGCCCAGGATTTTACCACCGACAATGTGGCCCGCGTAACGGCCGGGCTGGCGCAGTGGCTGAAACAGAAACGCGAAAAGCCCACGGTTGTTGTGGGCCACGACTGCCGATTTGGCGGCGAGCTGTTTACCGACGTAGTGGCGCGCGTGCTGTGCGAGGCCGGCGTACAGGTGATTCTGGCCAAAGGTTTTATCTCGACCCCCATGATTTCGCTGGCGGTGTTGGAATTAGGGGCCGATCAGGGTGTGGTGATTACCGCGTCACACAACCCGCCTTCCTACAACGGCTATAAGCTGAAAGGAGCCCACGGCGGTCCTTCTTCCCCGGCGGATATTGCTGCCGTAGAAGCCTTGATTCCGGAAGAAGTCCACATTCCCACCAAATCGCTGGCAGAATACGAAGCGGAAGGCTTGCTGCGCTACGAGAATCTGGAAGACCGGTATGTGGCGTATCTGGAGACCAAATTTGACTTTGAAGCGCTCCGGAATTCGCCGTTCCGGCTGGCTTATGACGCGATGTATGGTGCGGGTCAGAACGTGATTCGGCGCTTGCTGCCCGGCGCGGTTCTCCTGCACTGCGAGCACAACCCCGGCTTTGGCGGCACCGCCCCGGAGCCGCTGCATAAAAACCTGCTGGAACTTTCGCAAACCCTGCGCGACACGCCGGAGCTGAAAATGGGCCTCGCAACCGACGGCGACGCCGACCGGATTGGTCTTTATGATGAAGCCGGAAATTATGTGGATGCCCATCACATCATCCTTTTGCTGGTGCATTACCTGCACAAATACAAAGGCATGGACGGCAAGGTGGCGATTGCCTTTTCCACCACCGACCGCGTGAAGCGCATGGCCGAGCAATACGGACTGCCCGTAGAAGTCACCCCGATTGGCTTTAAACACATCTCCGAGATTATGGTAAAGGAAGACGTGCTGGTGGGCGGCGAGGAAAGCGGTGGCATTGCCGTAAAAGGCCATATTCCGGAACGCGACGGCATCTACGACGGCTTGGTGATTTATGAATTCATGACCCAGACCGGCAAAACTTTATCAGAGCTGGTGCAGGAAGTGTATGAAGTGGTAGGTCCGTTTGTGTATGAGCGCGCCGACCTCACCCTGCCGAATGAGCAAAAAGAAGCCATTATCAAGATGGCGCTGGAAGGCGGCTACGCCGGTTTTGAGCCGTATGGCTATAGCCGGACCGAGAACATTGACGGCATGAAATACCACCTGGACAATGGCGGCTGGATGATGCTGCGCGCTTCCGGTACGGAGCCGCTGTTGCGCATTTATGCCGAAGGCAGTTCAGCCGAAGAGACGGCGGACATTCTGGAAAAAGTGAAAAAGGTAATTGGCGTAGCTTAAACTTCAACCCCTGTTTTAGCAGGGTCTTGGAAGCCTCTTTTGAAAAGTGCCCGGCAAAATATTGTCGGGCACTTTTTTCTGCTATTGATTCAGAAAGGGGTCACCCGACAAGTACAGAATGACAATGGGCGAAGCTCCACGTAGAAAGTTTTGTTCGAGAAGGGCTCGCTTACACTACTGCCCGCTCAGTCGAAAAGAATCCACGTTTATCAGAAATTTTACATAATAAATATTACAAGTAGATACTTCAAAAGTATCCAGAAGCCGCCTGTACCGTAGCGTATGCTGCCTTAGGCAAACTTCTCCAAACTGCCGCCTTTCCGGAAAAAGCGCTCAATGGCCTGCTCCACTGCCGGGTCTTCCTGCAAGGGCGGCGCATGGCGGGGCTTGGTTCGCGCGTCAATTACCAGCGGCCCGGTGCAGCCCCAGTGCTTGGCCTCGGTGAAAGCACCGACCCCATAGATATCGGCAGCCGGATCGCTTTTGGTGAAGGTGGCCCACAGAAAATTCCGGAAATCCTGCGCCAGAAATGCCGCATCATCGCACAGAACAAGCAGCGCAATGCCGCGCAGCGCTTCGGCTTCGCCGGCCAACGACTGCCCAAATGCTTCTACTTCGCCTGATACCCCACCCTTTTCGCAGGCTTTTCCACTCATCGCTACCACTCCCGGCATCACCAGGCCTGTTTCCGGAAACACAAGGTTCTCTTTGAGCATTTGGGGAATTTCTGTGTTTAATTTCCGCACCGGAACATCCACCGCAGCCAGCACTACTTTGCTTCCCTGATTGAGCCCTTCGCCGGAATAGTCCAGCGTATCAATCGTGGTTTTGGTGTAGAAATGTACATCGCGCCGGAAATCCAGCCGCTCCAGCATGTATTGCAGAAAGGCCTCGGGCTGGTTTGTAGAAAGCCCCGGCGCTTCCTGCCCGATAAACAAAAACTTGGCGAGCGAAAGCTGCCCTGTACCAAGGCAGTGGTTGGCAATGGTGAGCAACTCGGCCGGCTGTTGCGTAGGCATGTAGGGCGTGTAGCGCTCCTGGCCTATGGCAAAAAGCAGCGGGTGCACGCCCGCAGCGTCCACAGCATACACTTCTTTTAATCCCGGGATTTCGGCGGGCAAAGCATCGCCGGTAATGTCGTGAATAAGTTCGCCAAAACGGGTGTCTTCCTGCGGCGGACGACCTACGAGGGTAAACGGCCAAATGGCTCCTCTGCGCGCATACACCTTGTGGACTTTCATCAAGGGAAAATCATGTGTCAGGCTGTAATAACCCAGGTGGTCGCCAAAGGGGCCTTCAGGTTTCACAGACCCTTTGGCGACCGTTCCGGTAATCACAAAATCGGCATCGGTGGAAATGCAAAATCCGTCGCGGTAGGTATAGCGAAAGCGCCGCCCGGCCAGCATACCGGCGAATAAAGTCTCACTCAAGCCTTCGGGTAAAGGCATCACGGCGGCCACAGTATGCGCCGGCGGACCGCCTACAAAAATGCTCACTTTCAGGTCTTCGCCCTTTGCATCCGCCCTGGTCTGGTGCACGCCAATGCCGCGGTGCAGCTGGTAGTGAAGCCCGATTTCCTTATTTAAAATATAGTCATTTCCGGAAAGCTGAATCCGGTACATCCCGATGTTGGAATGGCGGATCCCCGGCTGTTCCACATCTTCGGTATACACCTGTGGGAGGGTTACGAACGCGCCGCCGTCCATCGGCCAGTGTTTGATGAGCGGCAGGTCGGAGATCTGCACTTCTTCATAGAGCACCGGCGCTTTCGACGGATTTTTCAGGGGCAGCGCGCGGAGAGCAGCCAGTCCGGTTTTCAGGTTGCCAAGCGGCCGGCGCAATGCGCCCATCGGGTCGTTTTTCAGATGCACAGCCGCTTTCACACTCTCGAGCGAATCGCGGAAGATAAACTGGCTGCGCGCCAGTGTTCCAAACAGGTTGCTGCATGCCCGGAACTTGCTGCCTTTTACGTTTTCAAAAAGAATAGCCGGACCACCTGCATCGAAAATGCGGCGGTGCACGGCAGCCATTTCGCCGTCGGGATCAATTTCTTCGGTTACGCGGACGAGTTGTCCGGCTTTTTCCAGATCCAAAAGGCATTCTTCCAGCGATGCATAAGCCATAGGCAAAGAAACGAAAGGGGCAGCGGAAGGTTGAGGGGTAGCGCGGAACCCGTTTCATCTCCATGACGCAGGAACTTTGGAAAACCGCAGAGACCGCAAAACAGCGGAAACCATAGAGACCGCAAAAATGTGGAAACCGTAGAGACAAGGCATGCCTTGTCTCTACAATAAACCTGAATCCCGAATCCCTAAATTTTCATTTTCCAAAGTGCACCGTTCTTTGAAACTACTTTCTCCAGCAAACCTTGGTCTGTCAGTTCATTCAGGAGGGCTTCGCTTTCAGCGCGGGGCGTTCCGGAAAGTTCGGCAAATTCGCGGGCCGTGAGGGTTGGATAAACCTCAAAAAGACTTTTCCAGTCTTTCCGGTACTCACTTTTAGGCGCTTCCGGATTGTTTTTCAGAATGCCCATTTCGTAAAAAGCATAAGGCCTGGAGCCATAAACCAGTTCTTTATTTCCGGAATTTCCTACAAAAAACACCGTTGGAAAGCCGCGCACCCCCCAGTCGCGCGCCAGTTGGAGATCTTTCCGGAAAAGGGCCTCGGCAGCCCCGCCTTCATAATCTTTTTTCAGCTGCGCTACATCCAGCCCGGCTTCCTTTGCTGCTGCTTCCAGGTGTTCCCAACGGGTGATGTTCTTCTTTTGCAGAAAAAGCTTTTCGCGCATCGACCGCATAAATACAACGGCTTTGGGAAGATCCTGCATCTGCGCTGCTTTGAAAGCTATGGACGGCGGATAGGAGGACGAAAGCGGATCTTCGAGCCATACATCGCCGTCAATTGGCATGTCATAGTGCGCACTTGCCTCGTCCCAGTGCGATGCCACATCGCCGGGCTTGCTGATGCCACCGCTGTTATAGCTCCAGTCGGGCAAAAGACCGCCCATACGGTATTCTACCTCCAACGCCGTACCGTATTCCAGTTTCAGGCGGCGCAGTTGCGGCTCGATACCCCAGCAGGAAGAGCAAATCGGATCGGTGAAGTAGATCAACTTTACTGCTTTTTCAGGGACAGGAACGGTTGCGTTGGATAGAGCCGGTGCCGCGCCGGGATCACAAATACCCGTTTTCAGGTCACACAGCAAAGGATGATTCGGGGCATTCATTTGATTGGATTTCTGGGCGCTGCCGCTGGCTGCAATCAGAAGCAGTACTGCCGAAAGAAAAAAGTGGTACCCTTTCATTTGGAAACAAACAGCGGAACATGCTGCATTACAAAGAACGGAAAACGCCGGCGCAAAAATTTGTTTAAAAAATACCGGCCGGCTGGTCCCAACCCATTTGGTGGCTGCACCGTCTTTTTTTACACACCTGTTTCTTTTACTTTTAAATTGTGCCTTTATGAAAAAACTATTAGCTGCTTTGCTGGTAGCTTCCACCACGCTGGTGGCCTGCAAAAAAGACTGTGACGTGCGCAACCCGGCGTGTAAAGATGTGCCGCCGGCCAATGAACTGTGCGCTGCCTACTTTAGCCGCTGGTTCTATAATGCGCAGACCAATCAGTGTGAACTCATCTCGTATAGCGGCTGCTCCAAAAGAGGTTTTGACACCCGCAACGACTGTGAAGGCTGCATAAAAGTCCGGAATTAAGCGTCCTGTTTCCGGAAATTTCCGGAAATCAGCCTGCCTTTTTCCTACCTTTCCCGCACCTGCCTGGTCTCCTGCGCCCAGGCAGGCTTTGCCATGTCTGACTTCCGCCTTACGGTTTTTTATACCGTTGCCCAGCGCCTGAGTTTTACCCGCGCCGCGACCGAACTTTTTATTTCCCAGCCGGCCGTTACCCGGCATATTCAGGCCCTGGAGCGCGCATACAGTTGCAAGCTTTTCGACCGGTCCGGGCCTAAGATCCGGCTTACCGCACAAGGGGAGGCCCTGCTCCGGTACGCCGAAAAAATCTTTTCGCTCTATCGGGAGCTCAGCACCGAACTCGCCCTCTTCGGCGAGGCGCATCGCGGGCTGCTTCAAATCGGATCCAGCACCACAGCCGCGCAATACGTACTACCCGGCCACCTGGCTGCTTTTAAAAGTCGCTATCCGGCTATTACGCTGAAAATGACTGCTGCCAATACTGAAACGGTTGAAAATCTGCTTTTGGAAGGAAGCATTGACCTGGGCGTTGTAGAAGGCAAAACCAAACGACGCGCCCTCGTTTACACCCCTTGCTGGAAAGACGAACTTGTTTTGTGTACCCGTTTTGGCACACCTGTCAGGCCCGTGCTTTTCCCTTCCGATCTTGAGAACCTTCCTTTTGTAACCCGCGAAAAAGGCTCCGGCACTTTAGAGATTATGGCAGCAGCGCTGGCGAAAGCAAAACTGCCACTGGACCGACTGCGGGTAGAAATGGTGTTGGAAAACAATGAAAGCATCAAGAACTACCTGCGCCACTCGGCGGCTTTTGCCTTCCTGTCGCTCTCGGCTATCGGGGAAGAACTCCAAACCCAAAAGCTCAAGATCGTTCCGTTGGAGGGCTTTACAATCGATCGTTTTTACTACCTCGTCACGCAACAGGGAGCTCTTTCCCAACCCGCTTCGCTGTTTGCCAGGTTCCTGCTCGCCGATAACCCTACGTTATAAAGGATATGCATTTGGCATTTTAAAGGACATCATTCAGGCCGGACCTTTGTGACGAAATAAAACGAAACGCTCCTTTATGGATAATCCTGCTCCGAATCCCACTGCACTCGTCCAGCAAAAAATCATTTTTCTCCTTGCCGCAGCCCTGTGCCTCACCCCGTGGGTGTCGCCGCCCATTGCGCTGCTGCTGGGGATTATCCTGGCGCAGTTCATCACCCACCCTTTTAAAAGCCAGAACAAAAAAGCCACCAACTTCCTGCTTCAGTTTTCGGTGGTCGGATTGGGTTTTGGGATGAACGTTACCTCCGCGCTGCAAGCCGGTAAAGAAGGCGTTATTTTCACCATTGTGTCCATTTTCGGAACGCTGATTCTGGGTTATTTTCTGGGGAAGGCCCTGAAGGTGGAACGCAACACCTCGTTTCTCATTTCCGGCGGCACGGCCATTTGCGGCGGCAGCGCCATTGCGGCCCTTTCACCGGTCATCAAAGCCGGGGAAAAAGAAATCAGTGTGGCGCTCGGAACCATTTTCATCCTGAACTCGGTGGCGCTTTTCGTCTTTCCGCCGATCGGGCATTTCCTCAACATGACGCAGGCAGACTTTGGATTGTGGTGCGCCATTGCCATTCATGATACCAGTTCGGTGGTCGGTGCGGCCGCCAGGTTTGGCGATGAAGCCCTTCAGATTGCCACAACAGTCAAGCTGGCCCGCGCCCTGTGGATTATTCCGCTGGCCTTTCTCAGTTCCTGGATTTTCAAGAGCGGCGATTCCAAGGTCAAAATCCCCTACTTCATTGGTTTATTTGTGCTGGCCATTATCGTCAATACCTACGTGCCGTATGTGGACCGCATCAGCCCTTACATCGTTGCCATCTCCAAAAAAGGGCTTACACTGACCTTGTTCTTAATCGGCTCCGGGCTGAACCGCTCTTTGCTGAAAGCGGTAGGCCTGAAACCGGTCATTCAGGGAACCATCCTTTGGATTGTCATCTCTTCGGTCGCCTTGTGGACGATTCTGGCGCTGTAAAAAACCGGTATTCCGATAATGCTTTTGCCGGAAATCTCCGTGGATCGCTGTGCCTTCTCTGTGTTCTCTGTGTCCCTTTTTAGAATAGCCTCTTTCCGGAAAATGCCCGGCAGGCATTAAAAACTTTACCTTCGCGCAATCATGGGCTTTTTCGACAAATTATTTAAGCGCAACAAAGAACAGCAGGAGCAAAAAGAAGCACTGGATGCGGGCCTGCAGAAAACCAAAGAAGGTTTTTTAGGCAAAATTACGCGCGCTGTAGCCGGCAAAGACACCGTAGATGAAGAAGTGCTCGACAATCTGGAAGAAGCATTGATTACCTCCGATGTGGGGCTGGAAACCACTGTGGCAATCATCGAAAATATCGAAGCCCGCGTGAAGCGCGACAAGTTTGTGAACACCGGGGAGCTTAACCGGATTTTGCAGGAAGAAATGGCGGCTGTGCTGGGCTCTTCCGGCGATTTACCGGAAAATTTCTTTGCCCAACCACTGCCTAAAAAACCCTACGTCATTCTCGTCGTGGGCGTCAATGGCGTGGGCAAAACCACCACCATTGGAAAGCTCGCCTACAACTTTAAAAAAGCCGGAAAATCGGTTCTCCTCGGGGCAGCCGATACCTTCCGGGCAGCGGCGGTAGACCAGCTTACGATCTGGAGCGAGCGCGTGGGCGTGCCGATTGTCAAAAAAGCTATGGGTTCCGACCCGTCGGCTGTAGCTTTTGAAACCGTAGAAACCGCCCTGGCTACCGGCGCCGATATAGTGTTGATTGACACGGCAGGCCGGCTCCACAACAAGGCCCACCTTATGGA
>JAEVZP010000251.1 GCA_023392185.1 Bacteroidota bacterium
GGCCAAAGGTGAGCGCAATGCGCGCTGCCAGCCCGGAAGCGGCATGGTTATACCCAATCTGAAACCGCTTCGATCGGTAGTAATACACCCAGCGCGGATGGCGCAGCGGCTGCGGCGCATATTTCACCCAGCGCAGGCGGCGCATTTTGCGGGGAAAAGGTTGCAGGTTCGCGTCTGTCAGAATAAAAGCAGGATAAATACCGGCCAGGAAGTCATCGCCATAACGTTCTTCCGCACCCTGCATTGTCTCAGAGGTCTCGGTGGCGCGTGCCCGTATGCCGTATTGCGCCAGCAACACCGCCGTGTCGGCAGGCGAAATACCCGGCTGGGCGACGGGTTGCAGGTTGGCATCGAGCAACAGATTGTTCCAGTCGGCGCGGTCGCGTAGCGTATAGGCCAGGCTGTCGGGCAGAAAGTAATAGGTGCCGTAGGTGTAATTGTCTTTAAAATCGGCAATCATGTGCCGGCGCATTTCGGCATAGTCGTGGGCCAATGCCTCGGCCGTGGCAAAGTCGCCTTGCTCCCGAAGCACGTTGATGCGCTGCGCGCTATAAGGCAGCAACACGATTAGTGCCTTGGGCGGCTGCGGCTCGAAGGGCAGGTTTTGCTGTGCCGTTGCCCCATATGCCAGCAGCAGAAAGGGCAGCAGAAGCAAACAAAAGAATCGGTTCATATTCCTTTTTTAAACGTAAAAATCCCCTGCAAAGTTGCAGGGGATTTCTTTTTTCCGGAAAATAAAGGTGTGCGTTGAACTATCGGAGGCCGAGCATCGGCTGTGCGCGGGCCAGCATGGCCTGGAACTTCTGTTCTACCTGCTTGCTAAAGGCTTCGTCGCCCGACTGCTGTAACACCTGCGCAATGGTGTTGACGATGCCGAGATTTTGCTCGATATCGCGCATACTACCGGCGCGGGCATCTTCCGGCAGGGTAAAGATCCAGTCCATATCGCGCTCGCTGTTGCGGATCAGCTTTTCGAAGATCGGCTTGCCTTTCTGCGGCGCTCCGGCGATGTAGTAGGCGCGGGCCATGTAAAGCACCGGCCCGTCATAAGGCGCGCTGCGCTCCGAGATGCCGGCCATCACCTTGTCGAGCACCTCGATGGCTTCAGCGTTGCGGCCGGCGGCGGTCAGCTCTTCGGCAATGCGCGAGGCGTTGATGCGGTAGCTCATAAACATCAGGCGGTTTTTCTCATCGAAATACACATCCTTACGATCGGCATTGCCGTAGGTGTACAGGCTTTTGAAAAGACGCACCGATTTATCGAGGTCTACATAGCCGCCATCGCGGGTGGCTGCGTTCTGCGCTGTAGTGTTGCGGTGTGGCGTCAGGCGATACACGGTTCCTTCCAGTTTCATGTAGTCCTGCAGTTGACCGTAGGTGCCGGTTTCCTGCATCGAAGAGAAGTAAATCGGACGCTTCCAGCCTTCGGCCGCTACCGCAGAGATGATCGCCAACTGGGCCATCTCGTCTTTTTGCAGCATGTCTTTTTGCAGGGTAAAGCGCACGGGCTGTGCCGCACCGGAATCGGTAGCCGTGATGCCCATAGTGCGCAGCGTGGCTGCATTGGCACCCGGCACTTCCAGGTTTTTGGTCGGCAGGTAGTTCACACGGCGGCCGCTGTTGTCCACCAGCTTTTTGGTGTCGTCGTCAGAGGTATAGAAATCAACGATTTCGGCCAGCGGGAAGAAGCGGTCTTTCGGAATCGACGGGTTGTCGAAATACAACAGATAGTTATGGGAGTCGCCGATATAGTCCTTGGGCTTCCAGGCCATCGGCACCGCATCCGCATCATTGATTTTATAGGTCAGCTGATCGATGTACCAGCCAATGCCCAGCAGCGAGGTGTTGATCACGCGCACGTCCGTACGGATGCCTTCTACTTCCTGCGCATACCAGAGCGGATAGGTTTCGTTGTCGCCGAAGGTGAACAGCACCGCGTTTTTCTCACAGCTTTCAAGCGTGTTGATCGCGGTAGCGCGGGCCAGTGTTTTTCCGGAACGGTCGTGGTCGTCCCATTCCTGGGAGGCCATCAAAACCGGCACGGCCAGCATGCTGAGGCCAATAGCGCCGTAAGAGGCCGTCGCCGGGCTTTTGATCAGCTTGTGTATCCAGTCATACAACATCAGTACACCGAGGCCAATCCAGATGGCAAAGGCATAAGTGCTGCCGGCAAAGGCATAGTCGCGCTCACGGGGCTGGAGCGGCGTCATGTTGAGGTAGATTCCAATGGCGATTCCGGTAAAGAAAAAGAGGGTAAATACCACCCAGCCGTCTTTACGGTCGCGGTTAAACTGATACACCAGGCCCATGATGCCGAGGATGAGCGGCAGGAAATACAGCTGGTTGCGGGCGCGGTTGTTGGAATAGCCGTCGGCCATTTTATTGATGTCGCCAAGGCCGCGGATGTTGTTGTCCACAAAGCCGATTCCGGAAATCCAGTTGCCGTTTTTGGCCTCACCCTGGCCTTCATAGTCGTTCTGCCGACCGGCGTAGTTCCACATAAAATACCGCCACCACATCCAGTTCATCTGGTAGCCCATAAAATAGGCCATATTGTCGGCGCTGGTAGGCCGCTCGCCTTCCGAAAGGCCCAGGTAGTTGCGGTAAAAGCGGGCATGGCTGGGGTCGTTGGAACTCCAGATGCGCGGGAAGAAGCGTTGCTTGTCTTCTTCAAAAGAATACTTGGGCTTGATTCCCACCTTCTGATACCGGTCTTTGCCGCTCACCTGCACCTGTGCATACTGGCTACCCGCCGAGTCTACCTCGGTGACCCGGGCGTCGAAATCCGGACCGTAAAGCAGGGGCTGCTGGCCAAACTGCTCGCGTTGCAGGTAGGAAAGCAGGGTAAAGGTATTGTCCGGGTTGGTCATGTCGATCGGCACATCGGCGCGCGAACGGATCACCGGAATGAGATAGGAGCTGAACCCGATAAGGATAAAGATGGCCGCCAGGGTAGACAGATGCCCATAGTAAGAACCGCGTTTGCGCGTCCAGAAAATCAGCCATACCAGCGCACCGGTCAGCAGGATCAGGAAGGTGATAGCCCCGCTGTTGAAAGGCAGTCCGAACCCGTTGACAAAGGTCAGCTCAAACCAACCGGCAATGGCCGGCAGCCCTTGCAGAATGCCAAATTGCACCAGACCCAACACCACGCAGCTGAGGATAAAGGCCACGATAGCGCCCGTCGTGGTAGCCTTGTAGCGCCGGAAATAAAACACCAGCCCGATGGGTGGGATACACAAGAGGTTCAGCAAGTGAATCGCCACCGAAAGGCCAATCAGATAGGCAATAAACAACAGCCATCGGTCGGCATGCGGCTCGTCGGCCACCCGTTCCCATTTCAAAATGGCCCAGAAGGTAAGGGCGGTAAAGAAAGAAGACGTGGCATACACCTCGGCCTCGACCGCCGAAAACCAGAAGGTATCGGAAAAGGTGTAGGCCAGCGCGCCCACCAGTCCACTGCCCATAATGAGCAGCGTTTGGTTGCGTCCCGGCTCATCAACATCGCGCGCCAGGAGCTTTTTGGCGAAGTAAGTAATCGTCCAGAACAAAAACAGAATGGTGCCTGCCGACATCAGCGCACTTTCCGCGTTGATAAAGAGCGCCGCATTTTTGGAAGGCCCGGCCGTCATGCCGTTTTCGGCAAAAAGGGCAAACATCCGCTGGATCAGCGCAAAGAAAGGCGCACCCGGCGAGTGGCCTACTTCCTGCTTGTAGGCGGTAGAGATAAACTCTCCGCAATCCCAGAACGAAACCGTTCGTTCCATGGTCAGGAGATATACAATAGCAGCAATGGCGAAAGCCACCCATCCGAAGATGTTGTTAAGCTTACGGTAGTTCATGGGGCGCAAAGAAAACAGGAAAGCAGCAAATAAAAGAAAGCAGTTTTGGAAGCGACTTTAAAAACGTGATTTTTTAGAAAAAATTGTTCGCTTCAGTAATGTGTAAAGACCCGTTGGAACGGCGGTGGAAAGGGCAAAAGGCCGGCTTTGCATCTGGCAAGAAAACAGCCGGACCCAAAAGCAGAACTGCATGTTATGGTTTTTTTGCTGAAATAAAGAAAAACTCCTTTTTCAAAGCACCAGATTGGCCGCGTTGCGCAGCTGTTCCACCGGAATGACCTGCGCCATTTGCACACCGGGCAAGCGGCGCAGCACTCTTGCATAGCCTTCGGCGTCCTGATCCGAGGTGTTGCTGCGCAGCAGCCACATATAATCCAGGTGTGGCGTCTCGGGGAGCAGCATTTCGCCATCCGGTCCTTTAAGGCGGTACAGTGCCATGTCCGAAGCTTCAGCCTCCAGCTGTTCCTGAAATACCGGAAAATAACCCGGTGCTCCTTCCTTCCCGGAGGTGTGCATAAACAAATCCTGCTCCGGCTCGCGCTGCAACCCAAGCGCAAAGCTGCGGTTGAGCAGCGCACAAAAACGCGACGGCGGCAGGGGCGAGGCAATGCCAATAAGGGCGGCGCCTTCAAAAAAATCTTCTTTCAGCAGCGCGATCTGTAATATTTGCTTTTTGACAGCCATGGGTGTACCGCAGGAGGTGGAGAATATCCACTGCAAAGTAAGCGGAAACCAGTAGCTTGCACACAAATGGCTGCCACCCGGCAACCTTCCTCAAACAGAGCCTTTCTCAATCATGGAATATTCAGGACTGATTATAGCAGTTATTTTTTTGGTCTTGCTACTCAGTGCGGTGGTAACAGTCCGTCAGGGCACCGTTGCCGTAACCACGATTTTTGGCAAGTTCAGCCGCATCCTGCGGCCCGGCCTCAACTTCAAAATTCCTTTTATCGAAAGAATATACAGCCGGATTTCCATTCAAAACCGCTCGATTGAGCTCAAGTTTCAGGCGATTACGCAAGACCAGGCCAATGTGAATTTCAGCGCCATGCTGCTGTATTCGGTGCTCAACCAGGAAGCCGAGACCATTAAGAGCGTTGCTTTCAAATTTGTGGACAATCAGTCGTTTATGCAGGCGCTGGTGCGTTCGGTGGAAGGCGCGGTTCGGGCGTTTGTGGCCACCCGCCGCCAAAGCGAAGTCTTGCTCCTGCGCACGGAGATCATCCTGCACGTCAAAGAGCAGCTCGACCGCCAACTCGAAGACTGGGGGTATCACCTGATCGACCTTCAGATGAACGATATCACTTTCGACGAGGTCATTATGCGCTCCATGGCGCAGGTGGTGGCGTCCAACAACCTCAAAGCGGCTGCCGAAAACGAAGGACAGGCTTTGCTGATCACTAAAACCAAGGGTGCCGAAGCCGAAGGCAATGCCATTAAGATTTCGGCAGAAGCCGAGCGCCAGGCGGCGCAACTGCGCGGTCAGGGTGTGGCCTTGTTCCGCGAAGAAGTGGCGCGGGGGATGGCTTCTGCCGCTCAGGAAATGGAAAAGGCACACCTCGACGCATCGTTTATCCTGTTTTCGATGTGGACCGACGCGATCCGGCATTTTGCCGAAGCCGGGAAAGGCAATACCATTTTCCTCGACGGCAGCCCGGAAGGCATGGAGCATACCATGAAACAAATGATGTCGCTGATGGGCAAGAAGAAAGACGCCGCGCAGTAAAAGCGTTGGATAGAGACCTGACAGGTGGAGGCCCGAAGGGACGCAGATGCCTGTCAGGCCAGAAAGGAAATACAGGTTTTCCGGAAATTTATCTCTTAACACGGACCTGACAGGCATCCTCCCCCGCATTTGGCGGGACACAGCGCTCGCTGCGGACCTGCCAGGTCGGGGATTTCCGGAAATTGAGCCCTGATGGGTGTCTTTCGTCTTGCTACTTGTGTCTTGATACTCACTACTTGCGTCTTGATACTTTCCCGGCGTTTCTTTGCGGCGCCGTTTCCCGGAAATCCCGGAAAACGTTTTCTCTCAATTGTTTTTTAAGAAAAAGATCCTCACACCATGGTGGATGTATTGCTGGGCCTGCAATGGGGCGATGAAGGCAAAGGCAAGATTGTTGATTTTCTTGCGGCCCGCTACGATGTAATTGCCCGTTTTCAGGGCGGCCCCAACGCAGGGCATACCCTCTACGTGGAAGGCCGGAAAGTGGTGCTCCACACCGTTCCCTCCGGTATTTTTCACCGCCATTGCCAAAACCTGATCGGCAACGGCGTCGTTATCGACCCCGTAACGCTGCTCAAAGAGCTGGCGACCATTACCGAGTTGGTGCCTGATGCGCTCGACCGTCTGTTTGTCGCCTCCCGCGCCCACCTCATCCTGCCGACGCACCGCGCCCTCGACGCAGCCTCCGAAGCCGCCAAAGGCGTGGAAAAAATCGGCTCTACGCTCAAAGGCATCGGCCCGGCCTACATGGACAAAACCGGCCGCAACGGCCTGCGCGTAGGCGATATCCTCAGCCCGGATTTTGAGAAGCGCTACGCCAAAATCCGGGAAAAACACCTGCAGCTGCTTTCCCATTACGACACGGTGGTGGACTGGCAGGCCTGGGAAACCGATTTCCTGCAAAGCATCGAAAAAATGCGCCGCCTCCAAATCGTGGATGGCGAATACTGGATCGAGCAAAAGCTTTCCGAGGGCAAAAAAATCCTCGCGGAAGGTGCGCAAGGCTCCATGCTGGATGTGGACTTTGGAACCTATCCTTTTGTCACTTCCTCCAACACCCTCTCGGCCGGTGCATGCGCCGGACTGGGCATTGCGCCGTCGCGCATTGGCGAGGTCTATGGCATCACCAAAGCCTATTGCACCCGCGTGGGCTCCGGCCCATTCCCGACCGAGCTTTTTGGCGAAGAAGGCGAGGCGCTGCGCAAAGCCGGTGGCGAGTTTGGTGCTACCACAGGCCGGCCGCGCCGCTGTGGCTGGATGGACCTCGTGGCCCTGCGCTATGCCTGCCTGCTGAGCGGCGTAACGCAACTGATCATCACCAAAACTGACGTCTTGGATACGTTCTCGCCCCTGAAAGTGTGCGTAGCGTATGAAATTTCCGGAAAAGAAACCACGCAAATGCCTTTCGACCTGTGCGATCGCACGGTAAACCCGGTTTATGTGGAGCTCGAAGGCTGGAAAAACACCCCGCTTTCGGAGGTGAAAACGCTGGACGGCCTGCCCGAAACGTTCCGGGATTACAGCCAGTTTATCGAAGATTATATCGGTGTGCCGGTGCGCTATATCTCCAACGGCGTCAACCGCGAACAGCTCCTGGAGAAACCGGCCGTAGCGGCGGAAAATTAAGGCTTAAATGCCGGAAATTTTTTTTGGACTTTTGACGTCTGCTCGAAAATTTTGACCTTCTGAATTCACAGAAACGACTGCACGCGAACCATGAAAACGAACCCCGAAAAGAAAGCAGCTCCTGCGAAAAAAACGGCTGCTAAAACGGCTGCACCTAAGAAAGCAGCGCCTGCTAAAAAAACGGCGAAGAAAGCCGGTGACGAAGACGAGGAAGAGCAGAAAAAAGCGGCTTCCAAGGCAACAGCACCTAAGAAAACGGCTTCGAAGCGCCCGGTGGATGATGACGACGACGACGAAGACGACGCCGACCTGGACGATATGGACCGCATGGACGACGAAGACGACTTTGCAATGGACAAAGACTTTGAAGAGTTCGACCTGCCAAAATCGAAAAGCGGCGGCGGCCGTGGTAAAAAAGGCGATGACGATGACCTTGGCTTCGACGACGAATTCAAAGACCTCGGCTTCGACTCACACGGCGGCGGCTACGACGATGACGACGACGATTTTTAAGCAAAAGTGTTAGACCGCATGTCGCATTTCCGGCCTGCCAACGAAAGGCTGTTTAAAGAAAAGGTGCTGAACTGGATGTCCCGGTTCAGCCCTTTTGTTTTTCTGGATTCGTGTGGCTACGCAGATCCGTATGGCAAGTATGAATGGATTGCAGCGGCGGGTGCGACCGCAGTTTTTTCGGATTGGAAAACGCTCCGGCAGCAGCCACTCAACAGCTGGCTGTTTGGGCATTTAAGCTACGAAGCCCACCGGCAGATGGGCATTTTTACCGACGATTTGCCCCCTGCAAAGGCGACTTTCCCACCAATTCATTTTTTCTGTCCAGAGGTGGTGATTGGAAAAAAACGTGGAGAAGAAAGCATCTTTATTTTTTCCGGAAACAGAAGTGCAGAGAAGGTGGTTAGGGAGATTGAATCAACTTCTTTGCCGGAAATTTTTCTCCCTGAAAACACTTTTAAAAAGGCCTTCGAAAAAGAGGAATACTGCGAAATCATTCAGAAACTGCGCCGCCATATTTATGAAGGCGACTGTTACGAGATTAATTTCTGCAACCAACGCAAGGCCCATTTTCCGGAAAATCTGGCTCCAGCGGTTGTTTTCCAGGCCTTGCGACAAGCATCGCCTGCGCCCTTCAGTGCCTGCTATGGTTTGAATGATCACTGGCTGGTTTCTGCTTCGCCGGAGCGCTACCTCACGCTCGAAGGCAGCCGGTTGATTTCCCAACCTATCAAAGGTACTGCGCCCCGTTTTGGAGATGAAAAGGCGGATGCGGCTTCGCGCATCTCTTTGCAAAATTCCACCAAAGACAAGGCCGAAAACGTGATGATTGTGGACCTGACGCGCTCGGATCTGGCGAAGGTGTGTGAAATCGGTTCGGTGCGGGTAGAAGAACTGTTTGGGATTCAGGCTTTTCCGCAGGTTTTTCAGATGGTCAGCACCGTTTCCGGAAATTTGGTTTCCGGAAAAACGTTCTGGGATGCGGTTGAAAAATCCTTCCCGATGGGCAGCATGACGGGCGCGCCGCGGCAAAAAGTAATGGACCTGATTCGGCAGTATGAAGGGCAGGAAAGAGGGCCTTTTTCCGGAAGTCTTGGCTTTATAGACCCGGAAGGGCACGCCGACCTGAACGTTATTATTCGCTCGGTTTGGGGCGATTTTGGGGGAACTGTGGCGTTCAATACCGGTGGAGCGATTACCTGGAACAGCACTCCGGAAGGCGAGTGGGAAGAGTGTTTGCTGAAAGGCCGTGCGATTGAAAAATTGTTTGAATAAACAGGTTAATTGGTTCTTGCAAACTTCCACACCCACCAAATCAGCACCGCCTGCAACGGCAGCCGCGCCCAGGCAAGCCATTCCTGCGCATGGCCTTCCCGGTGCCAATCCAGCGCCATTTGAATATTGGCCGGAAACACCGCAATCAGCAAAAGGATAATTCCCCACGCCGCCGGTCGCCGCGTTTTTGGGGGAAATAACAATATCCCTAAAAGAATTTCAGCGATTCCGGAAATCGCGACCAGTGCAGCCGGGTAAGGCAGCCACGGCGGCATGATTGAGAGGTAGGTTTCCGGTTTCCGGAAATGGTTGACGCCCGCGAAAATGTACAGGGCGGCCATCGCGTATAGGCTTAATCGCCTTTTAAAAGACATTTTATGAACTGCGATTTTGCCCAAATTTCCGGAAATGACACCCTTTTTCATACGCCGAAAAAGGGGTTAAAACCGCGCCAACGTGCCCTTCCAAACGGGCCACTTTTCGTACCTTTAAAGGCCCGATTTTGTCCCTGCCGAAAATGACGTTTTCTCATCTCCACAACCATACCCAGTACTCACTCCTTGACGGTGCTTCTTCCATTGCCAATCTCTACAAAAAAGCCAAGGCCGACAATATGCCCGCTGTCGCGATTACCGACCACGGCAATATGTTTGGCGTGTTTGACTTTGTAGCTACGGCCTGGAAAGACAAGAAAAAAGTGGGCACCACCGAAGACGGTAAACCCATTGAAGCGCCTGCGGTGAAGCCGGTAGTCGGCTGCGAGTTCTACCTCGTGGAAAACCGCCACAAAAAGGAATTTAAAAAGGCGTCGGGCGAAAAAGACCGGCGGCATCACCAGCTGTTTCTGGCCAAAGACGAAGAAGGCTACCGCAACCTCGTGAAGCTGTGCTCGGTGGGTTTTATGGAAGGGATGTACAGCAAATATCCCCGCATTGATAAGGAAATTCTGCTTCAACACTACAAAGGGCTGATTGCAACGACCTGTTGCCTCGGCGCGGAAGTGCCGCAGGCGATTTTGCGCGGTGGCGAAGCCGAAGGCGAAAAGGTTTTTAAGTGGTGGCTGGACCTGTTTGGCGAAGATTATTACGTGGAAATGCAACGCCACGGCATTCCGGAGCAAAACAAGGTCAACGAGGTGCTCCTGAAGCTGGCGCGGAAGTACAATGTGCCCGTTATCGCGTCCAACGACTCGCACTACGTGGACGTAGAAGACTACAACGCCCATGACATTCTCCTTTGCATCAACACCGGCGAAAAGCAGGCCACGCCGAAATATGCGGATGGTCCGGACGACGACGAGAACCGCGTAAAAGGCGGACGCTTTGCTTTCTTCAACGACCAGTTCTTTTTTAAGAACA
Source organism: Bacteroidota bacterium (assembly GCA_023392185.1). Lineage (GTDB taxonomy): Bacteria > Bacteroidota > Bacteroidia > Chitinophagales > Chitinophagaceae > UBA1952. The sequence goes on from JAEVZP010000251.1 coordinate 10,338, forward strand.
CGGACGAGATGACGAAGCTGTTTGGCGACCTGCCGGAAGCGATCGACAATACCGGATTGATTGTAGACAAGATCAAGCCCCTAAAGCTGGAGCGCGACATTATGTTGCCCCACTACGAGGTGCCCGCCGGCTACGATATGGACAGCTATCTGGAACACCTCACCTGGGAAGGCGCGCACAAACGCTACCACGAGATGACCCCGGAAATTGAGGAGCGCATCAGGTTTGAGCTGTTCACCATTCGCACCATGGGTTTTGCCGGGTATTTTCTGATTGTGCAGGATTTTATCAACCACGGCAAGGAAATCGGCGTTTTTGTAGGGCCGGGTCGGGGCTCTGCGGCGGGCTCGGTGGTGGCTTTTTGCATTGGCATCACCAATATCGATCCGATTAAATACAAACTGCTGTTTGAACGGTTTCTGAACCCGGACCGGAAATCGATGCCCGATATTGACACCGATTTTGACGACATCGGCCGGCAAAAGGTGATTGATTATGTGGTCGGGAAATACGGCAAAAAACAGGTGGCCCAGATTGTGACCTACGGCACCATGGCGGCCAAATCCAGCATTAAAGATGTCGCCCGCGTAATGGATTTGCCGCTTGCCGAAAGCAACGCGCTAGCCAAGCTCGTAAGCGACAAGCCGGGTATCAACGTGCAGCTCGACCGTTTGCTGAACGCGCCCCTGCGGGGCGAAGGCAGCCTGGAAGAAAAAGAAGGACTGGGTGGCGACGACATCAACGGCGCCGAACAACTCCGCCAGATTTTTGCCCAGGAAAATACCATGCAGGCCCGCGTCTTGCGCGAGGCGTTGAAATTGCAGGGAACGGTGCGCGGAACGGGCGTGCACGCTGCCGGGATTATCATTGCCCCGGAGGACATTACCAACCTCTTGCCGGTGGCTACGGCTAAAGATTCCGACCTGCTGGTTACCCAGTTTGGCGGCAACGTGATTGAAAACGCCGGGGTTATCAAAATGGACTTTCTGGGTCTGAAAACCCTGACCATTCTGCGCGACGCGCTGGCCCTTATCAAGCGCAACCACGGCCGCGAAATCGTGCTGGACGACCTGCCCTTAGACGACGTAAAAACGTACGAGCTCTACCAGCGTGGCGATACCAACGGTACGTTTCAGTTTGAATCCAGCGGGATGCAGAAATACCTGCGCGAACTGAAACCGACGGTTTTTGAAGACCTCGTGGCGATGAACGCCCTCTACCGCCCCGGCCCGATTGCTTACATCCCGCAGTTTATCCGCCGCAAAAACGGACTGGAAGAAATTGAGTATGACCTGCCGGAAATGCAGGAATACCTGGAAGAAACCTACGGGATTACGGTCTACCAGGAGCAGGTTATGTTGCTTTCCCAAAAGCTGGCCGGCTTCTCCAAAGGCGATGCCGACGTACTGCGCAAAGCCATGGGTAAAAAGCAACGCGCGGTGCTGGACAAGATGAAAGGCCAGTTTATGGACGGTGCCAAAGCCAAAGGCCACGACCCAAAAAAGCTGGAAAAAATCTGGACCGACTGGGAGGCCTTTGCCCAATACGCCTTCAACAAAAGTCACTCGGTGTGCTACGCGCTGGTGGCCTACCAAACGGCGTACCTCAAAGCGCATTACCCGGCGGAGTACATGGCCGCGGTACTGAACCACCAAGCCAATATTGAGCGCATCAAGATGTTTATGGGCGAGTGTCAGCGCATGGGGTTAGAGGTTTTGGGGCCGGACGTAAACCACAGTATCAGCGGCTTTTCAGTGGACCGGAACGGAGCCATTCGTTTTGGGATGTCGGCGGTGAAAGGCGCGGGCGAGTCGGCGGTGGAAGACATTATCCGCGAGCGCGACGAAAGCGGACCGTTCAAAAACCTCACCGACTTTTTCTGCCGCATCGACCACCGGAAAGTAAACAAGAAAACCCTGGAAATGCTGGTGAAAGCCGGTGCGCTGGACGCATTTGGGGAACTGCACCGTGCGCAGTTCCTCACCGTTCCGGAAGGCGAAAAAATGACCGGCCTGGAAAAGCTGTTTGCCTTTGGCCAGCAGTTTAAAGCGGGACAGGAACAGGCCGCGAATTCGCTTTTTGGTGCGGTGTCGCTGACGCCCGACGTAAAAGCACCAGTCATTCCGCCGTGCGAAAAATGGCCCATTGCCGAAGAGCTGGAAGCCGAGCGCGAGGTGGTGGGCATCTACCTGTCGGCGCACCCGCTGGACCCGTTTAAGTTTGAAATGGACAATCTGGGCTTCACGCCAATTGCCGATGTGCTGGAGCCGGTGAAAGGACCGACGTTCAAAGTCGCCGGCTATCTTTCCGATGTGGCGCATCTCTACACCCGGAAAGGCGCGCAGTTTGGGAAGGCCATTCTGAATGATTTCAGCGGTCACCTGGAGTTTGCCCTTTTCAGCGACAACTACGTGAAGTGGAACAAATTTCTTCACAATGGCCAAAAAGTGGTTATCACCGCCTGCTACGCCGAAAAGCCGTGGAATGCCGAGGAGATTGAACTTTCCATACAGGGGATTTCCCTTCTGGAAAATGCCCGCGACACCTCAGTAAAAGCGTTTAACATCGGGTTTGAATTACCAAAATTGACAGAAGAAACGGCCCGTTTTTTAATGGAATCCTGCGAGCAAAATCCCGGAAATGCGGAACTGGTTTTGCACCTGATGCACCCCGATCCAACCCGGAATCTCAAACTCAAAACCGGCAACCGGAAAATCGCCATCAGCGATGCGCTGATTCATTTCCTGGACGAGCAAAAGATTCCGTATGGGGTAGAGCTGGTGCGGTAGGGAAGAGCAATAAAAGCTCAATAAATCTGTCATTCTATGGTCGGAAGGACAGCCGTTTTACTACGGCTCAATACCTCTGATAACCCGCCGGGTTAAACTGATAAGAACCATCCGAAATGCCGGTAATCTTAAGCGCAAAATCCGGCCCTGTAATCTCTGTTGTGAGATATGTGATACCATCCAGCGACAGATACCCCAGGTTATAAAAGCCGAAAGCGTCAAATCTTCCCGGTGGCAAACACACATCCGGCGAAGGAGCCAGCCAAAATTGAACCGTCCGCCCGTCTTCAATTTTGCCGATGTATTCCGCTTCCTGCATTCCTGTGGCTACACTTTTCCGTGTCTTGCCGGTTTTTTTAAATTCGGTTTTAAATCGCTTTTCATTGAGCGCGTCCATCTGAAGGTGCGACCCCAAATCCATCTTGCTGTGAATCTTTCTGCCTTCGGAAATCATATACGTCTCACACACATTATTACGCAGAAACTGATTAATAATCACATTCTCGCCACCTTCGCCGCTGTTTAATCCCATTTGTTTGAAGGCTTCGTTGGGCATGTATGCCTCGTCTGCCCGCAGGTTCAGGAAGAAATAGGTATTCAGCGTTTTCCCTTCGTTGGTTTTCCCCCAGAAAGAAATCTTCTTCGTGGCATTGGGGCAGGTCAGGCAACCTTTTTCGCGCAGGTATTTGGAGAGGTCGGCGCTGGAGGCCGTCCCCGGTGTACCACTGCCGCCAAAGGCGTGGTGGATTTCCGCCAGCGAGCGCTTTTCGTCTTTAGCGCTTTCGCAATTTTGGAGAATCAGCGTGGCGTCGGGGGCGGCTGTGGTCCAGAAATTAGATTTTCCTAAAAGCTTGTCCACCTCAGCGGCGGGCATCGTTATCGCGGCCACCTGACAGCCCTTTTTTTCGGTGCAAAAAGCCACGTGTTGCAGTGCCTTTTTTTCCTGTGCAGTGCCGGTACAGGCGGTGGCCAAAAAGAAGTACGGCAGGTAGAAAAAAATCTTCATAAGGGTGGATTTTTTAAGTTGCAGCGCCGGGCGACCGGCGCTGCACAAAATTCAAAATCACATCCGGTGCCCGACAGCGGGAAAACAGAGAATTTTAAAAACAAGGGTATTCCCCCATCTTGCAGGCTGATAGAACGGAAAATCAGCAGCCGGATTGGGTGGCTTTGCCGGAGTTTGCCGTTTTGTTTTGAAATCTCTTTCGTTACAAACGGTCGCGTTAGCGACCCAATGTTTCTAGCGTTTGTATTTGCGTTTTTCAAATGGTCGCGTTAGCGACCCGATGTTTGTAGCGTTTGGAGTTTCGGTTTCCAAACGGTCGCGTTAGCGACCCAATGTTTGTCCGGAAATTTGCAGGACAAACCTTAGGTCGCGAAGCGACCGCCCTTCTATTTCTAAACGTATTTGCTACAAACATTCGGTCGCTCCGCGACCAACCATGTTATCATTCCTCACTCCTCATCCCTCACTCCTCATCCCTCATCCCTCATCCCCCTTTTGCATCGCTATTTTCTCCTCAACAAACCCACCGGCATCGTCTCGCAGTTCGTGTCTTCGCATGCGGTGGGGCTGCTGGGCGATCTGGGGTTTGATTTTCCGGAAGGTACCCACGCGATCGGCCGCCTCGATAAAGATTCGGAAGGGCTGCTACTCCTCACCACCGATAAATCCGTAACGCGCCGCTTGTTTCAGGGGGAAAAGCCGCATGCCCGTAGTTATCTGGTGCTTGTAAAAGGCGTTGTTTCGGAGGAAACCGTTCAGAAACTGGCTTCCGGCATCGCCATTCCCGCCGATAACGGACTGCCGTATAGCACCCAGCCCTGCGCTGTGGAAAAAGTAGCTGACCCACAGCTTTACGGTGATTGGATCCACCCGCATCCGGCCCATATTCCCCACGATTGGCTGCTCATTTCCCTTACCGAAGGCAAGTTTCATCAGGTGCGCAAAATGGTATTTGCTGCCGGCCACCGCTGCAAGCGCCTCATCCGCGTGTCTATTGAAGGCCTGACCCTGGAGGGCGTTTTGCCGGGCGAGATACGAGAAATTTCCGGAAATCTTTTCTACCAAAAACTGCATTTCTAACGCCCCAAAGCCCAGCACTTTTAGTCTAGCTTGCCATTTACAATCTCGTCCACAACTGCCGGGTCGAGCAGGGTAGAGGTGTCGCCAATATTCTGTGCTTCACCTTCCGCTATTTTCCGGAGGATGCGCCGCATAATCTTGCCGCTGCGTGTTTTGGGCAGGCTGCCTACAAACTGGATTTTTTCGGGCTTGGCGGTTGGGCCTATCAGGCGCGAAACGGTTTTGAGAATGTCCTGCCGTGTCAGGTCTTCATCATCGTGACGGCCTTCATACACCACATAGGCATAAATGGCCTGTCCTTTGATCGGGTGGGGATACCCCACCACGGCGCTTTCCACTACGCCGCTGTGCATGTTCAGCGCATTTTCCACCTCGGCAGTACCAATCCGGTGGCCGCTTACATTCAGCACATCATCCACGCGACCGGTGATGCGATATAGTCCGTTGGTATCGCGCTGCGCACCGTCGCCGGTAAAATAAAAGCCGGGATAGGCACTGAAATAAGTCGTGCGGCAGCGCTCGTGGTCACCCCAGGTGGTGCGCAGGATGCCCGGCCAGGGCGCTTTGATGCACAAATTTCCGGAAACGCCGTTGCCCGGGATTCCCCTTCCGGCTTCATCCATAAGCGCCGGCTGCACCCCCGGCAGCGGCAGGGTCGCAAAGCCCGGTTTTTCCGGTGTGATGCCCGCCAGCGTACTCATCAGGATGCCGCCGGTTTCCGTTTGCCACCAGGTGTCCACGATCGGACATTTTTCCTTCCCGATATGTTTGTGAAACCAGTGCCACGCTTCTTCATTGATTGGCTCGCCCACACTGCCCAGCACGCGCAGGCTACTGAGGTCTTTGCCTTCGAGCGGTGCCGTGCCATAGGTCATCAGACTTCGAATGGCCGTTGGCGAAGTATAGAAGATATTGACTTTGTGCCGCTCTATAATGTCCCAGAAACGGCTGGCGCTGGGCCACGTGGGCACGCCTTCAAACATCAGCGCGGTGCCGCCGGCGCACAAAGGGCCATACACGATATAAGAGTGACCGGTGATCCAACCGATGTCTGCGGTGCAAAAGAAAATATCGTCGGGCCGGGGCTGAAAAACGTTTACATACGTGTAGGTTGTCCAAACCATATAGCCGCCGCAGGTGTGGACCACGCCTTTTGGTTTGCCTGTGGAACCGGAAGTGTACAGAATAAAAAGCGGGTCTTCGGCGTCCATGGTTACGGCCGGGAAATCCGGGTTGCCGGCAGATTCTACCTTGCGCAGCTCGTCTTCCCACCACACGTCGCGGCCTTTAATCATGCTCACGGGCTGGCGCGTGCGGGTGAGCACAATCACGCGTTCCACAAACGGACATTGCTCCAGCGCATCGTCGATCAGCTCTTTGAGCGGCGTTTGTTTATCGCCCCGGAAAGCACCGTCGCAGGTGAGGATGATTTTTGCTCCGGCATCGGTCAGCCGGTCGGCAATACTGCGCGCACTAAAGCCGCCGAAAATAATGGAGTGCACCGCGCCAACACGCGCGCAGGCCAGCGCTGCAATCACCAGTTCCGGAACCATACCCATATAGATACACACCCGGTCGCCTTTCCGGACTCCGTTGTTTTGGAGCACATGCGCAAACCGGCATACTTTTTCCAGGAGCGTTTTGTAGCTCAGCGTACGCGGATCTTCCTCCGGATCGTTGGGCTCCCAGATCAGCGCTGGTTTTTCACCAAAAATTTCGGCGTGCCGGTCGAGTGCGTTCTCGGTGATATTGAGCTTTGCACCTTCGAACCAGCGGACGTCCGGATCGGTGAAATTCCAGGCTAAAACCGTCTTCCACGGCACTTTCCACCGGAACGTCTCTGCAATGGACGCCCAATATTTTTCGGGTGTCTCTACGCTCTGCTTATAATGATCTTCATATTCCGGAAAGCTTTTTATTTGAAATGAAAAGGACATGGCGACGATTTTTGTGGGATTGAATTTCCGGAAAATTAGCGGAATAATTGCCTGCTCGCCCTTTCCGGAGCTTAAACTTTGTATGCTTATGAAATTTTCTTCCGTCAAAATGCTCTTGCCGGCTGCGCTGCTAAGCGCTGCTTGCCAGTCGAAGCCACCCGCAGAGAAAAAACCGGAGGCGCCCGTGCGCGTTGTTACCCAATTACCCTCTGATGAATCGCAGCTTCGACGCATCGCCGATACCACATTAGAAGCTTTACACGATAAAGATTACGTCCGCCTCAGTCAACTCGTGCACCCGGTAGAAGGATTGATTTTCTCGCCTTATGGCTATGTAAACACTGAAAAAACAGTGCGTATGATGCCGGAAGAAGTCCGGATCCGCTTTACTGCCGACACTGCCCGGCGCGTCCTGTGGGGCTTTTTCGACGGCACCGGTGATTCCATTCTGCTGACGCCCAAAGGCTATACGCAGCGTTTTATCTACGACCGCGATTTTGCCCAAAGCGATTCCCTTTATTTTGGTCAGATTCCGCAACGCGGCAATACCCTCAACAACCTCGAATATGCTTTTCCGGATGGCGTGGTAGTAGAAAGTTTTGTTCCGGGCAAAATGGAAATGGACTGGAAAGCCCTGCGGATGGTCTTTGAAAAATACAACGAACGCTATTATCTCGTGGCCCTCGTGCACGATCAGTGGACGATTTAGACACGACTTGTCAAGTTCTCGTACGAAACATAGATGACTTGACAAGTCTCAAGTCTGAGATCCGGAACCCGTGGTTAACAGAGACTTGTCAAGTCGATCCGCAGGACGTACGCGGACTTGACAAGTCGGAGCTACCGGTGTTTGGTTACGCCTACACGCCGGCACCACTGCGCCACCGGGCAGGTGCTGCATTTGGGCAGATGCGCCGTACAGTGAAATTTTCCAAACGGCATCAGGTTGCGGTTAATATCAATCCAGCGGTTTGGGGGACAATCTTTTCCAGCGCTTGTAATGTTTTTTCCGGCGTAGCCGTCTGTACCAGTCCCCAGCGATTGACAACGCGGTGCACGTGCACATCCACAGAAATGGCCGGGACACCGAGCGCAACACCCAGCGCCAGGTTGGCACATTTGGGACCCACACCTTTGATGGCGGTGAGCGCTTCAAAATTTTGCGGTAAAAGACCGTCGTTAGCCCGCGCGACTGCGGCCACGGCCAGAATGGCATCTGCTTTTTGGCCCGGAAAAGTACTGCCGTAAAGAAGATCGGCGAGTGGCTCGCGGCCCAGTGCCGCCACCGCTTCCGGCGTCCGGGCTTTCTCAAAAAGGCGCAGCGACACCGGAATGGTCGTTTCGTCGAGCGTGCGAATGGAGATGATGCACGATACCAGCTGCTCGAAAAGACTGTCGTAGCCGCTTTCGCGTAGCTCAAACATCGCCGCCTTAGGATAGGCAACGATAAGGTCTTCGATGGCGTGAAGCATTTTCGCAATCGGATATTCCGGCGGAGTCATGGAAAAGGCTTTTCAAGAATTATTCCAGTCCGCTGATCAGGGCTTGCATTCCCGGGAAGTAATATTTATTTTGAGAGGCATTTCAAAGATAATTTCTCTTTTACCTCTCAAACCTTCATTTGTATGGAAAGCACTCAAAAAGTGGTTCTCGTTACCGGCGCGACCGGCGGCCTCGGCACGGCCATGTGTAAAAAACTGAGTGAAGACGGCTACACGGTGGCCGCCAACTATCGCAGCCGGGAAAAAGCAGAAACCTGGCAGCAGAAAATGGCTGCCGACAACATAGAAGTGCATCTTTTTGAAGGCGATGTCACCGATTATGAGAGTGTGGGCCGCATGATTGCTGCTATTGAAGCAACACTGGGGCCGGTAGATGTGCTGGTCAATAATGCGGGCATCACCCGCGATGGCCGCTTTGCCAAAATGTCGCTCCAAGACTGGAAAGCAGTGATGGCGACTAACCTCGATTCGGTGTTCAACTGCACCCGGCAGGTTATCAATGGTATGATCGACCGCCAGTATGGGCGCATCATCAATATTTCCTCGGTCAATGGGCAACGCGGGCAGTTTGGGCAAGCCAATTACTCGGCGGCCAAAGCCGGAATGCACGGATTCACCAAAACGCTGGCCATGGAAGTAGCAAAATACGGCATTACGGTCAATACGATTTCACCCGGTTATATCGGCACCGATATGGTTATGGCGGTGGAGCAGAAATACCGCGATGCCATTGTTGCGCAGATTCCGGTGGGGCGGCTCGGCGGCACCCACGAGGTGGCGTATCTGGTGAGTTTTCTGGCCAGCGAAGGCGCCGGATTTATCACCGGAGCCAATTACAGCATCAACGGCGGGCAACACGTGTATTGATCGGTTAAAATCAACAGATATACGATTGTCTTGGTTCTGGCAGCGCCATTTGCAGAGAGGAGGCATGCCTTGTCTCTACAAAGCCAGTCTGTTTTTGATAACACCGCAGATTGCTTCTACAGAAAAAGCCCGCCTGGTTGTGGAATCAACCGTGCGGGCTTGTTTTTTCCGGAAATTCAGCTCCCGGATCGTGGTTTTGGCATCGGGCAACCCTATCGGGTTATTCTTCGTCGGCCTCTTCAGCGTTCCACTGGATCTCGGTCAGCACCTCGTTTTCAAACCACAGGCTGAGGCCTTTTTCTTCTACAAAAAACAAGCGGCTGTTTTCCATTTCTTCTTCCATATCATCGTCTTCCTGTAGTTCGCCCCAGTTTTTCAGCTCGAAGATGCTTTCTACCATTTTAAGGTCTTTACCCACGAGCGAAACTTCTTCCAGCGTATAGCTTTCGGTGCTTACCGCAATGCTGCCGAGTTTCCAGCCAAAAGACTCATCAAACGAAAGCGACAGGCCGCGTTCGTCGTAGTGCCAGGCTTCGGTACGCTCCTCGAAGTCTTCATCCAGCACAAAGGTTTCTTTCTCGGTGGGTGCGCCCAGCAAAGATTCTGCCTGCTCGCGGGTCATGCCAAAAGAAAGGTCGCCAAGACCGCTGAAAGGCTTTATTTCTGTGAATCCGTTTTTCATAAAAAGGAGAGATTTTTCTGGCTGCAAAGTTGCGTTATAAAAAGCAGTGTTTCCAGTGTCGCTTTTCCGAAAAGGAAATGGCTTGTACATACGCACGGATTTTCACGGAAAGCGCTGATACAGGCCTTTATTTCCGGAAATTTGATCATCTGGCTTCTATAAACTACATTACTGCCTGACGTCCAGCACATCGCGCAGGGCATTGCCCAAGATATTGAACGCATACACCAGAATCAGGATCGCCACGCCCGGAATGAGGGCCAGCAGCGGGCGGTTGGTCACCAGAAAATTGTAGTGATCCTTGATCATCCCGCCCCAGCTCGGCGCCGGCGGCTGAATACCCAGCCCCAGAAAGCTGAGACCGGCTTCCAGCAAAATAG
>JAEVZP010000131.1 GCA_023392185.1 Bacteroidota bacterium
CCTCTTTACCGTCGAGCGCTGTGAGGATGTTCATCTTCTGTGACTCCAGCAGGCTGGTCAGCGAGAAAATGTTGCGCATGTCGTCATCCACCAGCAATACTTTGTGCCCTTCGAGCACCACGCCGCCGGCAAGGGCTTCGGCCGGGGTCACCGATTGCCGGGTGGCCTGTTCCATTTTGTGGTGAAACAGTTCCAGTTCATCAAGCAGCCGTTCTTTGGATTGCAGCGATTCGCGGATAATGACATCTGCAATCTTTTTGAGCGCCATTTCATCGCTGATAGAAATGTTGGTGTTGAGGTAAGCGAGCAGCAGGCTGCCTTTGGACGCTGCGCGCAACCGATCCAGATCAGGCAGGCAAAGAGTTGTGCAATCACCCAGATCAGCCACCACGCACTGGTAGTTTTCCTCCTTTAAAAGCTCGAGGGCGCGGTCGAGGTTTTTCTCGGTTCGCACCTGCGCCTGCACGTTTCGCTTGCGCAGCAGTTTGCGCAGATGGTCTTCATCAAAGTGACCTTCACCATACACGAGGATTTGTTGCAGGTTGGTTTTGAGGTGATTGGCAATCACCTGAAAGGCACCTTCCAGATCACTTTTCTCCACCGGCTTGCGCGCTGCAGCGAGTGCGCCGCTGACGTGCAGCGCCGACTCATCGGCAGCCGAGATGATATGAACCGGAATTTTTTGCAGTTCCCCATCGTCCTTCAGAATCTTCAGGAGCGACCAGCCATCGATAACCGGAAGTTGCATGTCCAGAATAATGGCTGTAGGCTTATAGCGACGGGCATACAGCAGACCTTCATCACCCTGCACGGCAACTAAAGCCTTGTAACCTCTGTGGCGCGCAAAATCCCGGACAATGGCGGCAAAACGGGGATCGTCTTCCACAATCAGCATCACCTTGTCGTGGGGAAGGATTTTTTTGCGATCGTCGGCTACCAGGTCCTGCTCCGGTATGCTTTCTGTAGCTGTTTCCGCCTGTGCAGCCAGTTGTTTAGGGTCTGCGAAAGGCATTTCCGGCACACTGTCGGCCGGCCCGGCCAGTGGCAAAATCACTGAGAAGCTGCTACCTGCTCCGGGGGTGCTTTCGAGGTACACATCGCCCCCCAGCCGCCGTGCCAGTTCCCGGGAAATAGAAAGACCCAGACCGGTACCACCATATTTACGGCTCGTAGAACCGTCGGCCTGCTTGAACGCTTCAAAAATAACCTGGTGTTTGTCGGCCGGAATGCCAATCCCGGAATCCTGCACCGTAAAGGCAATATAGCCAGGGCGCGGCTTGCCGCTTTTGTCCTTCGGCTGTGTCACCGAAAGGATCACTTTACCGCCCTTAGGCGTGAATTTAAAGGCGTTGGAAAGCAGGTTTTTAAGGATTTGCTCCAGGCGGGCCTTATCGGTATTAAAAGGTCCGGCTACTTCCGGTTGCAGCCGTGTTTCGAAGCCAATGCCTTTGTCCTGCGCCACTACCTCAAACTGCGGGCGGATATCGCGGAGGATATTTTCGGCCGGTACCTGCTCAAAAAGGAAGTCGATTTTGCCGGCTTCGATCTTGGAAAGATCCAGAATATCGTTGATCAGGTCAAGCAGGTCGGTACCCGACTTATGGATCACGCCGGCATATTCCACCTGCTTGTCGGTGAGGTTGTGACCGGTATTTTCCTGAAGGAGTTTCGCCAGGATCAGTACACTGTTGAGCGGCGTGCGCAGTTCGTGACTCATATTGGCGAGAAATTCGCTTTTGTACCGGCTGGTAATCTCCAGCTCCCGGGCCTTTTCAAGGACGGCCAAGCGGGCGGTTTCCACAGCATTATTGCGCTCGGCCAGTTCTTCGTTGATCTGGCGCAGTTCCTCCTGCTGCACCCGCAGCTCTTCTTCCGAGGCCTGAAGCGACTCCGTCTGGTTGGTTAGCTCTTCGTTGGTTTGCCGCAACTCTTCCTGCTGACTGAGCAGCTCTTCGCTCTGCGCCTGGATCTGCTCCAAGAAGCGGGCCGCTTTTTCGCGCGTCATGGCGGCAAACAAGGCCGAAGAAACCGGATCCAGAGTCGATTGAATGAGGTCGGTCTTCCGTTCCGGAAAATCCCCAAAAACAGCCACTTCCAGCACGCCCATAAGCTCTTCATCGAAGAAGATCGGCCAGAAACCCAGCGTTCCGGGTGCGGCTTCGCCGGTAGCCGAGGCAATTTTCCAATAGTGCGCCGGAATATTATGTACGAAGTGCGGCGTGCCTTTTTCAGAAGCCAACTGGGCCAGTTGCAGGTTGTAGCCGTTTTCCGGGTCGGCTTCCAGCCCAACAGTCACCGTCTTGAAAAGTTTTCCGTCCTCATCGCTTAGGTGGATGGCCCCACCGGGCAAGTGCATATAATCGGCATAAGCCAGAAGCACCTTACGGGCGGTGTCTTCCGGATTATCCATCTCCAGGATGACGGCATTAAGCTTCTGTGCGCCCTGAAGCAGCCAATTCTGGTGTTCAGAGAGATCGTGAATGCGTTTGATTTCATTCAGGCTCTCGTCAACTTCTTTTTCTTTAATCTGGCGGATGCGCAGTTCCCGCAGCATCAGCCAAACCATCACCCCAACGATCAACATAGCCAGCAAAGTGCCGATGATGACCTGATTAATGGCATTGCGGGCAGCAGCTTCACTACTCTCGATGCGTTCCTGCAGCAATTTTTGCTCTACCTCTTCCATCACCTGTGCCAAGCCGAGCGTCGCCCCGATATGGCCGGCTTCCTGCCGGGTGACCAGGCTGTTACCTTCTACGGTAAACCGGAAACTGTCATCAGCATCCAGCACTTTCCAGAAACCCCGGAGGCCGGCTGCTTTTTGCTTTAAACGGGCAATGTTGGCAGCTTGTCCCGGGTTGTCGCTGGTCAGGGTGGTGATTTCGTTGAGAACCATCTGCAGCTGCGGATCAGCAGTATGGTAAGGCTCCAGATCCTTTTTATTTTGCGTCGCCCGGTAGTTTGACCGGCTGTTGGCCATTTGCAGGATCAGGTTTTCGGCATCCTTGATACGGTTGAGCACCCGGTAGGTGTGCCGGGCCGTGCCGGCATCATCGATTTGCTGGTGCAGGGCCCGGTACGAAAAAATGCCGGTAAAAAGGGTAAGCAGCAATGCGAGCGCAGAGCCGATATAAAGACGGGTATTGATAAGCCGGTTGCTGGTCATGCAGGGGTTGCGGTGGGAAAGCGCCCGAAATTACAACCTATTAAGACAGTTGGGTTCGCCCCGCCCATAGATCTCCTGTTTAAACCTCAGCGCATCCGGCAAAAGGTCGTAAAGTAAAGAACTGATTTGTCGCTCCTATCCCAACAGCCGCAGCGTCGCAGCATCTTCACCTCCGGAAAAGAATGCATCCAGCGCATTCCGGAATGCAGACGGCGCTTCGGGGAGCTGCGCAAATAAGGTCATGCAGGAGTGAAACTTCAGGTTATCAGGATGACCCAAGATTTGCAAAGGCGTTTTACCGGTGTGCTGTAAAGCCGCTTCCGTAATCTGCACCAGGCGCGGCCCTAAAACAGGGTGCGCCAGATACGCTTCCGCCTCCGCTTTTCCGGAAATACCGTAAAACTGCGCAGTACCGCTGTGGCCGAGCCCTTTCAGTTGCGGAAAAATATACCACATCCAGTGGCTGCACTTGCGGCCGGCCCGGATTTCGGAAAGCGCGCGGTCGTAGTCGTCCTCCTGCGCTTTTAGGAAGCGGGACAAATCATGTTTCATGGCGGAAAGCCTTATAAAATCAGCGCCACACATGCGCCAGATACATAATGGCGTAGCACCCCGTAAACGCCAGGCGTTCGCGGTTGAGCCGTCCAAACAGGCTTTGAGACGGAGTCGCTTTGGGGACCATAAAAGCAATGATTACGCCCCAGGCGAGCAGCGCGCCCCACAAATCGGACGGGTCAAAGCGCCCCGGAAAACGGGGAATGATTTGCAGCAATTCCAACCCAACCGACACCAGCAGGGGAATCCAGAAGCAGGAGAGCTTTCTCCCCCAAAAGGGAACAAAGAGATTTCCGGAAAGCAGCGTAAACGCGGCCGTCCACAGCAT
>JAEVZP010000160.1 GCA_023392185.1 Bacteroidota bacterium
TTGTAGCGGTGGAGCGAGTAGCGGTCTTCCCAGGTGTAAACGGCTACGGTGGTGATGTGCAGCTCGGTGGCGGCGCGGGAAATACGAATGGAGATTTCGCCGCGGTTGGCGATGAGAAGCTTGCGGATGTTCATATAAGAAGAGAGGCCGCAAAGGTGGGGGATTTTGGAGTGCGGATGAACTTTGGATTAGCTATTGTGGGTTAGGAATTTATTGTTGAAATTGCGGGCTGTTGGGTTTCGGCAACTAAATTTTATGCAAAGCTTATGGGTCAAAAATGTCTAATAAATCAGCTTGAACTGGCTTATGCACCTTTAACGGCTTATGAGTTTGCACACATCAAAGATGATAAGTTACTTGATAAAGCATTAGAAAAAGCAAGTCTTTATTTAATTTGTCAAAGACCTGTTATGACGTTTGAAAACGTAATTCTTGATACAACTATATTTCAATTAAACTTTGAGATACATCAAAAAGGCAACCCAAATATATTAAAATGTAGGCTACCGTTTGATCAAGAAGTATTTGGTCTAATAAAGGATAATTCCATTTATATTGCGTTTAATTACCTTGATAAGTCTCTCAAACAGGATAGCGCACCTTTCCATAATATCCACGGCTTTTCCTTACTTAGAAACATGGGAATAGACAAGAAATTTATGTTTTGGTTTTCACCTGAAAAACTCCTTCAGAACTGGTGGAAAGGACTCATTGACTGTAATATTGAAGGTGAATGGAATTCATTCACAAGATATATAGTTCATTATGTTGGTAAGGCTACAAGACAAAGCATATTACAACGCCTAACAGGACATTCAACCTTCCAAGACATTTTATCTTTAGAAACGCCTGTTACTGAAAAGCAACTTCCAGCAAATGAGATTGTAATTTTGCCATTTGAATTTCAAGATAATATACAAATCCAATCATTTGGAGCAGAAGCAGATCCAAAAGATATGACATCTTCAATTATTGGAGAAGGTTATCCCAACCAAGATAAAGTATTTCTTGATGCTGAAAAGGCATTGATTAAAGCAATGCAACCCTCATACAATAAACAGCTGTTTAACAAGTATCCTGTTAGTAAAGATGGTCTTTACAACGATAATTACAATGCTATTTTGTATACATTTATTGACCCAATTGTCCTAAAGTACAAAGAGGGGGAGATAAGAGGTGGCATTAGCTGCTGGGGAGGAGATGCTATTTTAATTAGCGAAAACAAAGACCTTGAACTTGTAAGACACGAATGAATTTACCAGTTCACCCAAGGTACCGTTTGCGGTTCGGCGAAAGCTCCCGCTTTCGTTGCATGGAAATAGCAGCTAAAGATGTTTTAGAATTCAGCCTCTTTGATTAGTAGTGCTGTTTCTGTTGTATTAAAATACCGGCAACGAAAACCGTAAACTTTTCTTTCCGGAAAACCTAAAGGACTACATTTACGTTGAGTAAGGATAGAACCAACTAAAATGAATTGTTCCACCTACAAGCCGCAACTATCGGGGACGTTTGAAGACGTTCGGAACCTTTCTTTTGCGGAAAAGAAAGAAGCTGCGCATGATGAACAGAGAATGAACAGTTTTCTGGATGGCATTCTGGCCTTCAAACAATACCTAACCGCAAAAACAGCCAAGGTTGAAAGCATTATTGAAAAACTTGAGCAAATAACGTGGTTTACGGACCCGGACCAGGAGCCGTTGCTTTTAACTAACGATGTGGTTTCCGCCACCAGAAGCCTGCATGCTTCGTTACAAAGGCAGTGCGCTTCTTTCAGTTTATTCCGTACCAAAGGCAATGCAAAAGAGGAGCTAAAAAGTTTTAAGGCTGTAGTAGACGATTTAACAGAGATAGCAAATGACTTGGATTCTCGTTTTTTCTTTTTGCCAAACAACGAAGCATTTACAGAAACCACAAAAGCGCTTTCTTTGATTTAGATGATTATCTTTAGCATTGAGGATTTTAGGGTTGAGTTTGAAAAATTAAAGAAGAAAGCCTCCTACGCCTCTATTGAGACGGATATTATTGATTACTTTTTCGGCAAGGACGTGCAGGAGTTAGCTCCGGAACACGGCTCAACAACAGTGGTACTAATTCATATTTTGAGAACAGTTTGATAGCGTAGCCAGTTCCTCTCTTTTCCGACTTTTCCAGTAATTTTAAACCATGAAAACCCTCACGATCCAGCTACCCGACAGTGTGAACGAGCAGGAAGCTAAAAACATGCTCGCGGCGAAGTTGTACGAATCCGGCGAGTTGTCGCTTGGGCAGGCGGCGACGCTTGCCGGTTATTCCAAAGAATCTTTCATGGAACTGTTGTCCAAGTACGGTGTGGCTTTTTTCAACTACACCCCGGCAGACCTCGCCTCGGATTTAGCCAATGCGCAGAACGGTTTTATCTGATACCAGTTGCATCATTTTGCTGCACAAACTGGGCAAATTAGACCTGCTCCAAAAACTTTTCGGCACGGTGTACACCACGCCCGAAGTAGCTACGGAATTTGGTAAGCCACTTCCTGCCTGGTTTGAAATCAGGTACGCATTGGACCACGATTACCGCAGCCTGGCGGATAAAGTACTTGATAAAGGGGAAGCGAGCGCTATTGCGCTGGCACTGGAAACCGAAAATGTTCTGTTGATTATTGACGAGTTGAAAGGACGGAAAGTTGCCGCAGAACTCGGCATCCCAATTGTGGGAACACTCGGTATTATTCTGTTAGCCAAACAGGCGGGTATTATTGCTTCCGTGAAGCCGCTTTTAGTGGAGATTAGCAAAACGAATTTCCGGCTCACCGCAGCGTTGGAAGCTTCCATTTTAACCCAAGCGGGTGAATCGTAGCGTCAAAGCGCCCATTTTGCCGGTGCGTGTATTTCCGAAAATCCTTCTCCCCGAAAATCACCGCTTTATACCCCGAAACATCCAACCGTCGCGCCTATCTTCACGTTATAAGTAGCGTATGCGAACGACGATTTCCGCACAGGTCCTGGCGGCTGTTTCCCTTATCGCCGACCGCGATATCATTCACCGAT
Organism: Bacteroidota bacterium; assembly: GCA_023392185.1. GTDB lineage: Bacteria > Bacteroidota > Bacteroidia > Chitinophagales > Chitinophagaceae > UBA1952. The sequence goes on from JAEVZP010000160.1 coordinate 3,028, forward strand.
CGCTTTCCAAAACGAAAAAACCTTAAATTTGAGGTGTGGAAATAAACGTCCGGATTCCGTTTCAGCAACTGCTGACATTGGTTAAAAGCTTGACACCTACGCAGAAAGCAAGACTGCGGCAGGAATTATCCGACGAATGCCCACCGCAAAAGGAAAAGGATGAGTTCATTGCGTATTTGCTCAATGGCCCTGTCTACACGGAATCAGAAATCCAGGTGATTGAGGAAAACCGGAAAAGCATTGCAGCATGGCGGAACGAGGGCTAATGTTGGATTCCAGCATTCTGATTGATTATTTCCGCAAAACCAACAAGGCCCATTCCAGGTTGGTTTCCCACTTCAAAAACTACGACCGACTTTATATCTCCAGCGTAACAGAGTTTGAAGTGGTTAATGGTGCCACCAAAGCGCATTTGGCGTTTTGGGACGGTATGCTGGCGCGGTTCACCGTCCTGGATTTTGACACCAAAGCAGCCAGACAAGCAGCCGAAATCGTGGCCCAACTTAAAACCAAACGGAAAACGATTGACAAACCGGACCTGTTCATTGCGGCCACAGCGGTTGTGCAGGATTTAGTGCTGGATACGTTGAATGTGAGGCATTTTGAGCACATTGATCGCTTAAGCTTATTGACAAGCTAAGACGGCGGCTAACAACGGTTTGGTTTGCCATAACGTCCAACAGCTTAAGAGCCTATCCTAAAAATAAAGGGTTGTGAACTAAACTGGTTTCTCGTACGATTCTTTTGTCTGGGCGGAACAGGGTCTGCGTGGATGCAAGCTGCACAGTTCCCGTTCCGCCCAGACAAAAGACGCTGACCGATATACACCTTTTGCCTTTTTTCCGGATAGGCTCTAAGAATTTCCGGAAATCCGCACTCCTGAAAATCACCGCTTTATAACCCCCAGCATCCAACCGCCGCGCCTATCTTCACGTTATAAGTAGCGTATGCGAACGACGATTTCCGCTCAGGTTTTGGCGGCTGTTTCCCTTATCGCCGACCGCGAGGTAATGCACCGCTTTTTTGACGGCGTCAAGACGGTAATAGAAACTGGGAACATCTCGGCAGATGACAAGCGCCTGGCGCTGACAGCACGGAAGGATAAAAAAGACCTGCGCCTGAACATTAACGGCAGATTAGTGTACGCATTGAGTCGCATGGAAGCGGGCTTCCGGTGGCGCTTTATGCTGCGGGAGACCGACTTAAAGCAGCTGGCTCCGGCTTATGTAGTGGAGTCGCACCGACGGTTTTCCGGACCGGATGGGATGTTTCTGTATGAGGTTTTCGCCTCTCAATTAACGAGCGAAGATTATGAGCAGTTATTTATTTTGTGCCTGGATGCCTGCGCCGAGTACCTGCCAACCCAAAACGGTAGCCCCTACCGCGGCAGCCACCAACCCGAACTCTACGAAATGGCTTTAGACCCTGCCCTGCGCGACGAGGTGCTTGTCCAAAGCATGGAAGAACCCAAAGACGCCGCGCACCTTTTTGAGCATTTCATCGCCGTTTACAAAGACCTGATTCGCCAGGACCACAACGAGCCGGAGCGCTACAAATGGGTTTGCACCCAAACGTTTCAGGAAAGCTGGGATCTAGAGGTGCCCGATTTTGAGGCGATGCTGAAAGCCGCCCTTCGCGACCGGGACAATCTGCTCTACCACAGCTCCGCCAGCTTTATCCTGTTGGCTGCCCGCTATTTTCCGGAAATCGTGCGCACAATGTTCCGGAATTTATTTGATGAAAACGAAGATCTGAACAGGAGATTGCGTGCATTCGTAAAAGCGGCAGAAGCGTTGCAAGGCCAGGTGCAAAAGGCGCATGGCAAGCCGCTCAAACATTTGCAGGATGAGCGCACCATTTCGTTCTACCTGGCGATGCGATTTCCGGAAAACTATCCTTTATACAAATCCGACATTTACGATTTATTGCTGCGGACGGTGGTCCAAAGTCCCAACGCGGCCCTAACGGCAGAGCGCCGGAAAACCGGCGAGCGGTTTGGGCATTTTTTGGAGTTGGGAACCGAGCTCCTGCCCCTTATCACCGCCGACGAAGAACTTCAAACCTTAGTGGCCAATACGCTGACCGACGATTGCTGGAAAGGCCCGCAGCAATGGATTATTTTTCAGGATATTTTGTGGCGGAACCGAGCGCCGGTAGCCCCGCAACTGCCCGCTCCAACGCCCAAAACCTACGAAATTCCGGAACCTGAAATGGAAGTAGCGGAAACAGAAGAAGGCTACATCCAATCAAACTCTCAAAAATTGGCTTCGCTCAACACCATTCTCTACGGCCCGCCCGGCACCGGCAAAACGTTTTACCTGCAAAACCAGTTTGCCCGTTTCACCGACGCGCCCAAAAGAGCGGCCCCGGCGGAAATTGAAAGCGCGTGGCTGGAACAATCCACTTGGTGGGAAGTGATTGCCCATGTGCTGTACCATGTGCCTAAAGGACTGACGGTTCCGGAACTGCGGCAGCAGTGCCTGATTGAGACTAAGTTTGGCGCTGGTGAGATTAAAAATCCGGCCGCAAGACTGTGGTTAACGCTGCAACACCACACCGTGGCGGAGTGCCCGAATGTGAATATCCAACTCCGGCTTTCGCCGCCTGTTTTCTGGAAAGAAGCGAAAAATTCGGTCTGGCGTATTGCCGATAGAGAAGATTTTGCAGCGGAATTTCCGGAAATCGTGCAGGGTCCGCAGTCGCATACGGCGTCGGCTCCCACCCCAACGAAGCGCTACCGCTTCACGACGGCGCACCAAAGCTGGGCCTACGAAGATTTTGTGGAAGGCATCAAACCTATTCTCCAAAAAGACGCTGCGGGCGACGAAGGCGCCGAAAGTCCGTTGGCCTACCACCACCAGGACGGTTTGTTTTACGAAGCCTGCGACGAGGCGGCGAAGCTCGCCGGTTTCCGGAATTTAGCGGATTGCCTGAAGGCTACGAAAGCCGAACGGCAACGGGCGTTTGCCCATGCACCCGCGTTTGGCTTTTTTATAGATGAAATCAACCGCGCCAATATCTCGGCGGTGCTGGGCGAGCTGATTACGCTCCTGGAAGCCGACAAACGCCTCGGCGCGGCCCACGAAATCGCCGATACGCGCCTGCCCTACAGCCGCCGCCTGTTTGGGGTTCCGGCCAACCTCTACGTTATCGGCACCATGAACACCGCCGACCGCAGCGTGGAGGCCTTGGACACCGCCCTGCGTCGTAGGTTTTCGTTTGTGGAGATGCCGCCGAAGGAAGATTTGATAGCAGGGAGTGTAATGATTTCCGGAAAATCTTACGCTTTTTCCGGAATCCTGCGCACAATAAACGCCCGGATGGAAGTGCTGGCAGGCCGCGACCACCGGATTGGCCACAGCTATTTTTTGGGCTTGGGCGATGATTGGAAAGCCTATTTACAGGTCTTTACCGACAAAATAATCCCCTTGTTGCAGGAATATTTTTACGGCGACTACAGCCGGATGTGCCTTGTGTTGGGAACCGGCTTTGTGAGCATTCCCCAAAGCAATCCTTCCGGAACTCTCTTTGCAAAACTCCCCCAAAACAGCGCTGCCGGAGACCAGCTAAGCGCCTTGCAGGAAAAAGAAATCTGGACCCTCACCGACTGGACCGATGCCACCGAAGAGCAATTTTCCGTCGCGCTGGATGTGCTTTTGAACTTGTAAAATGTAAATGCTTACAATACAAAATACGGGTCATTGCGAGGGACCGCTCGTACGGTTTATGGTTCGGTCCCGAAGCAACCTGCACATTTTTCCGGAGATATGTCCACCAGATGTGCAGGTTGCTTCGTCGTTCCTCCTCGCAATGACCCGCGTGAAAAAAAGTACTGTAAACACTGATGACCCACTTCACCGTTTTTGAACACGAAGCGCTGCGCGTGGGCGAAAAGGGCTATACCGAAAGTCACCGCAAGGCGCTGGAAGATTACCCCGGTGAGGGCTGTCCGTATTTCAGCCTGATTCACCGCGGGGTGAAGTTTAACGAGTATGTAGGCGTGTTGCAAACCGGAAATTTTAGCGTAGAAGTGCTGCCCAAAGCCGATAAGGACAGTTCCGGAAATCCGGCGCTCTGGCGCCCCTTTCTCCTCTCCATGCTGCGCGCTGCCGGACTGTTGCCCGAAGCCACTAGTACCGCTTCGCTGCGCCTGCAACCATACTCTATTCTGGAACTTTACATGGCCTTGTTTCTGGGAGAAGTACGTTACCTGATGCAAACCGGCCTCGTGCGGCAATACCAGAAAACCGAAGGCAACCGTTCCGCGCTGAAAGGGAGCCTGCAATTCGCCGCGCACCTCCGCCACAACCTCACCCACGCCGAGCGGTTTTATGTGCGCCATACCACCTACGACCGCGACCACCTGCACAACGCCCTCCTGCGCCAGACACTGGAGCTCATCGCAAAGATTGCTCTTTCGCCCACCCTTAGCGGCGAGGCCAAAGCATTGTTGTTAGATTTTCCGGAAACCGCACCCGTCCCGGTCAGCGAAAGCCTGTTTGAAAAGCTCACCTACAGCCGCAAAACGGAAGGTTACCGGACCGCCCACGGCATTGCCCGCCTCTTGTTGCTTTCTTACCACCCCGACGTACGCCGGGGCGCAAATGATGTGCTCGCCCTGATGTTTAACGCCAACATCCTTTGGGAGAAATACATTCTGAAATTGCTGCGCCGCGAACTGCACCACCAACATCCCGGAAAATACAGCCTCCTCGAACAAGTGCGCACCGACTTCTGGCAACCGGCGGGCGGACGAATGCAGAGCGTGAAGCCCGATATTGTGGTGTACGAAGCCGATTTTCCGGAAAAAGCATTGCTGGTGTTGGATACCAAATGGAAACGCATCTCTAATAATCGCCCCGCCGACGACGACCTGAAACAGATGCTCGTCTACAACCTCTACCAGGGCTGCGGGCACAGCGCGCTGGTGTATCCTTCAACCGGCCCCCGGAAAAGTGTTGTGGGGCAATACCAATCGGTGCATGGTACGGAATGCTCGCTACAGTTTGTGCCGGTGGTAGAAGAATCCGGAAGGCTTCGGGCGGATGTGTCGGGGTTGGTGGGGTTGGTAGTGAGTTGCTAGAAAGGTGCAGGGCACTGTTTTGTTTTCCTAAACCGGCTATGGCAGACGTACACGACAAAGCGACGCGGAGTT
>JAEVZP010000125.1 GCA_023392185.1 Bacteroidota bacterium
TGATCCGGACCTTTGTGATTTTCCCGCTGGCGTCGCTGCTGGTGTTACTGCTGCTGGGTGTGGTGAAGCGGCACAGTGATTCTTTCGGGGAAGCGGGTGGATTTTCCGGAAATCTCGCCTCCCGGATCGGGGAAAACGCCCTTTATTTTCTCGCTTCCGACTTGTGTTATTACTGGGTGCACCGGGCGTTTCACAGCGTTCGGGTGTTATGGTCTTTCCATGCCATTCACCACGGCGCGAAGCGGGTGTATGCGATTAATTCCGGAAAATTTCATTTTGTGGAAGCCTTTGTGAGCGGCCTGGCTTATTTCGCACCGATGCTTTTGCTGGGCGCTTCCGAATACGCGATTGTGCTCGTTGTAACCGTTTCGCTGGTGACCGGTTTTCTGGAACACGCCAACATCGATTTCAAAGCGGGCGTGCTGAACTATGTTTTCAATACCGCCGAGCTGCACCGCTGGCACCACTCCATCGAGCGGCGGGAATCCAACAGCAATTTCGGAAAGGTTTTGAGCGTGTGGGATCTGGTTTTCGGCACGTTTTATTTTCCCAAAGACAAAGAAGTGGGCGAAGTGGGGGTTAAAAACAGCGCCGTGCCGGATTCTTTTATAAAGCAGTTGTCGTATCCGTTCCGGAAAGGGGGCGGGTAGAGAAGCTATAATTCACCAGAGCCGGTCTCATAAACCTGAAGAAGTTGTTTTGGACAGCGACTTTTGTCATTCCCAAAGGGAATCTTCACGATTTCAGAAGCTGTGAAGACCCCGCCAAAGGCGGGGTGACAAAAAGAAGAAAAAACAGTAGCCTCTTATTTAGGAGACCGCTTCCAGTTCTCTCTTACCTCTGAGAATCCGGGAATGTAGAAAGATTGCTACCGCACTTTTAAATAATACAAATATCATTCATAACCAAAAGCAGGAAAACAATTACACCACTTCCCGTAAAAGATGCCGGTAGGTGGTTTGGCTTTCCGGAAAACAACGGAGGAGTGCGCTCTTTGAATAGAGTTGGTAAAAAGCAGATTGTCTGGTAGTTTTCCGAAAAAACGCTTGTTTTGAAAATCACCCTTCTTCTCTGTGCAATAACCCTTGTCTTGCCGTTTAGCAGTTGTGCGCCGGTAAAAGCTGCCAGGCCGCTCACAAAGGCTTCGTCACCTGGTTCCGGTTACCAGGCGTCGCCGGAAACTTTGGACCAATCAAAGATCATCGACCTTGTGAACGCCTATCGTACGAAAGGCTGCAACTGCGGTGGTGTAGCCATGCCGCCGGTGGGGGCGGTCCGGTGGAGCAATGCGCTTGCACGTGCGGCACAGGTCCACAGCGATGACATGGCGAAAAAATATTTCTTTAGCCACCGGGGAAGCGACGGCACGACCGCCGGTGACCGCATTCAAAAGCAAGGCTATTCCTACAAGACCTACGGCGAAAACATTGGCAAAGGTTATCCGGATGAGAAGGCGGTGGTGGAGGGCTGGATCAAAAGTCCCGGCCACTGCAAAAACATTATGAACGGCGCTTTTAAGGATATGGGCGTGGCCGCGAGTGGCGCTTACTGGACCCAGGTTTTGGCAACGCAGCGGTAATTAGTTCCGGAAAATTCCCTCAAAAAAGAAACCCCCTTGCAAAGCCGCAGCCAGCAAGGGGGTTTTCTGTGGTGTGGGCCGGGATCGAACCGGCGACACATGGATTTTCAGTCCATTTCCGCCAAAGGCGGATACCGCGCCCTGTTTGCAGTGCCAGTGGCTGCAGGTTGCCTCCGCTTAAAGCATATCCAAAATGGCCTTTAAGGCTGTCCTACCCTGTCCGCTTTTAAAAAATTTTTCCCGTGCCATTGCCTCCGCCTTCGTCGCGAATGCTTCTGTGTGTATCAGTGTCCAAGGGCGGTAGCGGAGTGTAAATCCTTTCTTTTCCGTGTAGTTATGCTCCTGCATACGCCGGTCTATGTTGTTGGTAAAGCCAACATAGTGCTTACCGGAAGCGGCAGACAGAAGTACGTAGACCGTGTACATGCAAACAAAAATAGCTTCCACAACCGTGGAAGCTATTTTGCTGTGGTGTGGGCCGGGATCGAACCGGCGACACATGGATTTTCAGTCCATTGCTCTACCAACTGAGCTACCGCACCATTATTTTCCGTCCATTTCCGCCAAAGGCGGATACCGCACCATTCCCTTTCTTCCGAAAGGAGTGCAAAGATAAGCAGCAGATTAAATTTTCCAAAAGGAAAATTTTTATTTCCAGTTGCACCTTTGAGGCCCCATGCCGCCGGAATCGTTTCTTCAATCCCTGCAAAAAATCGTTACTGCCATTGCTCCCCTCGAGTGGCTGGCCGTCGCTTTCGGGCTGGCGCAGGTGCTGCTCGCCCGCCGGGGCAGCATCTGGAACTACGCCGCCGGAATCGTGGCGACGCTGCTCTCGGCCGGACTCATGACTTCCGCACACCTCTACGCCGAAGCCGGACTTAACCTCTATTATTTTTTCATCAGCATCTGGGGGATCTACGCCTGGCGTCGCCAGCCGGTTGCCCAGCAAAAGCCGCAGTTTACGACTGCCCGGGAATGGCAAACCGTTGCCGGGATCAGCGTTTTGGGAACTGCCGCGATTGCGTTTCTCTTGTCTCAATTCACGTCTTCCGATGTACCGATTTGGGACGCCTCGGTAACCGCCATTGCCTGGGCCGGCACGTGGCTGCTCACCCGCCGCCGCGTCGAAAACTGGCTGGTGCTCAACGTGAGCAACCTGCTGGCTTTTCCCCTCCAAATCCACAAAGGATTGTATCTCTACGCCGTGCTCACCCTCTTGCTCACCATCATTGCCTTCGACGGGTTCCGCTTGTGGCGCAAAGAGGCTTTGAATTTGGGGAAAAAGACTTCTCAGGAATGAAGACGTTTCGCATTGCCATCACCGGACCGGAATCCACCGGAAAAAGCACGCTTTCGGCGCAGCTGGCGGAAGCCCTGGACTGCCCGTGGCGACCCGAAGCCGCCCGCGAATATCTCAATGACCTTGGACGGCCCTACGAAGAGGCCGATTTGGTGCAGATTTTCCGGAAACAACAACAAGAGGAAAACGCGTTGCTGGGTTCATTTCCGGAATTTTTAATCCTCGATACCGAAGAAACGGTGCTGCGCATCTGGAGCGAAGAAAAATACGGGCGCTGTGACCCGCTTATCCTCCAAAGCCTTGCCGAAAATCCGCCCGACCTGTACCTGCTCACCGGCATCGACCTTCCATGGGAGCCCGACCCGCTGCGCGAACACCCGGACCCGGCCGATCGGCTGCGCCTTTGGAAGGCGTATCAGGACGCGGTAATTGCCTCCGGGAAACCGTGGGCAGCACTGGAAGGCAGTCCGGAACAGCGTTTAAAAGCCGCGCTGGAGGCGGTTCAAAAAGCACAATCGGAAGGCCCCACAGATTTCCCGGTATCGGATTTGTAGGTTTCCCCTTAAAATTCGTTTCGTCTATGTTGCTTTCCATCCATCCCGAAAATCCCCAACCCCGCCTGATTGAGCAAGTGGCCGAAGTGCTCCAGAAAGGCGGCGTGATCATCTACCCCACCGACACGCTGTATGCCTTCGGCTGTGATCCGTTCAACACTAAAGCCGTGGAGCGCATTGCGCAACTTAAAGGCATCCGCATGAAAGACGCCCGCTTCTCGCTGATCTGCTGCGACCTCAGCGACGCGTCGAAGTTTGTGAAGAGCCTTGGCACTTCCACCTTCCGGATGCTCAAAACCGCGCTGCCCGGCCCGTTTACCTTTATCCTGCCGGCCAGCCGCGAAACGCCCAAGCTCCTCAAGGTGCACCGCGACACCGTTGGCATCCGGATTCCGGAGCATAAAATCTGCCATAAGCTGGTGCAGGCTCTCGGTCATCCGCTCATGAGCGGCTCTCTGCCCGAAGACGATGAGGAAGTAGAAGCCTATACCGATCCGGAAGTGATTTACGAGCGCTTCGGCAAGCTGGTGGATCTGGTGGTCGACGGCGGCCCCGGTCCCATTCAGCCTTCCACTGTTATCGACCTGTCGCGCGAAACGCCGGAAGTGCTGCGCGAAGGCGCGGGCGATTCATCGATTATTCTGGAGTAAGGTGCTTGCCCAGAAAATCTGGTTGGTTATAGCCCTTTCCCTATTTGCCATTCCGCTCCCTTGTTTTTTCCACTCGTTTTGTCAGCTCGCCGGGAGGTGGGATCTCAGAGGTCACTTGTGAGACCCAGCCTTTCGGCAGGGTGACAAAACAAGAGACGTCCACTTTTTCCTTGTCCTTCGCTCCTTTTTTGAATATTCCACGCCCTTTATTTTGTCATTCGGCCGGGAGGCGGAATTACAGGAAGATTCATCAGATTACCCGTGAGACCCTGCCTTCGGCAGGGTGACAAAACAAAAAACGGCCCATTAATAGTCCTCATATTATTTTGTCAACTCGCCGGGAGGCGGAATCTCAGAAAAAGACAGTTCCGTACTGCGAGACCCTGCCAAAGGCAGGGTGACAAAATAAGATACGCACCA
>JAEVZP010000182.1 GCA_023392185.1 Bacteroidota bacterium
GCCGGTACAGCTCGTGCAGCACTATGCGCAGCGCTGCGCGGGTGTCGTCTACGGTAGCGCCTTCGTTAAGGTTGCCCAGGTCATAGATAGCAATGTCGGGGTGCCAGCAGTATTGCTGGTAAAAAGCTGCCCGGACGGCGTCGGGACTCTCGCTGTAATGCGCGCCCGGGTCGCCGCTACGCAGTTCGCCACAGCCCAGAATCACCAGATCGGCGTCGGTAAAACCGGTCGGCGACTGCCGCTGCTCCCACAAAATATGTCCCCACTGCTGCCGGTTGTAAAGTTCGGGCAGCCGGGTGTCGAGGTAATGTACCGGTGCCAGAAAGGAAAGAAAATCTTCCATAAGAGAAAAAGGTCCGCGAAATTAGGATTTTGATGGCCGATTCCGGGATTCTCCGGTTCGCTTCGTAGTATTCTTTTGACGCCTGCGTTTAAAAGAAAAAAAACGCGTGGTTCTCTTTTTGTAGTATATAAGAAACGTATCTTAGATTATGAAAAAACAAAGCCCTTTATTAACCGTTCTAAGTTTGCTACTCAGCCTGCTGGTGGTGTCCTGTTATAACAAGCCGGGCGAAGGCATTCCGCTTCCCGGCAATCCGGCTCACACCGAGCGAAATGTAGCCTATGGAAGCGATCCTTTGCAGAAAATGGATGTCTATTTTCCGGAAAATTACACTACCGAAACGCCGGTAGTATTCTTTTTTCATGGCGGCGGCTTTGTGGAAGGCGATAAGGATGGGTATGCGGCCCCTTGCAGCCTGTTTCTGGAGGAGAAATTCATCGTCGTCAATACCAACTACCGGCTGATGGACTCCACCGGGCTGCATGCCAATCCTGTAGGGCACCGGGTCTCTCAGATCAAGCTATATGACGCCGTGGTGGATGCCCGTGCTGCGGTAAACAAGTTTAAAGCGCTGGCGGGTGAATGGAAAGCCGGGACCGGCAAAATGTATATGGCGGGCCACAGCGCAGGGGCCATTCTAAGCCTGTTGTTTCTGCACGACAAAACCCAAAACCCGGCGGGCGACATCCGGGCGGTAGCCAATTATGGCGGCACAAGCGACCTGACGCTTCCTCCGGGTAACATGCAGGATTATCTGGATCCTTATCTGAACCCACAGCAGGCAGCTTATCTGAAAGAACTGTATTTCCGCTGGACCGGCAAGGAAATGGTGCCGGAAAACGAACTGGCCTACATGGCTATTTCGCCGTATTGGGTTACGTATAACTGGATACAATCGCAGCAGAAAACCGGTCGCCCGGTCTTGTCTGTCATGCCACAGTTCAATGATCCTTTCCCGCTTACCTCGCCCATCAGCAGCATGCGAAACGTGCAGAACTACCATGCTTATCTGACGTCTCAAAAAGTACCCAATCAGCTGATTGTTATCAATGGCGAAAACCATGGATGGGGCGTCAAACCCGACAGCTGGTCAACCACCGTGCAGGCCACAGCGGCTTTTTTCCGGCAACACTAAATCGATGGATTGCGAAAGCCGGCATCGGCGGCGATGCCGGGAAAAGCCTCTTTTCTCAAACTCAAAAACCGCCCGGAACACATCTTTGTTCCGGGCGGTTTTGCATGAATGTCGGGTTGAAAAGGAGGTAAATCCGGTTGCCTTAGTGGACTACCTGCACCTTTTTCACTTTCTGTGCACCACTGGTTTTGATATGAAGGAAATAGCTGCCGGACGCAAGCTGTGCGGTTTGAAAATCCACACGCTGCACGCCGTCGGCCATTTGAGATTCCATCAGGAGGCGTCCCTGCAGGTCATAGAGGCCCACAGTGGTTTCGGAACCGGCGCCGGCAAGCTCAACGGTCAGGAGGTCGGAAGCCGGGTTGGGATAGACCCGCAGACCGTCGAGCTGCGAAAGGCTTTCCACAGCCGTCGGGTCGGCCTTGTCGTAGAGCACCACATCATCAATAGCGCCTTCCAGCGGGTTGTTGGAAGTGGCCTGATCGCTGAGTGAAAATTTGAGGGAAACACTTTGTACAGCTGGACCGAGGTAATCACGCACCTTGAGCAGTCGACGGCGCCAGTTATGGTCTGACTGACGGGTATTTTCCACGAAGAACGGGATCCCGCCGCCGGCGTTCTGAATCTGTACCCGCCAGTAGTCGGTGCGGGCATTCAGGCCCCGGTCGTTGCTAAACCAGCGATAGTATTCGATTACCGGTGTGGTGAGTCCGGCAAGCTCAAAAGGCGGTGAAACAACAGAGGTGGTACCGCCGTCCACGTCGGAGAAATTGGCCGTGAAAAGGCACTTGCTGCCGTCGGGGGTGTGGTCGCTGCCGGGCTGAATAATCAGCGCCGGGAACCCATTACCGGTCTGGTAGCTGGCGCTCGGCGTGCCCCAGGTCCATATGCCGTTGGTAGCATTGTCGCCGGGCACATTCCCTACCTGCCAGCCGGGCGCCCCATCTTCAAAATCCTGCTTTTGGATGCTGCGCAGGCCCACGCCAAACTGATACGGGAGCGTTACTTCAGATGTAGAAAGTTCCGGACGGAAGCCGGCCGGGTAATAGGTTATATCGGCGGGCTCCAGCGCGTTCTTGACGCGGATGAAATAGTCCAGGACTGTTCCGGCGGGTTGTGCCGGAATTTGTGCCGCAAAGGAATTATCAATGGCAATGGTTACTCCGGTGCTGTCCCACGGGGAAGTGGGAATGGTGCGGGTCCGGAAAAACAGGGTAGCGCCGCCAAAAATGCCCGGCTGTGCCATTGCCACGGTGCCGGAAATAGCCACCGGCGTGTTGGCCGGCTGATGATCAATCTCGTTGTGCGTTACGGTGGTGAAAGCGCCGAGATAGATGCCATGGT
>JAEVZP010000189.1 GCA_023392185.1 Bacteroidota bacterium
GCCAATGGTCGGGAGGTGTATGCCAAGGTGATTGGCAAGCTGCCCGGCAGCAAGAATTTTTACCGGGCACTGGCCGGTGTGAGTGACAATGCCCGTCGTGCGCTTGGCTCGCTGGGGGACGCCCGGCTCTGGTGCGAGGTAGCGTATGCCGGGTACTAAAACAGCCGGAGAAAACGGATGGAGTGGCTATGTTGAGAGAAAGCCGCAAATTTGCCCCTCGTGAAAATTCTGTTTATCCGGCTTTCCTCTATCGGCGATATTGTGTTGACCACGCCGCTGTATCGCTGTACACGCCAACACCTGCCACAGGCCGAAATCCATGTGCTGACCAAAGCGGCTTTCCGGGAGGTGCTGGCGGCTAATCCCTATATCGACCAGATTCATGTTTTTGAAAAAGACATTGCAGAAGTGATTCCGGAATTGCAGGCCCAAAAGTTTGATTATGTAGCTGACTTGCATCACAACCTGCGTACCCTGAAGGTGAAGCAAAGCCTGCGGGTGAAAAAAACTTTTTCTTTTCCGAAGCGGAATATCGGGAAGTGGGTTCTGGCCAATCTGCGCGTCAACGTGTTGCCGGATGAGAGCATTGTCGAACGTTATTTCGAAACGCTGCGTCCGTTGGGGGTGCGCAACGACGGGCAGGGGCTGGACTATTTTATTCCGGAAAGCGACAAAACCCGGCAGGATGACCTTCCTTTCGGACACCTGGCCGGCTTTGTGGGTTGTGTGATTGGCGGCTCTTATGAAACCAAAAAGCTGCCGGTTGCGCAGTGGATAGCGGTGTGCGGGCAGCTGTCGTATCCAGTGGTGTTGCTGGGGGGCCGCGAAGACCGGGCTATGGGCGAGTTGATTGCCGCTTCGGCTCCCGGAAAAATCTATAATGCCTGTGGAAAGTTCACTTTTAATGAGTCGGCGGACCTGGTGCGGCGCAGCCGGGTGGTGATCAGCAATGACACCGGGCTGATGCATGTGGCGGCTGCTTTTAAGAAACCTGTTATCAGCCTGTGGGGGAATACGGTGCCGGAGTTTGGGATGTTTCCGTACTATGGTTTCAACAATCTAAAGGACCGGGTAGCGCCTCAGTCGGTAATCATAGAGCGGAAAGATCTCGGCTGCCATCCTTGCAGCAAACTGGGCTACAGCCGGTGTCCGCGCGGGCATTTCAAGTGTATGAACACCCTGGATGCGGCACAGATTGCGGCGGCCGCGGCCGAAAAGTGGAGTTAGTGCACAAAAAGGAGGCCGTTTTTTGGGATTTCCTTCAAAGCAGCCCAACCATTTTGCTAAAGGGTGCGTCTTATAGGGGTAAGAGCGCTTATTTCGGTTTAACGTTCGTGTAACGTATTTTGCAGGACTACAAAGCGCTTTCAACCAGCCTTTCGTAAACAATTATCTCTGATTTCATACGATGAGAAAATCATTATTCACCTGGATTCTGGCACTGATTGCCACAATGGGAATGCTACGCCCCGAGAAAGCGTATGCCACGCACTCAGCGGGTGGTGAGCTGATGTACAAGTGGATTAGCGGAAGTACCTATGATCTGTACATGAAATTTTACCGCGATTGTAGCATCAACCCCTCAACTGCTTCTGAACCAAGCACTTTTACGGTTTGTTACACCAATATTTGTAACAACTTTCAGGGTAATATCACGCTGAATAAAGTGCCTGCCGGCGCGCTGCCGGCTGCTGCCTGCGGCAGTGGCAATCAGGGAGGTAACATTGTAAATGGTTGCCCGCAGTTTCCTACCAAATGCCAAAGCGCAACTTCTGTCTTGCCGGGTTATGAAGAATATTGGTACACCGCGCGGGTAACGCTGCCGATGCAGTGTAACTTCTGGCGTTTTGCTACTTCTATCAATGCCCGTAACAACTCGGTAACCAACCTGGTGAATCCAGGCGGTGCTGATCTGTATGTAGAGGCAACGCTTTATAATGCTGCCGGAACAAGAGAAAATCCCGGAAACTCCAGCCCCTGCTTTACCGTAAAGCCGGTACCTTATGTAAATAATCAGATTCCTTTCAGCTATAACATGGGTGCGCAGGATCCGGATGGCGATTCCCTTGTGTATCAGTTGATTATGCCGCGCGACCGGGCCTCTGGTTGCAACGGTAGCAACATGACCTTCTCGTCTCCCAACTTCAATCTGCTGAACAATCCTTTTGCAACCAACAACACCTTTCAGCTGAACAGTCAAACGGGCCAGATCACATTTACTTCTGCTATATCGCAGGTCGTTAACATTGCGATCCTGGTAAAAGAATATCAGAACGGCGTATTGCGCGGTACTACGATGCGGGATGTGCAGGTGGTTTCCCTGCCCGGTACCAACCGGCAGCCGCAGCCAAGTCAGCCGGCAACCATTATCGGCGGTCAGGCCAACAATGGTCGCTACGAAGGGTGTGCGGGCCAGTTGCTGCAGTTCTGCTTTAAGGTGCTGGCCGCTGATACCAACGCGAAGCTGGAAGGAAAAGACAATAATAATAACCCGCCTGCGGGTACGACTCCGGTAGCCCCGGGTGCTTCTCTTACTTATACTAACCTGTACACCGATTCGCTCAATGTATG
>JAEVZP010000201.1 GCA_023392185.1 Bacteroidota bacterium
AACACTGCGATCTCTTCTTTGCCTATGCGCCCTGTAGCCCTGCGGTCTTTGATAGGCCTTACTTTTTGTTGTCTTTTTTCGCATACTGGCTTTGCCCAGGCACCGTTTCCAAAACCAGACTTTATTACCAATACGCTGCGCGGTATGGAGGCTTATCGCCACGGCAGTTCACAGGCCGCTGTACAGGCTTTTGAAAATGCGGTGCGCACGCCCTTGCCTGCTGCGCCGTCGGACGCTTTCTTTTTTGCGGATCAACTGGATGGCTATGGGTTGCTGGCCGGCATTAAAAGCGGCGACTCGCTGCTGACGGCCCGCGCCGAAACGGCGTGGAGCCAGGACCTCCGGTCTCAGATGTTCCGCGACCGCATTGCTGCTGCGATTAGCGAAGCGGCTTTCTATGATGGCGATTGGGAAAAAGCGGCGCGCTACGGCGCTGCCGCAGGCTATCATCACCACAGCAATGAAGAGCTGGCCACAATCAAGTTTCGCACTGCTTATGCCTATCTGAACCAAAAAGAACTCGACAAGGCCGAGCCGCTTTTCCGGGCCATGAAAGGCGTGGAAGGGCCTTATCAGATTCCGGCCTACTACTATTATGGCCTGCTGGCCTACCAGCAAAACCGCCTCGGCGAAGCCCTGCGCAACCTGCAGCAGGTGGCCGGCGAGCCGCGCTACCGGAGCACCGTTCCATATTTTATTGCCGAGCTCAAATACCTGCAGGGCGACAAGGAAGGTGCGCTGGCCGATGCACAAACCCTGCTGGCAGCTCCTCAGGAAAGCTACTACCATAAGGAACTGCAACTACTGGCCGCCCAGGTCCTCTACGACGGCGGCAAATACCGCGAAGCCCTGTCTTATTTTGAAGCCTACTACAATGCTTCCGACGCGCTGCGCCGTGAGACCCTCTATGAAATCGGCTATAGCTACTTTCAAACCAAAGCCTATCCGCAGGCTATTTCCCGCCTGAAGCCGGTGACCGCCGGTGATGACTCGCTGGCGCAGCTCTCCGCCGTTTTGCTGGGTGATGCCTACCTGATGGCCGGCGACCGTGCCGGTGCGCGCGCGGCCTACACGCTGGCTTCCGGACATGATTTCTTTCCGGAACTGCAACAATCTTCCATGCTCAAAGCGGCAGCACTGCTTTATGAAGCCGGCCGCGACGGCGAAGCGCAGCGCATCCTGACGCGCCGCAGCGAACTGTATCCGGCTGCCGGAGATGCGGCTGCCGTTCGCAACCTGCGGGCTGCTATTGCCCTGCGCTCCGGCCAGTACCGCGCGGCTATAGAGGCACTGGATGGACAAACGGCTGCTGCGGGCTATACGGCTATCATGCAGCGGGCCAGTTATGGGCAGGCGCTCCAGCAGCTGCAACTGGGGGATGTGAGCGGCGCCGATAGCCTGCTGCGCCAATCGCTTTCTTTTCCGGAAGACGCCCGCTACAAGGCAGGTGCTTCTTTCTGGCTTTCTGAAACGGCCTACCGGCTGGGCCGCTATGCCGACGCCGTGCGGTATGCGGATGCTTACCTGCTTCAGGTTTCCGGAATTGCCCGGCCCGTTACCGGCCCGGAAGTATCGTCCGGCGCTGCCGAGCTGACCCGGGGCTATGCGTTGTTAGGATTGAAAGACTATTCCGGAGCGCAGGCCGCTTTTGCGACGGCCCGGAAAAGCGGTGGCGGGCTGGCAGCCAACGCCGCCATCCGCGAGGCCGACGCAGCCCTGATGCAACGCAACTTCACGCAGGCCCAGCAGCTGTATCAACAGGTGGCGACGCTGCCCAAGGAAGAAGAAGACTATGCCCTGCTGCAACAGGCAACCCTGTTGGGCCTTCAGGGAAAATTAAAAGAAAAGCAACAGGTGCTGCAGCGCATCTATACCCATACGCCGCCATCGCTCTACGCAGCCGAAGCGCGCTATGAAGCCGGCCTCAACCTGATTGCACAGGATCAATACCGCGACGCTGTTTCTGTGCTGACCCCACTGACCACCGGCACGCCCTTTGCTGCAAAGGCACTGCTGCGCATCGGTTACAGCCAAAACGAACTCAACGACGCAAGAGCGGCGATTGCCGCTTATACGAAGGCCTTGGAAACAGCCCCCGGAACAGCAGAAGCAGGAGCCGCCCTCGAAGCCCTGCGCGGCATCTATACTGAGCTCGGACAACCCGATGCTTATGCCGCCTTGGTTGCAAAAGCAGGCAACACCCCCCAAGATGCCGGGGTAGATTCTGTGTTTTACAGCGCTGCCGAAACCCACTTCGCAGCCAACCGCTTCGACAAAGCCGCAGCAGCTTATCAGGATTATCTCAACCGCTACCCGGAAGGCGGCTTTGCGCCCAAGGCTGCTTTTTATGGCGGGCAGAGCTATGACCGGATTCGCAACTACAGCGCCGCCCGCACCCTCTACGACCGGGTGTTGCGCTATCCGGCCAATGAATTTACCGCCCAGGCAGCGCAGCGGCTGGCTGTTCTGGCCGCGCAAAACTCGGATACGGCCCTGGCGCAGCGCGCCTATGAAGCCCTGCTGGCCAACGCTACCAGCAGCGTGCAAACCCAGCAGGCACAACTCGGCCTTTTGCGCATCTATAGCCAGCAGGAAAACCACGAATCCGTGGCACCGCTCGCCGACTCGCTGCTTCAAAATGCTTCGCTGGACGCAGCCACCAAAACGCAGGTAGCCCTCTACCGCGCCAATGCCGCTGCCGGCACGGGTGACACCACGCTGGCGCTTCGGTATTGGGAGC
>JAEVZP010000224.1 GCA_023392185.1 Bacteroidota bacterium
CCGTCACGTCTTTCGGGATTTCGGCTTCGATGTTCACCACATTCTCGTTGCTCACATTGCCGTTGGCCACTTCGCCGGTGGTGTTTTCTGCTTTGCCGGCAGGTGATTTTTCTACCTCGTTGGCCGGATTGTCGACCGCGGCTTCTTTGGCTGTTTCAGTCTCAGCTTCAGCTTTGGGCGAAGCGCTGTTTTCTTTATCGAGCAGGCTTTTATAATCTTCGCCTTTTTTGCCGATGATGGCCATGATACCGTTGACCGGAATGGCTTTGTCGGGGCAGATATACAGCAGGGTACCATCTACATACGGCATCACTTCCATAGTAGCCTTGTCGGTTTCCACGTCTGCAATAACGTCATCCGCCTTTACAGCGTCGCCTACCTGTTTGTGCCAGGCGGCAATTACGCCCTCTTTCATTGTGTCGGAGAGCAGGGGCATTCTGATCACTTCAGCCATAATCCGGAAAATCTAAGCCTTAGGTTGTTTGGAGGAGAATTTTTTCAGCGGCTCAAAAGTACTACTTCCCCACTCTTTTCCGAACGCCCTTTGCAGGATTAACTTCACGCCCTCGGAAAAAACTTCTTCATGCAGCGTTTCGGCGGCCTTATTGGCATATTTCTTATCCTCGGACTGGCTTTTCTGGCATCCAACAACCGCAAACGGATTAACCTGCGACTGGTCCTTAGCGGTCTGGGCCTGCAACTCGTGATTGCCTTGCTGGTGTTGCGCGTGCCGGCGGTCAATGCAGCTTTTCAATCCGTAGGGCGCGGCATGGGCAGGATTGAAGCATTTGCCAAGCAGGGTGCTTCCTTTGTATATGGCGGCATTGCCACGATCGGCAGCGGCGGCGCGGCGCAGGACTATGCGGCCCCCGGCGGTTTCGTATTTGCCTTCAACATCACGGCTACGATCATCCTGGTGTGCATTCTGGTAGCCATTCTGTATTACCTGCGGGTGATGCAGGCGATTGTTTCGGTGGTAGCCAGAGCCATGAACTTTATCATGCGGGTTTCCGGGGCCGAAGCATTGAGCAATGTGGCAAGCGCATTTGTAGGACAGGTCGAGGCGCAGGTGATGATCCGGCCTTACTTGAAAGGAATGACCCGCAGTGAGCTTTTGGCTTCGATGACCGGCTCGCTGGCCTGTATTGCAGGCGGCATTCTGATTGTATATGTCAGCATGGGTGCCCGGGCCGATTATCTGATTGCCGCTTCGCTGATGGCCGCACCGGGTGCACTGGTGATTTCCAAGATCGTTTTTCCGGAAACAGAGGTCTCGCAGACGATGGGAACCGTGAAGCTGGAAGTAAAAAGCGGCTACGCCAACCTGATTGACGCCATTTCGCATGGCGCGGCCGACGGCTGGAAAATCGCGATGAACGTCATTGCGATGCTCATTGGCTTTATCGCCCTTATTGCCCTGCTCAATTTTGGACTGGGTGCTTTGGGCGGCTTGTTTGGCATGCCTCCGGAAGGCGCCGGTGCGTTGTCGCTCGACCTGATTTTTTCCAAACTGTTTTTCCCGTTTGCCTGGGCTATGGGCATTCCGATGGAAGACGTCAACAATGCAGCGACTTTGTTGGGACAGAAGCTGACGATCAATGAATTTGTCGCTTTTAAAAACCTAACGAGCAACGCCGTTCCGATTGTAACGCAGAAAGGGATGCTGATCACCCAGATTGCCATTTGTGGCTTTGCCAATTTCTCGTCTGTGGGCATGCAGATTGGCGGCATCGGCGCGCTGGCCCCGGAGCGCCGCGCCGACTTGGCCAAGCTTGGTCTGAAAGCTTTGTTTTGCGGCACCCTGGCTTCCTATCTGAGTGCAAGCATTGCCGGTATGTTGGGATAGGTTAATTCTTTTTGAAAAGCCATATCATTTCCGGAATTTCCCTTTCAGATCCTGTATCTGTACGAGCCTGGAGGAACTGCTTGAGGGTATAAAACAAAAAAATCCTGCAAGAACGAATTGCAGGATTTTTAGTTTCCGGAAAAAGATGCCGGGTCAGGTATTCTCGCCGGGGATATTGCCTTCTTTGGGGGCTACCTGATTGACGTGGGAAGTCGTTTCGCCTTCTTCGCTGTAGGCGGGGCCATTGTTTATCGGAGCGCCGGTGTCCATCCCTGCAAAAGCGCTGGGCTGTCCTTCTTTCTGCGAGTCCATGTTGGGCAAAAGTCCTTCCTGTTCGCGCGGCGTCTGGTTTGGATCATTGGGGTCGATGCGGTGTTGCTCGGCAACGGTAGGCGGTTGTTTTTTCATAGCACAGGTGGGTTTTTGGTTAAGTTCTTTTAAGGAAGATACTTTAAAAATTATGCCTGCCCCGGCGTTGGAGCGAGGTGTCAGACAAGCCGGATAACCGTATTTTAGTCCGCAAAACCGGTTGTTCCTTTTTTAAAGGGACGATAATTTCCGGCATTAACGGCGCAAGGGCCGTCCCTTTTATGAATCTTTGCATTTCCGATCCCAATCATTCGCCCTTTTACCGCATCTCCTATGGCTACCTGTAAAAACGGACACTACTACCCTGACGACAAGGCAGAATGCCCATACTGCCCCAAAAGCCCGGCGCCCGGCGCCGGCACCCACGAGGGGTCGCTGCTGCGCACCGTTATTGGGGTGCCGCCCGCCTTTGAGAACCCGCCTGCCGGCCCGCAGCCGGCCGCACCGGAGCCTGTTTTGCTCCAAAAGTCCGCTCCGGAATCCCACGCTGTGCTGAAGACACAGATTGGAAGCGCCGAAACACCTGCTGCGGATGCACCGGCACCACAGCCGGCCGACCGCAAGCTCATGGGCTGGCTGGTTACCTTCGATCGGGTGCCGATGGGGCAGGACTTCCAGCTGCGTGAAGGCCGCAACGTCATCGGCACGGCGCCGGATTGTGATGTGCGCATTGAGGGCGACGCCAATGTATCCGGCAGACACCTGACCATCCTGTTCCGGCTGGGCGAAGTGTTGTTCCGGGACGAGCTTTCTACCAACGGCACGTTTATTAACAGCAACCTATCCAACGAAGGGCGGCTGCGCGACGGCGACCTCATCCGGGTTGGCAATACCCATTTGCTGTTTCGCTCCGCCCAAACCCACCATGCTGATGAAACGATTTAAGGCAGCAGGCCGGCTGCTGATACCGGTTCTGTTTTTGATTCTTTGCGGATCTGCCCCTGCCTGCGCGCAGGGCCTGACGGTTGAGAATGTACGCACCGATAATTTTCCGGAATTGCGCTTTGATGTGCGCGCCGACGAAAATCTGGTTGCCAACAAAACACGGCTGATTGTGAAAGACAATTACGTGCCGGTGAGCAGCTACCGGATTGCAGCCGGAAAGGCTTCCGGAAATGGTGGTGTATTTGTGATTTCTTACACTGTGCCCGATCCGGAACGGCTCGATGGCACCACCACTTTTGAATATCGGGGCAAAAGCGTCACGACCACCTACCTGGTAAAGAAACCAACACCGGAACAGCAGGCTGCTTATCCCAAAGAAGAGCATACGGATAATACCCTCTTTTACATTATCGGAGGACTTGGCATCGCAGCCGGTATTACCGGCTTCCTGCTATCCCGCCGCAACAACCGGCGACGCGCTGAAGCCGGGAGCTACGAGCCGCCGGCGCCCCCGGCTTCTTCACCGGTGTCCGCGCCGGGTCCTGCCATGCCGCCAGCGGCGAGTTCACCATCCCCTGAAGATGCCTATAAACCCAGATCGCAGCCCGGTCCTGCTGCTACCGGCCCGAGCCGCGTGCCCGAGACTGTGATTTTGCCCGGCATCATGCCCACGCTGACCATCCGGATCAATGAGCGGTCCATCGTGCTGTCGCCCAATGGTACGGTTCAGAAAATCGGTCGTGCTCCGGAGTGCGACCTGATCCTCCCCCACCCGACCGTATCAAAAATCCATGCATCCATTCATTTTGAGAATGGAAACTGGTGGATTGAAGATCTTGGCAGCACCAACGGCACCTATGCTGACGGCAAGCGGGTCGTACGGGCGCCGCTCTATGACGGCAGCAAATTGTATTTCGGGCAGGTAACCGGCATGTTCAACCTTCCCCACTAAGCTTTTTACTCCTAGCATCATGCAGTTCACCTTAGGTAACCATACCAGCATCGGCCGGGTGCGCACGGCCAACGAGGACGCGTTTGGCAACTGGCTTACGCCCAACGGCCATTTGTTTGTGGTTTGTGACGGTATGGGCG
>JAEVZP010000014.1 GCA_023392185.1 Bacteroidota bacterium
GGCTATTACTGGAGCCCCGACCGCTGGATCAGCGACCCGCAGGCCGATGCCCCTTACGTGTGGCCGGTGCAGAGCACCCTCTACGAGGTGGTCGTGCAGCTGGCCTCCGGCTGCACGGCGGCAGGGCGGGTGTTTGTGAAGGTGAGCGACCCGGCACAGATACCGGTTCCCAGTGCTTTTGCGCCGGCAGCCGAACCGGGCGGTTTTAAGGCAGCGCGGTTCGGCAGCTACAAACTGCGGCGCTTTGCGGTCTATAACCGTTGGGGCAACCGTCTTTTTGAAACCGCCGATCCTACGCAAGGCTGGGATGGCACTTACAACGGCAACGCCCAGCCCGAAGGCACCTATATCTATCTAATAGAAGCTACTGCGTCCGGTGGCAAGCCCTATCTGCAAAAAGGAACCGTGCTCTTGATGCGGTAGAGCTAAAACCTCCCGGCATAACAAGCTGCGTTGTCTGCATAACATTGGTTTCGGATTGGTTTCCGGAAATTTCTTACCCTTTGTAAATGCGCGTCTTCCGCGCTCTCCTCCTCATGGCCCTTATTATTGCTCAGTTTTTCCGGCCTACCCGCAATCCGGGAACCATTCGGGGAACAACGCACATCAGCGAGGTGTATCCCGTGCCGGCGGGGGTAGAAGGTATTTTGGAAAAGCCTGCTACGACCGCCACAGCAACCAAACATGTTACCCGTGGTATACCCGTGTGCAGCCCCTGGGCTGGTGGCTGGCCAACCATGTGGCTGAAGGCAAGGAAGAGTTGAACTTTTCAGAATTTACCAACCTGCCGCCGGAAGGCCGCGCCCACAAGCTGGCCGAAATCATTGAGCAGGTAGAGCACAGCGAGATGCCCCTGCGCTCCTACACCCTCCTGCACCGCGAAGCCAACCTGACACAGGCCGAAAAGGAAATCCTCATTAACCGGGCACGGCCGGGCGCGGAAAAGATCCACCGAAAGCAACGCAGACAAGCCCACTTCAGGCTCATTTGCGCCTTCTGCATTTCCGGAAATTTCCGGAAATGCAGAAGGCGCAAATGATATCCGGGACAAAGGTTAGGTCGCGAAGCGACCACTTGAAAATGTTGTCTTGGTTGCTACAAACATCAGGTCGCTACGCGACCGCCTGACCCAGACGCACATCACAAATTGACATTATATCATTTGTATACCTAAAAGGTCGTTACAAAATGGCTCCCCTCTCCCACGGAGCAGAAAGGGAGCGGCCAACGATGCGCAAATTAGTTGTATAAATGGCATTGTTTTGTCACCCTGCCTTCCGACAGGGTCTTACAAGAATATTTCTAAGATTCCGCCCTTGGCGGAATGACAAAAAACAATAACGGTGTTGAGCAAACATCCGGCGTGGCTTCTTACCCCACCAGCATCGCTTCCTGCTCGGCTTCCCAGGCCGGGCGGCCGCTGACCACGTGCTTTTCGCTGTGGTAGGAAGAGCGCACCAGCGGACCGCTTTCCACATGGTCGAGGCCCATTTTATAGCCTTCATTGCGGTAGAAAGCAAACTCGTCGGGGTGCACAAAACGCGCCACCGGCAGGTGCTTCGGTGTCGGTTGCAGGTATTGACCGATCGTGACCACATCGCAGCCATTGTCGGCCAGGTCGCGCAGGGTTTGGAGGACTTCTTCCTGCGTTTCGCCGAGGCCCAGCATGATACCGCTTTTGGTGCGCATCCCGCCTTCCTTAAACCGGCGGATGACTTCCATGCTGCGGTGGTATTTGGCCTGAATCCGCACTTTCCGGGTCAGGCGTTCCACGGTTTCGATATTGTGGCTCATCACTTCCGGCGCGGCGTCGCAGAGGCGCTGAATGGCTTCCACATCGCCTTTAAAATCGGGCACTAAGGTTTCCAGCGTCGTATCGGGATTGAGGGCGCGAACGGCTTTGATAGTGTTGTACCAAACCGTAGAGCCGCCGTCTTTCAGCTCGTCGCGGTCTACCGAGGTGATGACCGCGTGCTTCACCTGCATCAGGTGAATGGCTTCGGCCACGCGCTGCGGTTCGTCCCAGTCTACCGGCAGGGGCTTGCCCGTAGCTACGGCGCAGAAGCCGCACGAACGGGTGCAGATATTGCCCAGAATCATGAAGGTAGCCGTGCCGGCCCCCCAGCACTCGCCCATATTGGGGCAACTGCCGCTTTCGCAGATGGTGTGCAGCTTGTGCTGACTCACCAGTCCGCGAACATGTTTATAGCCTTCGCCTGTGGGGAGTCTTACTTTTAACCAATCGGGTTTTTTCGCGCGTGTTTCTACCGGCGCCGTAGCGCCGATTACCGGAAGCTCTTGCATAAGTAGGGGTCAAAATTACGCCTAATACCGCTCTTTCCCGGCGTAGCGTTTGCCAAAGTGAATCGCGGCGAAGACATTAAGGAATAAAGACTGCGGCTTTTTGGTCGCTACAATCTCTATGGGCTTGAAAAAATACTCGGCGCTCACGCCGGTTTCGAGGGCAGTAACGCGTTTTTTTTGATTGGCAAAATCAAACCGGAGGGCGCTTTTGAGATGCAGGCCGGGGGCGAGCTTGATTTCTTTCAACCCTTCGGTAAGCGGCGCTCTGCCGGTGATGCGGGCCGCATCCAGAAAGTTGGCAGCGGTGGCCGGCTCGTATTTAATCGGTGCGTTGCCCCCGGCAAAATTCCCGACCACATAATAGGGCTTGATCAGTCCGGCCGCCAGGCCGCCACCATTAACCCAGTGAATCGAAACAGTGCCGCTTTCCGGCTTCCCGGCAATCATTTTCCGGAAATTCATCCCCAGCTTCACCGCATAAAAGTTGGCCGCCTTGCCGTAGGTATAGCCCTGCGAACGGGCACCAATATTGGGATCGCTCGGCTGCCCGCTTTTCAACTCATGCGGTCCGAAATGTTCGGTAAATTCAAGAGAGAAAGACCGGACGTCATAAAACATGTTGGCCTTCTCGCCACTTTCTTCCGTGCGCACAGCACCTTTTTCCAACAGCAGGCTATAGCCGTCGGAATTGATTTGCAACCCGCCGGAAAATTCCCGGTTGATGGGCTTGGGCCGCGGTGGTCGTTTAATTCGTGGCGCCAGCCTGGGTGCTTCTGCTTTCAAAACAGAATCAGGGACGGTGTATTGCGCCCATCCATGCTCCGGCAGCAGGAAAAAGGCGGGTGCAAGGAGAAGAAGACAGAATGGACGCATAGGTGCTAAAATAACACTTTTGTGCCTTCGAAGTTTAAAAGCCTTTAAACCGGGTAAATTGCGCTTCCTATTTATTGTTTAGCTATGACCTCAACAGTCGTTTATCAAGGCAGTTTGCGCACCGAAGCCACCCATCTGCAATCCGGAGCCACCATTCTTACCGACGCCCCTACTGACAACCACGGCAAGGGCGAAGCCTTTTCGCCCACCGATTTGGTGGCAACAGCGCTGGCGGCCTGCATGGCCACTATTATGGGCATCGCTGCCCAGACCCATGGCATTGCCCTCGAAGGAACCCGCCTGGAAGTAACCAAGAAAATGGTTTCTGACCCTCGCCGCATTGGGGAGATTGTGGTAGACGTTCGCTATCCGGAGGGCCTTATCCTTTCCGAAAAAGAAAAGACGGTTCTCGAAAAAGCAGCCCTGAGCTGCCCGGTTTTGGAAAGCCTGCATCCCGACTGCCGGAAAACGGTTTTATTTCACGGCGGCACCGCGTAAGATCCTGAGTCCGACGGAGCAATTCAGGCAGTTTTTGGCGGAGCAATAAAACTGATAAAGTTCCAGCATTCCCTGCGCCTCTGTAGCATTGCGCGGCTTCCAGCCGCTGCCGGCAAAACGGGCAACAAGACTGTTTTTTTCCGGTGGCAGACTATCGAGGAAAGCTTCCGCTTTTTCGCGTTCCGCACGGTTACCGGAATGCACCGCCCGCAGGTATTTGAGCGGTGCCAGCACATTGGCCACCAAGGTTTCGGCACTGCTTTTGCCCAGGGTTTTTTCTTGTGGAGCATGGGTTTGCCCTTCTTTAAAGGTGGTGTGCGTGTGCCAGAAATCGCTCAACGGGACCTGCATATGCGCAACAGCTTCTTGAGCATCGGCAACATCCAGCAAGGCAGTCAGGCGCTCACCGAGGTGATGGATTAAAGAAGCAAACTGTGCCAGACGGATGGTCGGGAAATTGGCCGGGCGCATCCGTAGAAACTTCCATTCGTGGGCTGCGAGGGGCTGCAACCCGTATTTGTGCCGCAGGTATTGATACTCGCTTCGAAGCGATTGTATGTACGCCCCGCCTCCTTCCACCGGAAGCAATCCCGACTGCCCAAACAGAAGCGCTTCGAGCGCGTGCAGCCTTTCGCGGTTTTTGAGCAAAAGGGCGAGCGGTGTTTGCCGGGCCAGCCGCCCAAAAGCGTCGGCATTTACTTTGAAACCCATTCCGGCAGCCAGTGACTCGTATAACAAGGCGCCAAAATCGCCGTGCAGATCAGTCAGGCGTGCTTCATAACCGGTAAAGCGACGCTCCCAGCGCTGTGAGAGCATACGGATCAGCCAGCTGCTTTTTACAATCTCCGCAACCTGCCCATGCTGGTCGGCACAGGGCAAAGCGATGGCGGCGTCCACCAGACTGGCATAGCGGGTAGCCACGGCTGCGGAAATATGGGGCGCGAGCACCA
Organism: Bacteroidota bacterium; assembly: GCA_023392185.1. Classification (GTDB taxonomy): domain Bacteria; phylum Bacteroidota; class Bacteroidia; order Chitinophagales; family Chitinophagaceae; genus UBA1952. The sequence goes on from JAEVZP010000014.1 coordinate 4,626, forward strand.
GCACCGGAACGCCGGCTGCTGCGCCGGGGAGATCGTCTTCGAGAACCACATGCAGCACAACGCTTTTATAGGCCTCATCGGCGCTGTGGAGGTGGCGCTTCCAGTCGCTGCTGCGCAGGTGCATTTCTACGGCGCCGGCCAGCAAGGTGTCGCCAATGCGGATTCTGGCTCCCGAAAAATCGGGCCCGGAGTCACGGTTGAGCGTTCCCGGATGCACGACCGTGACAGGTTCGCCGGCCGTTGTGCACAAACCGGCCGGCTGGTAGAGGCTGAATTGCCAGATGGCCTGCAGGAGATCTTCCTTCATAAAGGAAAGTTCCTATAGATGGATTAAAAATCCAAATACAGTGCTTTAAAAGAAAAAGATACCGTGCTGCTTTAGGGCGTTTTCCCCAGGCAGGGTGTGAAGCAGAGGTGTTTGGACGCACAAAAAGCCGCACCCTCCGGTTCCGGAGGGTGCGGCTTTCAAGAAAGAAGGGAGCATAAACTTCTTAGGCCTCGGCAGGAACTGCTTTCGGGGCAACAGCGCGGCGCTTCTCTTTAATACGGGCGCTTTTGCCGGAACGCTCGCGCAGGTAGTACAGTTTAGCACGACGCACACGGCCCACTTTATTGAGCTCGATCGACTCTATATTGGGGCTGTAGAGGGGGAACAGACGTTCTACGCCAACGCCGTTAGACATTTTGCGCACGGTGAAAGTCTGTGTCATGCCACGGCCCTGGCGCTTGATAACGTCGCCGCGGTAGGCCTGGATACGCTCTTTGGCACCTTCAATGATGCGGTAGTTAACGGTAACGTTATCACCGGCTTTAAATTGCGGAACCGTCTTCTGAGCGGTCATTTGTTCGTGAACGAAAGCAATGGCGTCCATGGGAATTTTCGATTTGAGCGGGCAAAGGTAGGTAATTTATGCTTCGATTGCAAACAACTTCCAAACATTCTTCTCAGTCTGTACCGCAGCGCCGGAGAAGCAATGGCTGTTTTGTCTTCTGACCGGGGAGCTGCCTGTTTCAGGTGAAGCGTGAAAGTGCTCTGATTCCCTCCGAAGAGCAGTTGGGCACTAAAATATTTTTTTCATCCGCACCCAACGGCCCTATAAAATCAGCCGTCTACTACAGACACCATTAGAAACTTTCTACATCTCCACACTTCAAACGTAGTTTTTTTATGAAAAAACACCTACTTCTCGCTATTGGATTGCTTACGGGCACTTTTGGAGCCCAGGCGCAGCTGGCACCCTGCCAACTGACGGTGACCAAGTCGGGCACTGGTATGACACGCACCTATACAGCTGCTTCGGCAACCGCCGGTCCGCAATATAACATTTCCATTTACGGGAATTATCAGGGGCTCCTGAGCAGCGGTTCTGCTAACGTTCTCAGCTACACCTATACGCAGCCGGGCTATTATAATATTGCCGTAGATGTGAGCAGCGCTACCTGTACCGACTCGGCTTATTTTACGGATACGGTAGTCGGACCCATTAACTGCAGCACCCTGACTCACAACCTGAGTGCTTCCGGCTCCGGCGCCACCTTCTACTTTTTCCGGAGTGGCGCAGCGGCCGGTAATATGCCGTACTTTACAGCTGCCACGACCTATAGCTACGGCGACGGTACCAGCGGCACGACCAACAGCCATACTTACACCGCTACCGGCTCGTATCTGGTTACAGCTACAACCGTGCTGAGCAGTTCCAATTATGGGTCCTGTACATTCACCGACACCGTTACGGTCCATGCAACAACCGGCAGTGCTCCGTCTTTCAACTGCGCCAACGCGCACGCTGGATTTACCCACACCAACAGTGGTGCCACTTTCACCTTCAACAACACTACCACCTACCCATCGACACCAGGCGTAACGGTTACTTATGTCTGGAGCGGTGACGGCGGCTTTACCGCAACCGGAGCCGGCAGTAAAACCTTTACCTATTCTCAGAATGGTACTTACAATGTCGAACTGCGTGCCTACTGGAAGTATAACGGCATTGTTTTATGCACCGACAGTATGCTTCAAGCCGTTACCGTGAATACCTATCCGCCCTCACCCAATGTAATCACGACGGCAGTGGTTTGGGACAGCACAATAAATGCGGCCGGTGCTTCGGTCAAAATCTGGCTTATCGAATACGATTCGACCCTGCAGTCGCTCTCGGCAGTGGATTCGGCTCTTGTTCCGGCACAGGCGAATATCCCCTATGTTGTTCATGATTTCACCGGGAAACCAGCCGGTAGCTACCGCATAAAGGCCCACATGATCAATCAACCGGCGTCCTGGACAACCGGCTTTTTACCCACTTATGCCACTAATGCAGCCTACTGGAGCCATGCAAGGGTGTTGAACCATAGCGGAGCAACCGTTTATGGCACCGTTAGGCTACAGCAAGGAACGCCTTTGAATGGTCCGGGATTCGTTGGGGGCCTTATCCTGCAAGGCGCAAATAAGGGCACCGCAGCCGGAGACCCGATGGGGGCAATCACCGTATTGCTGCGTGATGCCAACGGCACACCGGTAGCCAGCACCGAAACCGACGCCGACGGCCTGTACAGTTTTGCCCAGGTGCCATTAGGTCATTACACCGTTTATCCCGAAGAGCTGAATTATGAAACAATACCGTCTTCAGTAATCGGGGTGACGGCAGCCAACCCACGCAGCACCGGAAACGACTTTCTGCGAGAAGTATTTGCCCGGAAAATCCACCCGGCAAGCCTCTCGGTTACTTCTTCCGCAAAGACAACTGGCATTACCATTAGCCCCAACCCGGCCCGGGAGCAGCTGACCCTTCAGTTTGCAACTGCCCCAACGAAGGGTACACAGCTGCAACTCTTCAATCTCTCCGGTCAGCTGGTGCAATCCGTCACTGTTCGCGATGCGCAGCAAACGCACCACCTGAACCTAAGCGGACTGCCGGCCGGGAACTACCTGTTGCACCTTCCCGGCAGCGAAGGAAAGGACGTGTATCAGATCACGGTGCAGCCCTAAGACTGCCTTTCTCTGTCAATCTCAACCCAAAAAACCGGCAGGCGTCCACCGCAAGCTGGTTTTTTGGGTTTTATTATACGCTCTTTTTACCCTTATATCGCTATTTTTGTCGGCACAGTTATGGTGCAGATTATCCGACGATTTCAAGCGTTTTTTACCGGGACACTCGTCCTGCTTCTGGCCTTCTCCCCTGCACGGGCGCAGGACGAAAGCACGACTTTCCGGAATTTCCAGTTTTCTTTTACCCGCGTGACCAACGCCTGGGCCAGGAACATTGACACCATTTCGCAGCTTTTTACTTCAAAAGGCATCACCTACCCGACGGCGCAGCTTTTTCTGCGCGAGTTCAAGTCGCAAAACGAACTGGAACTCTGGGCCCGCAACGATGATACCAGCGCTTATACGCTGATCAAAACCTACAAGGTGTGTGCGCTGAGCGGTGCCCTTGGCCCCAAGCGCATGGAAGGCGACCGGCAGGTGCCGGAAGGTTTTTATTTTATTGATGACTACAACCCGAAAAGTGATTTTCACCTTTCAATGCTCGTCAACTATCCCAATTACAGCGACCGGATCCTGGGAAACAAGGTGAAGCCGGGGGGCGATATTTATATCCACGGCTCCTGCGTAACAGTAGGTTGCATTCCACTCACCGACCCGATCATCCAGGAGCTGTATGTGGTCTGTCTGTCGAGCCGCCTCGCCGGACAAACCTATATCCCGATTCACATCTTCCCCACCCGTTTTGACAAGGCCGGACTGAACTTTCTGGGCCGGGAATACAAAGACGATGAGGAGAAACAACGCTTCTGGGTGAACCTGAAGGCCGGCTACGATTATTTTGAAAAACACCGCAAAATCCGCCCGGTGCTGTACACCACCGATGGACGCTATGTTTTTTAAAGAAACCTCCTCGCCGGGACCCAATTTTCCGGCAACTGTCGCCTTGTTTTAATTTCTTATCTGCCGGCGGCGCGCCCGCAGGCCTTCTATCTCCCATGAACGAACACGTCCACTGCCTGATTATCGGTTCCGGTCCTGCCGGTTACACCGCTGCTATTTATGCCGCCCGTGCCAACATGAAGCCGGTCCTGTATCAGGGCCTGCAACCCGGCGGGCAACTAACCATCACCACCGATGTAGAAAACTTCCCCGGCTACCCTGAAGGGGTTATGGGGCCGCAGATGATGGTGGATTTTGAACAGCAGGCCAAGCGCATGGGTGCCGATATCCGCTGGGGCATGGCAACGAAAGTAGACTTTCTGTGTCGCCCCTTTAAGGTTGAGATCGACGAAGAAAAAACCATTGAAGCAGATACCATTATTATTGCCACCGGCGCTTCGGCCAAATGGCTCGGCATCGAGTCGGAGCAACGCCTCAACGGCTATGGTGTGAGCGCCTGCGCGGTGTGTGATGGCTTTTTCTTTAAAGGGAAAGAAGTGGCCATTGTCGGCGCGGGCGACACGGCTTGCGAAGAAGCCCTGTATCTGTCCAAGATCTGCTCCAACGTGCACATGATTATCCGCAAGGATCAGAACGGCATGCGCGCCAGCAAGGTGATGCAGGCCCGCGTCCTGGCAACGCCCAATATCAAAACCTATTTCAACAGCGAAACCGACGAGGTGCTGGGCGATAAAAAGGTAGAAGGCGTACGCATCAAAAACAACACAGACGGCAGCACGCAGGAAATTCCGGTAAGCGCTTTTTTTGTGGCCATTGGCCACCAGCCCAACAGCGATATTTTTAAAGGCTGGCTCGAGATGGATGAAAGCGGCTATATCCTCACCAAGCCCGGCACGGCGCAAACCAATGTTCCCGGTGTATTTGCCTGCGGCGACGTGCAGGACAATATCTACCGGCAGGCCGTGACGGCAGCCGGCAGCGGTTGCATGGCCGCCCTCGATGCCGAACGCTGGCTGGGTGCGCAGGAAACGCCCGTTGCCGTTGGCGAAGACGTGGCCTCTGAGGCATAACTCAGCTGATCTATCCTCGCAATTAAAAAACCGGTTTGACCGCCAGTGCGGTCAAACCGGTTTTTTAATTGCGAAAATTTCCGGAAATCCAGCCTTTCCAAAATTCCTTTTATCCAAATCGGCGGCTGCCGGCAAGCTTTATCTCCAGCCTTTCGTTCGCGGGCTGCTTAACGCACCCGGTGAAGTTTGATTTTGAAAATGAGGATGGATTGTGCCGGGATGTCGCCGGTTGCGGCGTCGCCATAACCCAGCGAAGGCGGCAGATACAGCGTGATCGTGCCGCCCGCGCCGATTTTGGGCAGTCCCATTTGCCAGCCGGTAATCAGCTGCGAGAGGTTAAAGGAAATGTTTTGCGCCGCATCGAAAGGCGTCCCGTCTGTCAACCGTCCTTCATAGTCCACCGTTACATCAGAGCACGGATTGGGCGCGGGTCCCGTGCCGGGTTTTTCGATGGTATAAAAATAGCCCAGCGAGTCTTCCTGTGCGACAATACCCTTTTGGTCTATATAACGGCGCAGGGCCTCCGTTTCCGTAAGGATAGCCCGGCTCATTACCGGCGGGCACTCCCGGCGCTGTTGCGACCCGCAGGCAGTGCATACCAGCGCGCAACCAAGGAACAGGAGCAGGTTCTTCAAAAACTCCATCAGATACACAAGCCGGAATCGCTAGCGTCTTTTAACCCAGAAAGTGCCGTTGGTAATTTCGACCACATCGTTGGTATCAACCGTGTTCAACTGACGGGCCATTTTACCGGAAAAAGAGCCCTTTAGCGTGGTGGCGTCCTGCTGGCTGAACTCCAGGGTCATCGCGCCGCCCCGGGTACCGGGCACCTGATTGGAGTATACCCGTCCGGTGGGGTTGTCCGGATCGGAAAAATCGGTGAAAGTGAGCGCAAAAACAACAGAATCTTTGCTGGTAAATACAGTCTTGGACGTATCTATATAAGGCATTTGAATGACGAGCGTCTGATACGTGCTGTCGGGCATAGCCAGGGAGCCGTAGATCTGGCGCAGCGCAGAAACGCCTCCAATAGCCGTATCCTTCCAGTAAGCATCCTTGATACGCACTTTCTCCTGCCAGAGGTTATAGCGGATCTGCCCTTCGTTGGCCGTGCCGAGCGGCAGAAGCGGATTGTCCAGGTTGTTACCGCCGGGGAGGGTATTGTATTCCTTACCACAGGAAGCAATCGTAAGCAGTGCAGCGCCCGCTGCGAGGATGCGTAGAACTTTCATGATTTTCTTGAACGGCTTAAAGATAATCGGCACGGCCTGAATTTGCGAAGCCTTCAGGGCCTATTTTTGAAAATCCATGACACGGTTGCGGCTCTTGCTTCTCTTTTGCACCCTTTGCGGGCTCTCTCCGCGGCTTGCGGCCCAAGCCCTTGCGCAGCTCCGGGGCATAGTAAAAGACGCTCAGACGGGCAAGGGCGTTCCTTTCGCCAGCCTGAAGCTGGTGCCGGGAAACGAAGGCGCCGTGGCCGACCTGGCCGGCAACTTTGTTTTGCCCCTGCCCGCCGGAAAACACCCCGCGCTGGAAGTCTCGAGCATCGGGTATCAGACGCAGAAATTTCCACTTTCCGGAAAAGAAGCCTCCCTTACCATCCGGTTGCAGCCCGCCCGCGAGGCCGAGCTGGCAGAAGTGCGGATCGCTTCGCCGATGCCCAAAATCCGCCGCTTACTGAACGCTGCCCTGGCAGCCCGCAAC
>JAEVZP010000016.1 GCA_023392185.1 Bacteroidota bacterium
CGCTTCCGCGCCTGAGCGCCGCTTCCGTGCACTTCCGGTCACAAGCTTCCCTGCGGTTATCTTTGCCCTGCCATGCGTGTCGCTTTTATTTCCCGCGCTACCCTCTACACCGCGCCCGGTGGCGACACCCGTCAGGTGGACGCCACGGCCGATGCACTGCGCCGGCTGGGGGTGGAGGCAGATGTCTTTGGGGCCGATGCACAGCCCGACTATGGCCGGTATGACCTGCTGCATTTCTTCAATATCATCCGTCCGGCAGACATTCTGTATCATGTTCAGCAATCGGGCCTGCCTTATGTGGTGAGCACCATCTTTGTGGATTACGACCTTTTTGAGCGGAAAAACGGCGGCACTTTCCGGAAAATCGTCAGTCGCCTGGTCTCCGGCGACGGCATGGAATACCTCAAAGCCCTGGCGCGGCAGGTGCGCAACGGCGAGAAAATCCGAAGCAAATCGTATCTGCTCCGCGGCCATGCCCGCTCGGTGCGGGCAGTGGCGCAGGGCGCGCTGGCTCTGCTGCCCAATTCCGAAAGTGAATACCGCCGCTTTGTGGCGCGCTATGGGGTGGAAAAGCCTTACCGGGTGATTCCCAACGGCATCAATGCAGAAGTAGCTGAGGGCGTGCGCACCAAACTTCCGGAATATGAATGCGCGGTGCTGTGCATGGCCCGTATCGAGCCGATCAAAAACCAGTTGAACCTCATTCGCGCAATGGCCGACACGCCGTTGCAGCTTTTTATCCACGGCAAGCCTTCACCCAACCACCAGGCCTATTATGAGGCGTGTTGTCGCGAAGCCGGACCCAATGTTTTTATCCGGCCGTGGCTGCCCGAAGCCGAAGTGTATCAGGCATATGCTTCTGCCAAGGTGCACGTGCTGCCGTCTTTTTTTGAAACCACCGGCCTGTCGTCGCTCGAGGCGGCGGCTATGGGCTGCAACGTGGTGGTGACCGACCGGGGCGATGTGCGCGATTATTTCGGGGATCATGCCTGGTATTGTGATCCGGACGACCTCCTGTCGATTCGGGAGGCCGTTCTGGAAGCCCACGGCGCGCCCTACGAGCCGCAATTCCGTCAATACATTCTGGACCATTATACCTGGCAGCGCGCCGGCGAAGAAACGCTGAAGGCCTACCGCGATGCGCTGCCTCATCTTTTTCAGCAAGCATGAAGATAGGCATCCTCGGCACCCGGGGCATCCCCAACCGCTACGGCGGCTTTGAACAATGTGCCGAAAAGCTGGCCCTGGGCCTGACCGCAAAAGGGCATCAGGTATGGGTCTATAATTCAGACACCCACGATTTTCAGGAAAAAGAATGGCAGGGCATCCACATCATCCACTGCTCCGACCCGGAAGACCGGATCGGCACGGCGGGACAGTTTCTGTATGACCTGGCCTGCTTTCGAGATGCCCGCAAAAGAGGTTTTGATGTGTTGCTGCAACTGGGCTACACGAGCTCTTCGGTGTGGTGGTGGATGTGGCCCAAAGACTGCCCGAATGTGGTGAATATGGACGGGCTGGAATGGAAGCGCAGCAAATACAGCCCGAAGGTGCAACGCTTTTTGAAATGGGCCGAAGGCTTGGCCGCCCGCCACGCCGACCAGCTGATTGCCGATTCGGAAGGCATCCGGCAACATCTGAAAGAAACCTTCGGCAAAGACTCTTTTTTTATCCCCTACGGTGCCGATATCTTTCTCAACCCGGATAAAGCCGTTCCGGAAAACTACGGGCTGCAACCCGGCGGCTACCACCTGCTCATTGCCCGGATGGAGCCCGAAAACAACATCGAAACCATCCTCGATGGCTATGTACTTTCCGGAAATAAAGAGCCTTTTGTGGTAGTGGGCAAGACGGCCAATGCCTTCGGGCAACGGCTGGCAGAGAAGTTTTCCCCCTGTCCCGACATCCGGTTTCTCGGCGGCATCTACGATTTTGGCGTTATCGACAACCTGCGTCACTTTGCCGACCGGTATTTTCATGGCCACTCGGTAGGCGGCACCAATCCTTCGCTGCTGGAAGCGATGGGCTGCGGCGCGCTGCTGGCTGCACACGATAATGTTTTCAACCGCTCGGTCCTGGGAGAAGACGCTTTTTATTTTAAGGATGCCGCCGGTGTTGCGGCGCTGCTCCGGACACCGGTGTTGCCACAGACCCGTGCGCAGATGCGGGCGGCCAATCTTCAAAAGATAGAACAGTTCTACAACTGGCCCGCCGTGACCGATGCCTATGAGAAGGCATTAGAGGCGGCGATAGAGGCGCATCGGTAACGGCATTCCTCCTCCGGCCGGACGCCGGGGAGGGAAATCTTCTGCCGCCGCCGGAAAACACCGGCTTCATACAACACCAAATGTTCTCTCGGGAGCGCCCTGTTTTCCGGAAATACAGCGCATTTTTCCGGTTTTTCCTTACCGGACCAGGTGCACGGTGCCACTCTGGCGGTAGGGCGCACCGGCCGGCGTAGCTCCTTCCAGCATGTAGAGATACACACCTTCAGGTTGGGGTGTGCCTTTATAAGTCCCGTCCCAGCCTTTGGCGGCATCGGCGGTCTCAAAAAGGCAGTTGCCCCAACGGTTATACACCCGCAGCTTTTTGAGGGTATAGCCCCCCAGCAAGGCAATCCGCCACCCGCCCGGCTCGGCTGCCGGCGCAAAAGCACTGGGAACCGGTATCTGTGCCGGGTCGCTCACCTTCACAAACACCTGCCCTGCCGCCGTGCAGCCGGAGGCCAGCTGCACGACCACCTCGTAGAGGGTGCTCTGCACCGGCCACACGTAAGGGGCATCGGCCTGCGGGTCGCTGATCCAGCGGTCGGGGCTCCAGTAATAGCC